>CAMAVC010000034.1 GCA_945861585.1 Planctomicrobium piriforme
TAGCCTCCGGCGTGGAAGGCATGGAGCAGGGGCAGGCCGACGTAGCCCAGCCCAATCACACCGATCACGGCAGTGCGATCATCAATCTTCTGATGGAGCGTCGTTGACGTCATTGAAATCCTTACGCAGCGCTGGGGCGTCCCAGGATAGCAGCATAATGTCCGGCCCAGCGCTGGCCAATTTCATGCCAACCAAATCGCTCGAACGCGTAGGCTCGACCCTGGGCGCCGGCGTTTGCCCGCAGGAAGGCGTTGCCAAGCCAGCGGGCAAGCTCGGCGGCGAGCAAATCCTGCTGAAGAGGCACGACGGCCCCTGCGCCGGCCGCGGTCACGTCATCTGCGATGCCGACTTCCGGCGAGACGATCACGGGTGCTCCCGCTGCCATGGCTTCCGCAACGGCGATGCCGAAGTTTTCGTGCTCGGAAGGCAGTGCAAACACATCGGCATCGACGAGGGCTTTGATCCGGTCTTGCCCCTGCAAAAGCCCGGTGAACACAACCCGCTCTGCTGCGCCGCAGCGGGCAGCAAGCGTTTGCATCGTCTCGAGTTGGCCGCCGGAATCCGGACCAACGATCGCCAGGTGCGCATGCTTCAGATGGCCGGAACCGAGCGCGCGCACAAGGGGTTCCACACCTTTGCCAGGATGCAAGCGGCCCAGAAACGTGATGAGCGGCGCACCCGCCGGGATGCCGAACCGCTTGCGAAATGAACCCGGGGCGGGAAGGGCTTGATATTCCGCTAGGTCCACGCCGTTCGGTTCGATGATCGCTCTCGGCTGAAGATGAAGGTGCTCCGCATTCCGGCGTTCGAAGCCTGTCGTGTAATGAATCGCCGCAGCCGCCTCAAGCATTCGGGAGAGTCGCCAGGCCAGGTAGATGCGCTTGACGAGCCAGTTGCGACGCAGACTCCACCGATCGATCATACCGCACGGCCGGATCAGGTAGGGCTTGCCGTACCGACGGGCGAATGTCGCCGAGAGGTGTTGCACTTCCTCGAACAACGCATGGATATGAATTATGTCGGCCGCCTCCACGTCGGCGGCAACCGATTCCGATAGGGCAGGATGCCGTGCGAAACGGCCGAAACATGGGCCGACGCACGTCACGGCAACCCCTTTGCTACGGATCTGCTCGGCCAGGGAAGGCTCTCGTCCCTCGCGATAAGATGCAACCACCCGCACGTCCAGTCCGGCATGTTGCTGGGCGACCGCCAGCCCAGCGAGCGCAACCGCAGGGCCCCCGCTGTGAAGGTCGAGCCCCGACGTTACATGGAGAACGCGGCAGGTCATTGAGTCAAGACCCGTACCCGATGCGTTGCATCCTGACGAATTGCAGTCGTACAGCGGTCACCGAGCAGAATTCCGCCAAGCACAAAAAGCCACATGAATGCAGCGTGTCCGCCTAGCGCAAAAATTCCAGCTTCGCCGAGGTTCAAGACCAGCAACGACACGAACATCGCGACGCCTGGAATGTTACGGGCGTGGACGAGACTCAAGAGCATCGTGATGATGAATCCGACGAAAGCCAACGTGCCAAGCACACCCACTTCTTCGAGCAGTGCCGTTGGTAGAAACCCTTTCTCGACCGGCGCGTAGAGGATCGTCGCTGTCTCGCGAAAATAGTGATCTGTGGATACCCCAAACCCGATGCCGACGATCGGCGATTGCAGGAAGTTGCTCCAGCCTCGCTCAATGAGCCCTTGTCGGGACGAAAAAATATCGGCAACCACAATTTCCTCGACATCCGCTCGTGACTTCACGAGAAAAGATCGAATTCCAGACATCAGAGCGCCCTGTGTCGCCATGTCGTACACAGTCGCAATGAGTGCTGCGGCCAGCACGCCTGCGACAATTACCTTCCTTGGATAGTTGAGGCGGATCGCGAATCGCCGCCCACGGCTCCACAGCACGGCGAGCGTGGAAACGACCGTTAGCCCGGCGGCCAGCGTCCCGGCCCCGGTCCGTGATCGAGTCAGAAACATGCCGTACGCGAGGAATGCAATCAGGGGCACGCAGATCCAGCGGTTCCGGTGGCCAGAAAACAGCAAGACGCATGTCAGATAGACGATGAGCAGGGCGAAGATAGGCCCAGCGGTTTGCGAATGATAGAAGGCAAGGTTGTAAAGGCCAAGAGCGGCGGTTGTCGCTCGAAAGTTCTGTGCCACGCCGAGAACCAGCGACAGAACGCTGAGTATCACCACGGCGGCGGTCTGCGACACGAACCACTCGGTCGTGTCAATGCGGCGCTCACGTATCGTTGCCATGAACGCAAAAAAACCCGTCATCCCTGCCCAGTAAATCAGCACCTTGATAAGGGCGATATGCGTGAAGTAGCCGCTCACGATCGAGCAGAAGGCGGCGACCATGCAAAAGGTCGTCATGGCCAGGTACGGCGGAGAATATAGGAAAGAAAGCGTGCCGCCGACCGCGAACCGCGCTGAAAAGATCGCAACGCTGAAAACACGAGAGAACGTGAACGCTATTGTTTTTGCGACGAATGCGGTGTTCAGGGTCAGCGCCAGAACAGCGCAGGAAAAACCCATCAAGGCGATCAGGGGAGAGCCCAGCATCATGCCGGCGACGACGATGAAGAAAGCGGTGTTTCCGATCGCCCCGCCCTTGTTCACGAACATGAACACAACCGTCGCGCACGCATACAAGGCAACCCTCCCGAGCGACAGCCCCCGGCACGGAAAGGCATCGCTCGGGAGCCGTTGCATGGCCGCCGGCCGCACGAGAACATAACGGCCAGCGGTACCGGTCGCATCGATAGCGGGAGAAAATGTCAGGTTAGATGGCATGGCATTCGCCCGCGAAACGATTCCGGTGTCCGTCTTTTCCCGGTGAACAGCCTCCAGACAACGTCCGCGTAAGCCGCGATCAACTTCGCTGCAAACTGGGAATACTTCGTGAGCGATTGGCCGCGCAGCGGCGCCATTAGGGCGCGTGCTAAGGCCATGCCCGTCGTTGCGGTGATCCAGCCGAGCAACGGCATTGGTTTCCCGGCATTGAGAAACCACAAGGCAGTGTTGCGCTTCATGAGGTAGTTCGACCGACTGGCGAAGTCGTAGCCGGCCAATTTCTGGTGGTGGACGATGCTATCCACAGGCAGATAATGCCTTTCCCATCCCGCCTGCTCCGCCCGCCAATCCCACTCCGCCTCATCGCCGTAGCACCAATACTCCTCGTCATAAAGGCCCACATCTCGGATCGCCGCGGCTCGCACCAGCACACAGCAGCCGTTCAACGAGGCAACGTTACCGGGCTCCTGCATGGTGGCTGAGAGATTCGCGTGGCCGAGTCTCGCGACCAAGCTGCCGCCAACGCTCGGCCACGCAAGTATCGTGTTCTGGACGGTGCCGCCTTCACGCAGGAACACCCGTGGGCCGACCTTGCCCACCTTTGAGTGCTTCCGAAGATAGCTCACAAGGATGCCGACAAAAACAGGATCGAAGACGGTTGTGTCGGGATTGAGAATCAGGACGAACTCCGCGCCGGCCTCCAGGGCTAGGCGTATGCCTACGTTGTTGCCGCCGCAGTAGCCTAGGTTTCCGCCGGAACTCACCGCCTGTACGCGTGGGAAATTGGCTCGAACCAATTCAAGCGTTCCATCCGTGGAATCGTTGTCAACGTAAATGATCTGTAGCGGTTCGTAGGGTACGCGATCCCACGATGAGAGGCATGGCTCGACAAGGTTCTTTTCGTTGTAGCCGACGATTACGACGGCGACGAGTCCTTCAATCGAGCGTTCACTGCCGGCAAGAAGAGACGTTAACTCAGGGTAGATCATCGCGGGTGTCCATCTCCCAATCGCATGGCAAGTCTGCACCCAAGGCTCCTCACTGCAAACTCTCCGACTTGCGCGACTGCAGTCAGCATGCGCTTTCGCGGCTTCCTCGTGCGAGCGAGCGGTGCCCGGCAGAATCTCGCCACGGGCGCCGTGACCGCCGGCCAAGCGAGTGCGTTGCGTGCGGCGGCAAAGCGATCCGCTGGGAATGCTTCCGCTCGAACCCAGTTTTTCATTCGCAGAATGGCATCAGCCAACGCTTCGGCGTCATTAGCCGGTGAGAAGATGCCGATACCGTGGCCCTCGACGAAGTCGCGCTGTAACCCCATCCCGCTCACGATCATTGGCAAGCCCGCCCAGACGAAATCAAGGAGCCGGGTGCCCAGGCAGTAACGCGTTTCGAGCGACGCCGGATAGGTTGCGATTCCGGCGTCGGCATCTTTGTAAAAACCGCCAATGTCGCGATAAGGGATTCGGTCCGATAGGAAGAAGACATTGCGATCCCGCAGCCCGAGTGACTCGGCCAGCGCGAACGTTTCCCGGGTGCGAACTGCTGCTGGATCTAGCCAAGACGATCGGCCTGCCGGCCGTGGCAAGCCCGTTCCGAGGAATACGAGCCGGATCGACGGATCCTCGACGAAGAGTCGCTTCATGGCGTGAAGCAACGTCTGCGGGTCTTGCCAGGCGAGGATATGGCTTGTCCATAAGAGCAGAAAATCATCTGGTTTCACCGCCGGCAGCCGATCGCGGAGCGGCCGGCCTGTAGCGACGGGTTCGGTGATTGGTACCCCCATGGGAACGAAGTCGATGATGCCTCGGCAGTCAGGGTCGTTGCGGACCCGCTCGGAATCGAGGATTCCAGCCGCGTTCAGCGTGCCCAGCCAGAGATCTCGCTGGGCCGCTCCCGTACAGACGATGAAATCAGCGTGTGAGAGTTGCGCGATCGTCCAACGCACTACCCGGCGATGCATTCGCCTCAAGAGCGCCGCAGGTGCTTCTGGGAACGCCTCAAAGATCTCCACCGCCAGCGGAGTGTACATGTCGAGCACAATTCGGATTCCAGAACGCACTACGTCGAGTAATCGGTCCGCCGTCAAACCCAACGTGTAAAGCACGTCATGGGTCGTGAGGAGGTCACGAAATGCCGCCCTGTGTGGACAGGGTACGAGATTGATGCCCGGCTGGGGGTCATTCGTACCTTCTGTCGTCGCGAACGTGACGTCGCAGATCGTTGCCAACGCCCTACCAACTTCCAGTTTGCGGATGCCGACCGCTGACATCTGCCCTCCGATGGGCTCCGAGATCGGGATTAACACACGGGTACGGCGCGCCGGTTCCATCACGACTGCACCGCTTCCGTGGCGCGCGGACGCAGCCACGGCATTTCAAGTAGCCACTCAGGAGCATTCAGTTCCAGATGGCGCCGCCAGATGATGCGGGGGCTTTTGAGTAGCAATTCGATGTCCGCCTTGAGCAACTGCCACGCTCGTTTCCACACCTGGCGAAACACGGCGCCCGCCGGGCGGGAGACGAACTCCAGCAGAAAATTGATCCCATATTTGAGCAGGGGGTTGAACTGATCCTTGAGCGTGTAGATCAAGAATCCTCGCTCGAAGCGGATCTTGACCGGGCGGCCGGATTGCGGGGTTTCGAGCTGGTTGCAGTGGTGGATCACGCTCCTGGTGCTCACGGCAATTCGCTTGCCGTGATACCGGCTTCTCCGCAGGAGGTCGATCTCCTTAAAGTAGAACAAGAACTGGGGGTCGATCACACCGACATCCTCGTAGAACGCCTTTCTCGCTATGATCGCCGCGTCAGAGCCCGTCGTTGTCTCATACCAAGGCCTCGGGCCGCCGTTCCGCGCGTCCTGAACAAAGCCGGGTTTCTCACTCACCATCTGGAGGAGATTGTGGTCGAAGCGATCATTCTTGACGTTGAGAATCATCGATGGGACAGCATAGAGCGAGGGCTCCTCCCGAAAGTGTGCCCGCATCTCCCGCAGCCATGAAGGCTTCACTCAAGTATCGGGGTTGAGAGGAAAGATGAACTCCGCCCCGGCGGCGATCGCAGCACGGATTCCCTCGTTGTTGCGGCCTGCGAAACCGAGGTTTGCGGAATTGCGCACGATCGTGACCGACTAAAATGACCGTTCCATGAACTCCGCGCTGCGGTCGTTCGATGCATTATCGACGAGGAACACCCGGAAGTTGCTGTCTTTGGTCGCGAGCACGCTCGAGATGCAATTCTCCAGCCACTTTTGCTCGTTGAAGCAAAGGACGACGACGGCTGCTTTCGCGGTTAAGGGATCGGCCCGTTGAGGATTGGAGCGACTCATGGGATCACGGTCGTCGTGCATGGGTCGGGCCTGCGAATCCGGATCGGGATTCCAGCGTCGGGGATGCGATCGGCGATGAACAGCACGTAGCCGCCTCCCCCCGCACCCATGATCATGGCAGCTCTTGCACCGGCCTCTTTGTCAATGAAACCGCGAAGCGGTGCGGGGCAATGATTTTCGACAACCTCACACTGGGCGCGGTGCGAAACGTTGATGGCCGCTGCCAAGCCCGACAGGTCCTGCGACTGTATTGCCTTCCAGCAATCGAGGCTGGCCTGATCCAGCGCCTCGGCGTGCGGGGCGAACTGAGCGTGATCACTTCGCACCGTTACCACGCAATCGGCCGGCCGGTCCCAGGAATGTTTAAGATAGAGATGACTCTCCAACCACTTCAGCGTTTCTTCGCTTTTGTCGACGTCGATTCGATCCGGGAAGTACGCATTCGCAGGATAGCGGAACAGGTTTGCTCCCGTGCCTACGATGCCGCGAGCGTCCAGGGTGCCGGAGATGTAGCCGCGCTTGTCGGGAGGATTCTCGAGGCAGAAGATGATTTCGGCGAGCCGGTCGGGCGGATAGAGCGTGGGGAGTTGGCAGCCGAAGAATCGGCGCACGGTCTTGATTGTGCTGCTCGCCATTCCTGACCGGTCCCGCAGGGCTGCAAACGGCTCGATTGGCAGAACCACGAGATGGCCATAGCCTGAAGGCGTCGCTCCGTTGAACCGCGGATTGTCCATGAAGCCGCTGCAGAGGCTCGCCCGAGTGGGGATGTAGGAACCCTTCGCGATGGCAGTCGAGGAGGTTGGCGCGTCAGCCAGGAAGTGGTCACGCGGAAAGACGATGTACTCGATGCCGTGTTCAACGCATGCCCGTCGCTTTTCCGGCGCATCGCCGTCTTCGTTGATGACGAAGATGTCGGGGCGAATGAGTCCGAGGTGCTCCACAAAGCCCAGGGGGCTCGGATCGTTCACCACATCGACCCATTTCACACACCGGAGATTCTCGAGCAAAAACTTGCGTTCTGCTTGCGAGTACGTCGGTTGCTTGTTCTTCTGTTGCACGATCGACTGATCCGCCCCGAGTGATACATAGAGATCGCCGAGCGAAGCCGCCTTGTTGAGAAACACAACGTGGCTTGCATGCAGCAGATCGAAGCAGCCAGCCACCATGACCTTTGGCCGTTTCGCGGCGTGAGTCGCCCTCAATGCTGTTTCGTTGTCAGTCACGATTTTTAATCACACACGCGGGATTGCCGGCCACGATCGTGCCTGGAGGAACGTCATTCACCACGACGGCTCGTGCGGCCACGATCGCCCTATCGCCGACGAGTGTCCCGGGCCCCACGAATGCATCGGCGCAGACCCAGACTTCGTCACCGATCGTGATGGGCAGCCGCAGTAGGCGAAAACCCGGGTCACGGTAATCGTGCGACCCGGCGCAGAGGTGCGCATGCTGCGACACCGTTGTCCGGCATCCGATTGTCACTGGGCCAAGAGCGTAGACGATGGCACGGTCGCCGATCGCGCTCTCATCGCCGATCGACAGTTGCCAGGGCAGGAAAATCCTGACTGTTGGATGGATGTGCACTTCGCGGCCCACCCGGGCGCCGAACAACCGGAGGATACCGCGACGCACACCATGAAACGGCCGCGGAATGAGCCAGAAAAGAACGCTTGCCAGACCCCAGGCCGCCCGGGCGACAAGCTCACCGATCGAGTATTTCACACTCGCTCGGTTCGCGGCGATATCGACCGATGACGTCATGATCGTGGCGACGTCGTTGGTGGCAACGGTTCAGGGAGACCACGGACGGTGGCGCACCGCAGGGAGGCCTTACGAAACCAGCGAGATGCTGCCGATTTGAACACTTCTCGCTCCGGCCCCAAGCCATCGGAGCGGACAGCCAGACGGAGGTTCGCCTGTCCGATCAGCATCGCGAGGTGCGCGTTCGCTGGATCGCGGGCGGCGGCACGCTCGCCGGCTGCTATCGCTGCAAGCAGCCGCGGCACCGCGCTCGATTGGTCTGGGACCTGCGTGGCAATCTGATCGGCCGCGAGCGCCTTGCGTAGACTCAGCGTTGTAGTCTCCGACGCCGCATCGCGGGCCAGGAAACCCAAGGCGACAATGCACGCGCCCGCTAGCGCGAACCCAGGCAGCCAGCTTGCTAACCGGCGTTCGGGCATGGTTCTTTGACGGCTCGCTATCGACCCATCGGGCCGCGCGGTGGCCAACGCGAGCCCTGTCTGCACGACCGCGAGAAACGCGTTCGCGGGTACGTGGAGGTTCCAGTCAAATGCTGAGTGGATCGCGAGCGCCGCGAGGCCTGCCCACGCCACGGCTCCTTCAAGCCGATCGCCGGGCGGGTGGAGCGAGAGAAATCGGCGATACGACACCGCGGAAAGCCCCGCCGCGACGAGAATCAAACCAAGCCCAAGGACTCCGGTTTCGGCGAGCAGTTGGGCGTAGTCGTTGTGGGCGAAATACCAGACGTGGTTGCCGCCGGTCATCCGTGGGTAAATGCCTCCGTAGCTGCCCAAGCCTGTTCCCAAAAACGGGGACGCAAAGAACATCCGCATCGCGGTATGTGATGCGATCACGCGGCCATCGGATCGCAGCGATGCCAGGCGGCTCCGCCATTCATCGGGACACCATCCGGTGAGCGACTCTAGCTGGCCGTGAAACAGAAGCACGAAGCCCACGAGGGCGATCGCGGCCGCGGCCGTTGCGAATCCCATCGCACGGCGGGCTTTCGGATGCTCGGTCAGGAGCATAAAAAACACCATGCAACCAAAGACAAGCGACGCGCTCCCGGCGCGGGATTTGGCCATACTCCCGACGACCCACACGGCGGCGGCGAGTGACACACCAAGGCCGACAAGAATGGCAGCCTTCGGCAGACGTTTTTTCGTCACCAAGACAACTGTGGCAAGCACCGCCGGAAAAGTGAGGTAGACGCCGGCGGCGAATTCGTTGCTGCTGATGTACGAGCCAAAGCCATCGCCCACGAGGCCATTTTCCATCATGGAGCGGCTGTCGCCTACCGTCACCCAGTCGAGATAGGCCCAGCCGGCCGTCTGAATGGGGGCCGGCACCGGGGAACGCCAGAACTCGAGCGGCCCTTTCAGATCGACGAATCCGAGCAGAATCTTTTCGTTGGCTTCCACCGGAAAGAGCACGCCAGCCGCGATGATGATAAGGCTCGCGACTGCGAGCGCGCTGATCACCGCTCGTCGAGCCATCCGCTCTCGCAGCAGTTCTGCAATCGCTACGATCCCCGCCAGCCCCACCAGCATGCGACGGCATCCGGCGAGGGTCGCACTTGGATCGACGGCGATGCAGCCTGTCGCCCCGGGAGCGCCCTCAGTGGCGACTTTCCAGGCGCCCGCCGACAGCGGCGCGATCGCCACGAGAAGGTGGTCCGGCAGCGGAACTACCTGCAACAGAAGCGTGCCGCAGGCGAGCAATGGCGCCAAGGCTGGCTGAGTATCGGCGCGGCCTGCGATCGCACACAACACGACAACGAGAACCATTACGGCCTCAAGCCCGAGCCGAGCCCATGCGCCGGTGCCCCCCAACAGCAATGGCCCCAGAATCACGGCGACGCATACGAACCCCCCCGCCAACCAATGAGCGGAAGATGATTCCGCTGCTGGCCGCGTAACGGGCGACGAACCGCGCTTGAGGCGTATTGCAGGCACGGTTAGTCTCAACGTTGCATGACTAATCAGGCACCAACTCTGTTGCCGCTATTAGCCCGCCAGCAGCGCCGCTGGATGGTGGCGGTACTTTTGGTCGTTGGGAGTGCATTCGCCGGCGGCGAACTCGGCGCACGGCTCGGCCTCGGCCTCGGCGACCCGCCACTCAGCGACGCGTATCCGGATCTTGAATACGCATTCCGCCCTGGAGCGTATCGCCGGTTTGGCAACTTGGTGCACATCAACTCGCACCACATGCGATCTCCCGAGTTTCCTGAGCACAAGACTCGGGCCAACGAGGTGAGGGTGATGCTGATGGGAGACAGCGTGATCAACGGTGGTGCCTTGACCGACCAGGCCGATCTTGCGTCGGAACTACTACAGGCTCGGCTATCCGCGGACCTCATGCGACCCGTTGTCGTCGGCAACATTTCCGCCGGGAGCTGGGGGCCAGGCAACCTGCTGGCATACGCCAGACGTTTCGGACTGTTCGAGGCCGACGTGCTCGTGATCGTCGTGAACAGTGAAGACCCTCGCGACAACCCGACCGGCCAGCGGGTCGTGGGCGTCGATCCGTCGTTTCCAGATCGACGGCCATGGTCGGCACTCGCCGAGGCGGTTCGCCGATATGTTGCACCCCGTGTCACCCATCTATTTTCACCGGCTGCACAGCCTGCCCTGGTGCCACAGGATGTTCGCGAGTTTACGCGAGGGATGAAAGATCTTTCGGACGTGTGTGACTTGGCCATCGCCTCAGGAGCAAGCTTATTGCTAGTCCACTTCCCGAATCGTAGCGAAATCGCTGGTGAGGCACTGCCGGGCCATGACGCGATCGCACGACTGGCATCCCAAAAAGGAATCCGACTCATTGAATTGCGAACGCCGTTGGAAAATTCCCTCGCGGGCGGTATTGACCCGTACAGGCCAAACGACGGCATCCACCCGAATGAAACGGGGCAGAGAATCATCGCTGAGGCCCTCAGGCCTGCTCTCATCGAGGTGCTGGGGTCGCCACGGTTGCCAGATACGCCCTAGTTGGCGCGTTGTCCTTCAATGATCTTGAGCCGAATCTGGAAAAAATAGATCGCCTTCATGGCTGCGAATGTGAACCCGGCAAATCCGTCGCGGAAACCCTGCTTCCAAAGGTACCCGTGCAGGAAGTACGCCGGCGCGAGCCACCAGCGATCGAGGCTCTCGTACTTGCGACGCTGATTTGACGTGAAGCTGTGCCACGCGTCCGGCGAGCCGGCCAGAAGGCGAAATCGGGCCGCCTCCCAAGATGAGTATTCGTTGTGCCGGGCGATATACGCGTGGAGCCCCTTGTAGTCGTTGTGATCGATTTGGGCCGCGAGCTCGCCGACCGTTCCCTCGAGCACGGGGTGTTCGTGCACTTCCATGTCGAGGCCGCTCCATCGGGCCTCGTCTATCCGCTCGTACAGGCCGTTGCCGACGCGGATGAGAGCTAGTTTCCTCATGGGCTGACCGAAGCGAAGTTCACGGCCCATGAAGTGATTGGTGAACCGAATCCAGTATCCGGCGTGTGTTGACTCGGGCAACGTGTTTCGAAGTTCCGTGACGAATGCCGGCGTGACATATTCATCTGCGTCGAGAAAAAGCACCCATGGCGTCGTGAAGTGGTGATGAAGCAGCACCCAGTTTCGCTTCTTGGGAAACCCGCCGTCCCAGGTAAACTCCAGGAGAGTTACTCCCGCTTCGTGTGCGATCTCGACAGTGCGGTCGGTGCTTCCCGAATCGACCACGATCACGTCGGCGAATTCGTTGAGGCGTGAGAGGCATGCCGGCAGGTTGCGCTCCTCGTTTCTGACGGGCACGACGACTGTGACCGGCAGTGGCTCCGCGTCGGTGGTTGTTGGTCGGGCCATCCCTCACGCTCGCCATGACGGCGGCAGATTCTTCTCCACCTCGATTCCAGTGAACGGCTTGGTTTGACGCGGGCCGTGCTTCTTTGCCCACGCCGCCATCCGCTCCACCCCTTCTTCGAGCGAGATCGTCTTTCGCGATCCAAAAACGGAGTTGCACCTTTCGCTGGAGGAGAAGGCGTGCACGACCTCCTTGCGCGGCGGCAGATGCGCGATTCGTGGTTCGACGCCGAATGACGCAGCGACGGCGTGGGCGACGTCGAGAACCGTGCGCGGCGACTCGCTGCCTACGTTGAACACACGGTTGCGCGAGGCCGGCACATCCACGCATTCAACGATGAGGGGAGCAACGTCGTCGATATGCGTGAAGGCCCGCGTCTGCAGGCCGTCCCCAAATATGGGCATTGGATTGCCCTGCATCACCTGGTTCATGAAGATGCCAACGACGTTGCGATAGCGATCCCCAATGTTCTGGTGCTCCCCATAGACGTTGTGCGGCCGAAATACCGTGTAGTCGATCCCGAACATCTCGTGGGCGGCCTGGAGGTCGAGTTCCACCGCATGTTTGGCGACGCCGTACGGATCTTCGGGCGTGGGCACCGTGTCCTCGTGCATGGGGGTCTGGCCAGGACCGTACACGGCGATCGAGCTCGTGAACACGAATCGCTGGACGGCGCCTGAGTTCACCGCTGCATTGAGGAGGTTCACTGACCCGATCAGATTATTTTCGTAGTTGAACCGCCTGATGAAGTGCGAGAGCCCCTCGGCCGCATATGCGGCCAGATGGTAGACCACGTCAAAGCGGTGGCGGGAGAACAGGTCATTGACGAGCGCGACGTCGGTGATCGAGCCTTCAACGAAGGCGGCACCGGCATGAACGTTCTCGCGGAAGCCGCCACTGAGGTCATCAAGGGCGACGACCTCGTCGCCCTGCTTGAGGCAGTGTCGCACGACGTGCGACCCCATGAATCCCGCTGCTCCGGTTACCAAGCTATTTCTCGCCACCCTCAGGCTCCTTGTTCCACGATTTCCTCGAACGACCCCGATCGTGCGATGCGGCCCCGATCGAGCCGATAGAGCAAATCACACTTCGCGACCGTGCTCATGCGATGGGCCACGATGATAAGCGTCTTTGCCCCCTGAAGAGCTTCCACGGCCTGCATCACGTCACGCTCGGTGTCGACATCGAGAGCGCTCGTAGCCTCGTCGAGGACGAGCACCTGCGGGTCGTGGTAAAGAGCCCTCGCGATTCCGATCCGCTGCCGCTGCCCGCCCGAGAGCCGCACGCCACGTTCGCCGACCGGCGTGTTAAGCCCGTCAGGTAGCTCGGCGACAAAGCTGTCGAGCTGTGCCGCCCTGATCGCACGGACCACGGCGGCCTCATTGACCCGCGACGGATCGATGCCGAATGCGACGTTGGCCCGGATCGAATCGTCGCAAATGTAGATCGACTGCGGCACGTAGCCCACGCGGCGTTGCCAATCGTGGGGATGGGCTGCGATGTCGATGCCATCCACGAGCACGCTGCCGCGATTCGGCACGAGCAATCCGAGCATGATGTCGACAAGCGTGCTCTTGCCGGCGCCGCTGCTGCCCACGATCCCTATCGAACTGCCGGAGCGCACCGTCAGGTCGACGGTCTGGAGCGCATCTGTCGCAGCGCCTTCGTAGCGGAAGCTAACGCTGTCGAGGACGAGCGAATCCTGAAAGGGCCGCTCGGAGCCGGCGCCGCGACGCGGCGGGGCGGGCAACTCCTGTTCCAATTCGCTGACGGCGGTGTCCACGGTCGGTGACCAATACCGCATCAATTGGAGGGCCGTAGAAAGACGGTTGATCGAGGGAAGGATACGGAAGCCCGCCGCCGCGAATACGCCAAGCGTCGGGATAAGCGACTCAATGGGCTTCCCTTGCAGAGCCATGACGAACGTCAGGACGCACAGGGCCGCGACGCCCGCCAACTCATGCCAGAGCCGTGGCACCACGAATGCCAACGACTGCCGGGCCGCGACATGGGCGACTAGACCCGTCTGACGTGAGTACTGGTCGATGAAGTACCCCTCGCAGCCAAGAATCTTGGCGTCTTTCATGCCCCCAAGCCCATGCTGCACCGTCTTCATCATTTCTCCATGGTATTGGTGGCGGAGGAGGCCCCATCGGTGCGATCGATGCTTTAACACGCGGTCCAAAAGCCATGTCGAGGCGGCAGCAAGCGAGCCGACCACGACGGTGGCGAACGGATCGAGACACAGCAGCATCATGCCCACGCCGAACAGGATCAGCACCTCGGCCAACGCGTTGAGCGTTGATGCACTGGCGTCTGCCAGCCCTGCCATGCTCGTGATGTTGCGGATCATCTCGGCTGAATTTCGGCGCAGATGAAAGGCCCACGGCTGCGTGAGGTAGTTTGTGAACAGCCGCTCGCAAAGGGTGCGGTCGAGTTGGCGGACGAATCGCGCCTGGCAGGCCGCGGTATATAGCACGACGCCTGCTTTCAGGAGGTACACGGCCAGCAGGGTCACCGACCCCCAGACAACCACCTGTATCGGGGAGGGGTTCCCGAGGCGGTCCAAGAGCGCCTGCGGGAAAGCTGGGTAGCTTCTGCCATTCGTTCCAGACAAGACTGTAAGGCCCGGAAGGAGCAAGCCTATACCGAGCATCTCAAAGAGCGTGCAGACGAGCATGAGAACGACGAGTCCGAGAGCTGCTCGCTTTTGGGCGTGCGAAAGAATCGACCAGAACTTCAGCGCGAGCTTCATGACGAGGACACGCAGTAGCAAAGCAACCCTGCCATTGAAAATGACAGCCGGTTCACTCCAGCAGGAACTTTCGCTCTTCCGGCGTGAGTCCGCGGGTCAAGACCGCTATCTCCAGGGGCTCCATGGAAATCGGCTTCCCGTGCCAGCAAACGCCCTGTGCGCCGCTCAGAATTACGACACCGAATCCCCACCCTGAAAGAGATTCGGGTGCAACGCCGACGGCAACTTGCCCCTGCTTACCGATAACTTCGGCCGTCGCGTCAACGATTCCAAGCAACGTGGCGGAATAGCTCACTATCTTCGCTCCCTGAAACCTGTAACGACCTGTTAGCGCCGACTTGTCGAGCGAGTTCTTCGTAATTGGAAGAATTATGGCGGAACCGTTTGCCCGTTTGATACGCAGGAATTTCACGTTGGCGGGTAGCCCAGCCAGCGGCACGGCGTAGTTCTGCGCGTCATTCGGGCTGTCTGTGTTCCATATCTTTGGGTCTGCAGAGCGGAATACGACCGTCCATGCCCCCATTTCCTTCCCCGATCCGTTGGACGCCATGAGTACATCATCAACCAGTTTTTCAACGCGAATCTTTGCGAGTCCATCGAGGCTCGGCAGGATCGCGGTGAGGATCTCGACTGCGTGATCACGTGCTGCCTGACGGTCGGTCGGTGGAGCCTTTTCAGCGTAAGATGCCCATGCTTCGGCAACCGCCACTCGCTGGTCGGCACTGCTTCCACGGATCTCATTGCGCGCGAGCTCGCTCAGGGAGGCGTCTTCACCCCGCGCCAGATACGGCAGCCCCTTGACCCAGGCTCTCTGATTGAAGCAGAGAAACCTTCCGTACTCTGTGATTTTTTTGAGGTCTGCTCCGGGGGCATTTGCAGCAGCCGATAGTTCAGAAGCCTTTTCGAAGGCCTTTTTTTTGTCGGCAACACCTTTCCGAAGCGTTGTGGCCGCATTGACCGCCCTTGAGTCTTTAGCCCTCTTAGCTAACGCCGCAAAGGCGTTTGTGATTTGGTTCGCTTCGTCGAACCTTCCATCTTCAACGCAATCCTGTGTCAGCGACTGTAGTCGCTCGGATATTGCCGGCCACGTGTTTGGATTAACCGGTCCCGACAAGTCGCCAATACGGGGCGCGACGAGTGAGATACGATCCACGGCGTATTCCCGTGAGACTTCATCAGTGATTTTAAGAAATAAAACCACGTCTTCACCTTTCGCCGCGAAATTGAGCGATGCAGTGAGTAATGCGTACTTCTCTGCAGAGTTGCTTGCGATCTCTCGCTTTTCAAAGATTTGGCTGGCGAGCGAAGACTTGTCCTTTGCCGTCCTCGCCCTGGCCGCGTCGTCCTCAAAAATTACGCGGATTCCGTCGTGGGCGCGTTTGAGTTCTTCCTCGGAAGGAATAGCATTCCGTGTTGACGAGTTACCAGGTGTTTGGTCGAGCACGTCTGGCAACTGGTTGGGCGACTGTGCTCGCGCGGAAAGCCCTCCCAAAACTAGTGCCGCCGCCAGCACCGCCGACCACAAAGCATTGCCACTCATCCTTCACTGCTCCGTTCCATACTGTGTCGAATAGCCGCTCAGCGGTGGACTGTGTCTAGAACCCCGAAGTCCATCAGGTCTTCTGGCGCGTCGAATGGAGCCACAGATTTTGCGCCAACCTTGCTACGGGGTTCAATCCGCTTGCCCGACGAAAACCTGTGGGAGTAGAAACCTTAGGCAGCATTCAATTCGAGAATAAAAAGTATTAAACGGTCGCTGGGGCCCGAACTCGCTCTTGAGACGAATGCGCGTGATCGAGAATTCTGAGCCGACACAAACACATTGACGCTCCGAAAAAATCTCTGGCAGCATGCGCCAATCAATGTGGTCGCCAGGCAGCGGGAGGATCGCGAGCGTACGCAGCCCGTCGAGGACGGCGCGATACGGCAGTCAGTGTCTTCTTCGGGCCTCAACGCTCGCCAGCAATTACCCTTTCACCCCGGCGAACATCACGCGGATGCTCGCTTTACAGCCTCGATGACCAGCGTGTGGGGAGCCTCGAAATCGCTTTCCCACTCCTTTTGGAGGCAGGAATGGAAAATATCGGGGAAATGGGTTTCCTTGATCGGGAGGCACCGCCTGATGTTCGTAAAGCCGATGTCCGCCATGAGTTCTTCGCAGAAGGAATGCGTGAAAATCGTCAGATGCTCGCCACGGCAGAAAATGAAGTTTTCAAAGCGACCGCCGATGCTGCGGCGGTTTTCCGGGAATTCGCTGAACCAAGCGATGTCGTTCTCTACGAATTTGCGGATGGCCGAATCCCCGTTTGGCGCGCCGACGCGATACACGCCTCCGGGGCGAAGGCACCGAAACACCTCTCGGAAATGGTTCTCGAGGGATGGAAGGTGTTCCACCACGTGATGCGAGTAAAAAGCCTCGATCGAATTGTTGGCGAGTGGCAGGGGGTTTCGCAGGTCTGCCCACACGTCGCACTTGCCAGTGAACATGTTGGCATCGATGTTGATCCAGCCAGGAAGGTAGTTGTTCCGCCCAGGGCCTAATTGCACACGCGAATTGCCGGCCTGTGGAGCTCTTAGCCATCTGTACAGCATCCCATTGATTTTCATCACCGGGCTGCACGCGGCGTAGAATGCGGCCTTAGCCGAACGATTCATCATGCCCGCGATACTCCCAATCGTGCTGCCATCCGCCCTGGCACGCCAAACACGATCGAGTCTTCTAGTACGTCGGCCAAGGCTGCGGAGTTTGCGCTCACCTTGCTGCGTGGGCCAATCCGCTTGCCCGGGCCGACAGACGCGTGGAGTCCCAGGAACACATCCTCGGCGATCGCTGCCCCGCCGCCCAGCGTGGCGTAGGGGGAGAGCACGGCGAAATCCCCCGTGGATGCATCGTGGCCCAGAGAGCTGTGGTAGTTCATGAGCGTGAATCGGCCGAGGCGGACTGAGTCGCTCGCGATTGCGTGCGGGCAGAGGATCGAGCCTGGGCCGATGGCGGCCGAGGGGGCGACGATCGCCGTGGGGTGCACGAGCGTGAGAAACGCGTCATTGTGTGCGAGAAGTATCTCGGCGACCTGGCGCCGCACGCCCGG
This sequence comes from Planctomicrobium piriforme, assembly GCA_945861585.1. Classification (GTDB taxonomy): domain Bacteria; phylum Planctomycetota; class Planctomycetia; order Pirellulales; family UBA1268; genus RGVT01. The sequence goes on from CAMAVC010000034.1 coordinate 17,538, forward strand.
AATGCCGATCGCCAAGAGGAACGCGTCTCCCGGCTCGGGCCGGAAGTGAGCGGGGTCGCCAAGAATGGGGAGCGGAACGCGGCGGGCCGAGTCGGCCGATAGGAAGCCGGCGATTTTTGCGGCGTGGTCGGGCCAAGCGTCGCGGGCCCAGTGGAGCACCTCGCGCCCAAATCCGCCGGCCCCCACGATCAGGATGCGGCAGACCGAGGCTGGGGGCGTGAATTGCTGGGCAGGGTCTGCGCGCACTCCGTTCCTCTGGGTGGCAGCCAAAGATCCCGATTTTTCCGACCAGGAGAATTCTACAACATCTTTGCGGTGCAAGCGTTTAGCGCGGGCGAGGCCGCGCAGGGGGGACGAGGGCCCGGGCCACGGCTTCCGACAGGCCTGGAGGCCTGTCGCTACGGGGGCGGGGAGGGGTGGCGATGGGAGGCCAGCGACTGTTGACACGAAAGTAAACGGGCGTACACTCTCCTAGATTGCCGCTGCACTGTGAAAAAACGGAGGTGGCCATGACGGTGGAGCAGTTCCGCAACGCTTTGAGGGCCCAGCCATTTCGGCCGTTCGTGATGCATCTGGCCGATGGCCGAGCAATTCCCGTGCAGCACCCCGAGCTTGCCGTATCGACATCCACTGGCCGGACCACGATCGTCGTGCAGCCCGATGACACGTTGAACATCATCGATCTGCTGCTGGTGACGGATCTTGAATATCGCGAGCCCGCCGACGCGGCCTGACGCGGCCGAGAGATGGGGGCCGAAATCCGGGGTTTGTCCTTCGACAGGCCTGGAGGCCCGTCGCTACAGGGCGCTACCGCCGCCTGGGAGCCGGCGGCGGAGGAAGTTCATCCGCTTTTCAAGCGGCAACGCGAGCCGACGGCGGATCAGTTCCTCGAGCTGCCGCTCACTCTCGGCCTTGAGCGCAGCCAGAGCCTTTTCTCGCTGGCGACTGACGGCGGTCGAGTGATTGCCTTTCCGGGCCACGGCTAACGCTTCCGAATGGACTTCAGGGTTTTTTCCAGGATCGGGAGCACGGCCTTGTCGCGATCGCGCCCCGCAGCCTTCTTGCTGGCAATGATATCGTCGAGCGATGCCACGCGCAGAAGCAGTCCATCCACGTCCCTCTCGACCGACCGTGATCGTAGGCCCTCAAAGGACCGCACCCCGTGAATCTGCGGCATGAAGTCGACCTGTAGGCCGGTGTCGTCGTCGACGACGCGGTAGAGCCGCGACACGGGATAGAACGGACGGAGGATCATCGCGTGCAAATCAGCGGCCACCGCCTTCAGCTTCCGCAGGTTCGTGGGCGTGTCGCGGAACATAAAGTCGAAATCGAGCGTCGTCACGGGGGCACCGTGCATCGCTGCCGCCGCGTTGCCGATGAGCACCGCTTCGAGCCGATGCTCGTGGAGCGCGCGCAGGATGCGAGTGAGAAGAGGCGTGGCGTTCATGCGACCAGCATACCCGGCCGACGGGCCTGGAGGCCTGTCGCTACTGGGAGAGGAGACAGGCTGAAGCCTGTCCTACGCCGGCGGGGCGGGGAGGCGGGCGGTGATGGCTTGCATCAGGCGGGCGTGCGCTGGCAGCCGCGAGAGCACGCCCGGGATGAGCGACTGCTTGTAGATGTGGCTGCACGTGTTGCGATCGGCGATCAAGTCGAGGGCCGGCTGGTATTCAGCCTCGAGGACGAAGCCCCGGTCGAGGCCGGCTTTGATCGCGCCGCGAGGGCTATTGGGCACGTCGAGCCCCTCTGCCATCAGGCATGCGCGCAGGTATTTCCAAAAGAGCTCGGCGCAATATTCAAACTTCTGGATGCGGCCGTTCTCGAGGACGTCGCGCACGAAGTCGGGATACGGACTGCAGTCAAGCGAGAGTGCCTGCGACAGGCCGGCGAGGGCCCGCTGCAGGTTGTCGTGGCCTAATTCGCCGCTCGCCATATCTCTCTGCCCTCGTAGGCATGCCGCCGGAAATTTTCGTCGGTGACGAGCGCAAAGTCGATCACCTGGCACCGCCAGGGTACGTCGGACTCGAGCAATTCGTTCATCAGCCGCGACACGCCGCCCGGCAGCGGCTCGGGGCCGGCGATTCCAATATCGACGTCGCTCGAATGTTCGCAGTGGCCGCGGGCCCGGGAGCCGAAGAGAAAGACCTCGTAGCGAGGGTCGGGGATCGCGGCGAGGCAGATCCGCTTGGCAAGCGCGAGGTAGCGCTCTTCGAACGGCGTGCGCGGCGCGGGCGGACGGCGATGGGCGGGCATGACGAGAGTGTACTCCGCCTGTGGGGACGGAGCGCCGGCTCTGGCCATCGACAGGCCTGGAGGCCCGTCGCTACGGGGTGGGGGCTCGTCGTTACGAGGCGCCGCCGTCGATCGTGAGAACTTGGCCCGTGATGAAGGCCGCACGGGGGCTCGAGAGGAAGTCGATTGCGCCCACGACGTCGGCCGGCAGGCCCAGGCGGCCGAGCGGTGTGCGGCGGATGATGCGGCTGCGGTTGTCGGCTGAGAGGGAGGCCGAGAGGTCTGTTTCGAGAAAGCCCGGAGCCACGGCGTTGACCCGGATGCCCCGAGGCCCGAGTTCACGGGCCAGACTCCGGGCGAAGCCCTCCAGGCCGGCTTTCGTGGCGGCGTAGACGGCAAGGCCCGGGCTGCCGTGCGAAGCCACGATCGATGACACGAGCGTGACCGACGGCTGCTCGGCCTTCACGAGCATCTGCCGCACCGCCTCGCGCACGAGCACGATCGAGCCGCGCAAGTTGACTGCGAGCATCGCGTCGATCTCGGCGTCGGTGGCCGTGGCCAGCACGCCCTCGTGGGCGATTGCGGCATTCGCGATGCAGTGGTCGATCGAGCCGAAGGCGGCCGCAGCCCGCTCGACGAAGCCCCGCAGGGCCGAGGCGTCGGCCGCGTCGAGCGATTCGATGAGCAGCCGGCCCGGGTGTTTGGCGGCGAGGGCCGCAAGGGCCTCCGAGCCAGACCGCGAAAACGTGGCCACGGAGTCGCCGCGGGCCAGCAGCCGCTCCACGACGGCCAGCCCGAGGCCACGCGATCCGCCGGAGACGAGGGAGGTGGCCATTAGCGGTAAGCATCCTTGCGATGTGAAACCGCGACTACAAGGACCGCCTTTGTGTCGTCGTTGATTTCGTAGATCACGCGATACGTGCCGACACGAATTCGTTGGGCGTCACGCCGACTTATTTCCGTGAATCTCTCGGACAGCCTGTGAGATGGGAACAGCATCATCGGGCCCCGCTTTTGCGGCGTCATAGGCACGAATGTCCTCGAGCTGGTCCAAATCATCCTGAATCTGCCGCCATTGCGCTATCGTCAGCACGACGTCCGTTGGCTGCTGGTGCTCGTCGACGAGGAAGCGGGGATGTACGGTAGCCACACGAACTGCTCCGGGATGGAATTCCCCGCAGTTTACTCGAAACGAGTGCCCACCGCTGGCAGTCGGGATGCTTGCCCCATGTGGGCAGGAGAGTAGGACAGGCTTCAGCCTGTCGGGCGAGTGACAGGCTGAAGCCTGTCCTACAGGGGCGTTACATCGGGGACGGGGACGGGGACGAGGACGAGGACGAGGACGAGGGATTAGCGGCGGGGGATTTTGCCGGCGGCGGTGAGGGTGAGCTTCTTGACGACGTCGACCACCCGCGGCACGCCGTGGGCTTCGAGCCGCTCTCGGCAGACGGCGAGCGACGCCGCACGGACCTGGTCGGGCGTGGTGCCGGCCGGCAATGGCTCGTGGATCACGATCTCCGCCGCCACGAGCTCGCCTGTGATCGCGCTCGGCAGGCCGTAGACGCGGGCGTCGGCGATGCCGGGCACGCCGCGGAGAATTTCCTCGACGCGCTTCGGAAAGACTTTCGCCCCGCCCACCACGATCACGTCGCTCCGCCGGCCCGTGAACTCAAACCGCTTGCCCCGGCGCTCCACGAGATCGCCCGTGGCCACTTCGGCCGTGTCGCGCGAGAGCTGCACGAGCAATTCGCCATCGCGCCGCATCGAGAGCCGCACGCCCCCTGGCAGCGGCCGGCCGATCCACTCGATGGGAAACCCTGCCTGGCTGTCGGTCACGCGAAACACTTCGCCGAGCTCCGTGGTGGCGTAGACATGCGTGATCTTCGCATTCGGAAACAGTTGCTTGGCCTGCTCCAAGAGCTGAGCGTCGGTCGCTTCGCCGCCGAGCGTGATCCGATCGAGCTTCATGGTGGAGACCACCGCACGGTCGCCCGAAGCGATCAGGCGGCGCAGGAGCGTGGGCGTGGCCGGCAGGATCGACACATCTTCATCGACGCACGCCTTGGCCACGAGATCGGGATCGCGCGAGGCGGGCACCACGAGCCGGCCTGCCGTGAGCATCGCCTGGAGCCACACCTGCAGGCCGGCCCAGCGGGTGGCGTCGTAGACGAGCAGCCAGCCGCGGCCGTGCCACTGCTCGGCCAGCCGCGCGGCGGCCAGCAGCGAATCCCACGAGTGGTCGACGAGCTTGGGCGGGCCGCTCGTGCCGCTCGTGGCCACCACCACCTGCGGCGGCACCGTCTCAAACTCGCGCCGCGGGCCCGCTGCCGCGGCGGCGGGCAGCACGAGCGAGTCGTCGAGCGGCACCCAGTCGCGGAGTTCGCCCACGAGGTCACGGGCGTCTTCGGCAAGGAATGCCACCGGCACGTGCTCCCGCCCGCAGGCCGCGGCGATCACCACGAGCGATTCGACGCGCTTTGCCCGGGCCACGATCCCCACGGGCCGCGCGGCGGCCAGCTCGCCTTCGAGCTTCATGATCGCGGCGGTGAGCGTGGCATAGTCGATCACGCGGCGGGCCTCGCCGCCGGCATTGGCGACGATCGCCGTGCGATCAGGAAATTGGCGGGCGACGAGGGCAATGGCCGAGGCGAGCCGGTCTTCGGCCGGGGCGTCGGCGAGGTGGGCGATCGTGGTGGCGTTGGCGGCGGTGGTCATGGTGTATGTGGGCGTGGTGAATTCAAGGCGGAGGAGTAGATGGAGACAAGGTCGGAGACGGTGCGGATCGCGGGCCGCGGCGCCGCGGCCGGAGCCGAGCGAAACGGATCGACGCCCAGCGACCTCTCGAGCAGGACGATCGTCTGGGCGAGATCGAGCGAGTCGAGGCCGAGATCGGCGGCGAGCAGCATCTCGGGCGAGATTGCTTTGGCATCGCGGCCGGTGTCGTGGAGCACCGTGCGGATGGCGGCGGCGATGGCGTCGAGGGGTGGCATGGGATTGGGCGGAGAAATGACAGGCTGAAGCTTGTCCTACAGTTCGGTCATGGTGGCAGAGCCGGGGGCTGCGATCCCACGGCCGGTGAGGGCCTGCCAGGCGAGTTGCAGCACCGTGCTCAGGGCGATCCACAGGTCGAGGAACGGGGCGTACCAACGGTTCAGCATATCGACATACTGCACATCCAGCTCCAGCCGGGTGGGCCAGTCGAGCGAATTCCGGCCGTGAATCTGGGCCCAGCCCGTGAGCCCGGGGAGCACCTCGAGCCGCCGGGCCTGCCGCGGGGAATACCGGGAAATGTAGCGGACCGGCAGCGGCCGGGGCCCGATCATGCTCATCGAGCCTGTGAGCACGCTCGCGAGCTGCGGCAGTTCGTCGAGGCTCGTGCGGCGGAGCAGCCGGCCAAAGGGCGTGAGCCGCTCGGCGTCGGGCAGGAGGGTGCCGTCGGGGCCGGTGGCGTTGGTCATCGAGCGAAACTTGGCGATCAGGAACGGCCGGCCGCCTTTGCCCGCCCGCTCGGAGAAATAGAGCACTGGCGCGCCGAGCGCGAGCCGCACGGCGATCCAGACGAGCGCGAGCAGCGGGAGCGCGAGGATCAGGATCGCGGCGGCCGCCACGATGTCGCAACCGCGTTTGATGAATCGGGCGTAGAGCATGTGTTTGGCGGGGCAACCGTCTCGGTTGCCGAAATTAGGGCAAGCGGGACGCTTGCCCCACGCGGGGACCATACTCCGGCACGAGCTCTTGGAGCCGCGAGCGAATCACGTCGGCCGGTTCGTCGAGCACCTCGCGGAGCGCTTCGAGCAGGCCTTCGATGGCCGCAAGATCAGCAGGCCGATGGAGGGCGCAAAACACCTTCGGGTGCGGCGTGGCCACACGGCGTTCGTCTTCGAAATACAGTTCTTCGAACAGTTTTTCGCCCGGCCGCAGCCCGGTGAACACGATCTCGATGTCGCCTTCCGCAAAGCCGGAGAGCGCGATCAGGTCGCGGGCAAGATCGACGATCTTCACGCTCTCTCCCATGTCGAGGACGAAGATCTCTCCGCCGTGGCCCATCGCCGCCGCCTGGAGCACGAGCTGCGCCGCCTCGGGAATGAGCATGAAATACCGCTCGATTTCCGGATGCGTGACGGTGACGGGCCCGCCGCGGCGGATCTGCTCCTGAAACGTGGGCACCACGCTGCCGTTCGAACCCAGCACGTTGCCAAACCGCACGACGATGAACTTCGTATCGGACTCCTTCGCAAAGGCCTGCACGTAGCGCTCGGCGATCAGCTTCGAGCATCCCATCACACTCGTGGGATGCACGGCCTTGTCGGTGGAGATCGACACGAACGTGCCCACGCCGTGACGGTCGGCGAGCCGCGCGAGCAGCCGCGTGGCAAGGCAATTGTTCTTGATCGCCTCGGCGGGGTTGCTTTCCATGAGCGGCACGTGCTTGTGGGCCGCAGCGTGGAAGATGACGTGGGGCCGCGTGGCGGTGAGGATGCCCTCCATTCGCTCCTCGTCGGTGAGATCGGCGATAAGAAACTCGGCGTCGGGGCTGGGAGCAAGCCGGATGAATTCCTGCTCCACCGCGAATAGGGCATTTTCAGAGTGGTCGACGAGTACGATTCGAGCGGGATGAAATCGCACGAGTTGTTTGCAGAGTTCGGAGCCGATCGAGCCGCCGGCGCCGGTGACGAGCACCGTGCGGCCTGCCACCAGGCCGGCGACGGCTGAGTCGTCGAGCCGCACCGGCTCGCGCCGCAGCACGTCCTTGATTTCGACCGGCCGTAGTCGCATGTGCGTGCGGTCATCGGCCGTCACGCCGAGGAGCTCGTCGATCGCCGGCATCACCTTGACCGTGGCGCCCGCCTCCGTGCAGTCGGCAAGCAACTGGCGAAACGCCGGGCCCGTCAGCGTGCCCGACTGCACGAGCACGTCGTCGACTCGCCGCCGGATCACCTCGGCCCCCGCGCTCGCCACGTTGCCAAGCACCTCGATGCCCGAAAACCGTGTGCGGTGCAGCAGCGGATCGTCGTCGAGAAACCCGCTGATCACATAGGGGCTGCGCGAGGTGGCCATCAGGTTGCGGGCCAAGAGCTCACCGGCCTGATTGGCGCCAATGATCAGGGCCGAGCGGGCGGGCTGCCGGCTGAAGAGTGGCCGGAGCTCCTCGCGGACGCTCCGCCACACGGCGCGGATTCCACCGATCACGAGAATCGTGGCCGCCCAGTCGAGCAGGATCACGCCGCGGGGCACGTGGCTCACGCCGCCGAAACGACCGCTCGTCAGAAACAGGCCGTCGATTGCGGCGAGCACGAGCATCGAGAGCGTGGCGGCCCAGAGCAGCGTTGGGAGGTCGCCGAAGGCCACGCGCCGCCACGACACATGGCACAGGCCTAGCCAATAGAAAATGATCGACTTGAGCAGCACGAGGCCGCCGACCGTGGTGGCGTAGACTGCGAACCACTTCCAGTCGAACGTGAAGTCGTAACGCGTGTAAAACGCGAAGAAGTACACGGCTGCGAACAGCATCGCATGGATGCCGAGCAAGACTGCTGCCTTGCTCGAGAGCGGTCGCATGCCGACGCGCGGTTTGGAAAGAAAAAGGTTCATGCGGGCTTGGGCGAGTGTTCGGAGCCGCCGGCTGGCGCGAGCCCCACCTTGGAGCACCGGTATTCGACGCCAATCGTGAGCGCCGTAGCCAGCACCACCGGCACCAGCGGAGCCAGGGTTCGAAGCTGCATCGGCACAGCCTCCACAAGCATGGCAATCCCGGCGAGGCCGCCGATTGCCGCCAGGCATCCATACAAAAGGCTCACCCAGGCATGCGATACCCCGCTGCGGACGAGGCGGTGAAAGAGAAACTCCCGATGGGGCTCGAGCGGATTATGGCCGCCGACCGCGCGCCTGATCACGGAGAGAAACGGATCGTAAATGTAGGGCCAGAGGGCCATCGCGATCGGGACGATCACCACGCCGCGGAGTTGCTCGGGAAAGAGCAGCGGCATTGCCGCGAAGAACGTGCCGAGAAACGCGCTTCCGACATCGCCCATGAACACGCGGGCAGGCTGCCAGTTGAAGACGAGGAATCCGCCAGCCGAAGCAGCCAGGAACGCCCCGAGCACCATCGACGGCGGCACCCAGACCGCGAGCCCGATCGCCGCGATGGCGAGCCCTGCGACGACTGCGGCCAGACCAGCCATGCCGTCGATGCCGTCCATGAAGTTGTAGGCATTCGTAAGCCCCACGATCCACAGCACCGTGAGCGGCCATGCCGCGCCGCCGAGATCGACCGCGGGCAGCCCTGGAACTGTCAGCGACCGGATCGGACCGAGGACCCAAGTGATCGCGACCGCTACGGCGACGTGAATCGCAAGCCGCAGCGAAGCCTTGAGCGGCTGCATGTCGTCGATGACCCCGACGAAGCCGATCACGAGGGCGGGCACCAGGGTGCCGAGCATGATCGGCAACGTCATCGTCGGCCAGCGGAATGCGGCGGCCGTGGCGGCGGCGGCCATCGTGAGCACGATCGCCACGCCACCGCCGCGGGCGGTGGGCAGTGCATGCGCACTGCGGCGATTCGGCAGATCGACGAGCCGATACCGCGTGGCGACCACGACCACGAGATCCACGATCACCGCCGAGACCACGAACACGAGGAGCGCAAGCCCCGGCCAGAGGACGGGCTCGAGGTCGTGCAGCGGTGGAAACAGATTTACGGCGTTGGGCGTGGCGTTCATGGCTGGCGGCAGGCTAGCTCCGGGCCTCGAGCACGCAGGCGGCGACGGCCCGCGCGACGGGAGGCGTGACGTGAGCTCCCATCGGCAGAGACAGGCTGCATGCGGCGAGACTGTCGGTGGCCGCAAGCCGCCGTGCAGGCTGGTGATAGCGACTGAAGGCAGGCATCCGATGGCACGGCGGCGAATAGTAGGCCCGCGCGTCGATGCCCTGCGCCGCCAGATGGGCCCGCACGGCATCGCGACCAATGCCGAACGCATCGGGATCGATCGTGATCGAAAAATCCTTCCAACTGCTTGCCGCGTGTGGGGCGATCGCCTGGAAGCCAAGCCCGGGTGTTCCGCGCAGCGCGTCGAGATAGGCATTCGCCGCGGCCCGGCGGCGAGCGACGACCTCCGGGAGCCGTTCGAGCGAGGCATGGCCAAGGGCCGCCGACAGCTCCGGCAGCCGGCCATTGAGCCCGGCGAGCGAACAGCTGTAGTCGCCGTCGTTGCCATACTCCCGCAGGCGCCGGAGCGCGGCGGCGAATTCGAGTGACGACGTTGCCACCAACCCGCCTTCGCCCGCGACCACCAGTTTCGTGGGCGAGAGACTGAAGACCTGGGCGAAGCCCTCCGCGCCCACCTGCCGGCCGGCGATCTGCGTGCCCAGGCCATGGGCGGCGTCGATCATCAGCGGGATACCCGTCGACTCGGCAAGCGCTTCGAGCCCGACGACGTCGCACGGGCAGCCAAACGTGTGGCAAGCCAGGATGGCCGCCGTGCGCGGCGAGATGGCCGCTGCGACGTCGGCCGCATTCACCGTCCAGCTGTGGGCGTCGGACTCGACGAACACCGGCTCGAAGCCCGCCCATTCGATGGCGGCCGGCCCGGCGAGAAAAGTGAAGCTCGGCACGATCACCTCGCGCCGCCGCGGATCCCCCTGCATGTGGCCGAGGGCCTTGAGGCCGAGGGCGAGGCCGACCGTGCAGCTCGAGACTGCCACGACGTCGGCGGCGCCGGTGAGATGCCTCGCGGCAGCCTCGAGCTCGACGAGCGCTTCGCCCTTCGTGAGCATGCCGCTCGCAAACACCCGCCGAAACACAGGCTCGACGTCATCGAAGGCAGGCAGGTCGGGCCGCACGAACGGAACGCGCCAGCCGGACGTGGTCGGCTTCGATGTAGAGGCGATGGCGTGCGTTCCGTTCACGAGGCTGCGACCTTCGCAGGATTGGCCGGATCATTTCGGGGTGGCGGGCCGTCCGATGCAGCCGAGCCGATCTGGATGAGTTTTGCAGCCGCAGCCTCGGGGCCATTGGCAATCGCTTCGCGCAGCTCTGCGAGCCAGCCCTGCACCTCGGCCAGCGGCCGCGCTGCGCGAACGGCGTGGATCACGAACGGGCTGGCCGTGGTTTCGTGTTCCTCGTCGGCGAAAAACAGGTCTTCGTCGAGCTTTTCACCGGGGCGGAGGCCGCAATACTCGAATTGCACTTCGTCGGACGGGATGTTCATCACGAATGCCAGGCTGCCGACGAGGTCGACGATCGGCAGCGGTTCGCCCATTTCCAACACGTAGACGCCCCCGCGCGGGCTCATCGCACCGGCCAAGAGGGAGAGTTGCGCCGCCTCATCGACCGTGAGGAAATACCGGCGCACGGCCGGGTCGGTGATCGTGATCGGGAGCCGGCGGCGCAGCCGATCGGCGAAGATCGGCATGGCACTGCCGCTCGAGCCGAGGACGTTGCCGAATCTGACGACGACAAACTTCGTGCGCGATTCCCCGGCCAGCGACTCGACGAACCGCTCGGCTACGAGCTTGGAAGCGCCCATCACGCTCGACGGATAGACGGCCTTGTCCGTGGAGAGGGTGATGAACGTTTCGACGCCGTGCTCGACCGCGATCTCCGCCAGCGTGGCCGTGGCGAGCGTGTTGTTTTCGATGGCCTCGAGGGGATGGTGCTCCATCAGAGGCACGTGCTTGAAGGCGGCAGCATGGACGATGACATCGGGCTTCGTATCGGCGAGCAGCGCATGAACGCGATCCGGGTTGGCGATGTCGCAGAGGTGCGGCACGATCTCGATCGCCGTCGTCGGCAGTCGTTCCGTGAGCTCGCGATGAATGGCGAAGAGCGCTGGCTCGGCACGCTCGACGAGGACGATCCGCGAAGGGTGAAAGCGGACAAGCTGCCTGCAGATTTCGCTGCCTATGGATCCGCCAGCGCCCGTGACGAGCACGGTGCGTTCGGCGATGAAGGGAGCCACATGGAAGTCGTCATCGTCGAGATGCGCCGCGGGCCGCGAGAGCAGGTCGTGGACCTCGATGTCGCGAACCTTGATCGGCCGCACCGTCGAACTGCCCCGCTTCTCGGCGGGCGACGAGTGGTCTTCGGCGATTCGCACCCGCACGTTCACCGCCGCACAGGCATCGCACAGCGAGCGCAGCCGCTGCCCGAAAATGGAACCCTGCCGCACGATGATCTCGCCCACGCGCAGCCGTTCGGCACACATCGGCGCCATCGAGACCGGGCCGAGCACCCGTGCCTTGCCCACCGCCGTGCCGTAATGGTCCGGGTTGTCGTCGAGCAGGCCGGCGACGTGATACCGCTGAGGCCTCAAGCCAGGCAGGGCGAGGGCGATGTCTCGGCTTGCGTCGGAAGCGTCGATCAAGAGCACGGCACGTTCGTTGCCCGCCGTGGTGGACGGCATGATTTCTTCGTAGATGCTCCGCGCAAGCGCCTGCATGCCGCCGACTCCGATGAGCGTAAACGCCCAGTCGAGCAATAGCACCGAACGCGGGATGAGCGCCGTCCCGAGCACCTGGCTGAAGTAGTTGAAGGCGATCAGCACCAAGAGGGCCGTCGTGGTGGTGCGGAGCAGGCGATTCAGGTCTTCGAAGCGGGCCGCTCGCCACGGGCGGTGGCAGAACCCGCGCCAATAGAAGAGCGCGAGCTTGATGCCCACGACCCAGCCGATCGTGGAGAGAATCGTGGCCGAGTCGCTAGCCTTGAGCAGCAGCTCACCGCGGACGAAGAACGCCGCGAGATAGGAGGCCTGAAATAGCAGCGCGAGGAACGCGGTGACGACGATCGCCTCGCGCGTGGGGATGCGAGAATGCCACCACTTGTCGAACCAGGTGGACAGGGATCGCGTGAGAGTCGAGACCATCCCTTGCCTCCTACAGCCTCTCCAGGTCGACGTCTTCGAGTTCCACCGAAGCGCCTTGATTCAAAAACCGCACCGCCACCACGAGCCGCTGCTCGCCGTGCCGCCGCACCACCGTGCCCTCGAGCCCCCGCAGGGCACCAGTTCGTACGCGGACGAGCTGGCCTGGTTCGATCCGGGCCTCGGGAGTGAGCGGGCAGTCGGTGTCGATGAGCTGCTTGATGCCACGCAGATCGGCGAGCAGGGCGGCCCCATCGGCGATCGGGAGCCAGCGGGCGACCGTGTTGGTGGCGAGGGCGGCGCGGCGCTGGTCGTCATCGACGCACGAGAACACGTAGCCGGGAAAGAGAGGAACGTGGGAATCACGCGTGCGGCCGCCGGGGGATTTGAGCCGCCGCCGGATGAGCGGGGCGTAGAAGGGTATGCCGACGGCCTCGAGCTTGCGCATCAAATCTTTCTCGCGGCGCGAGAGCGTGTAGAACGCGAGCCATTGGGCAGCGGGAGCGACGGCGGGGCTGTCTGCATCGAGCAGGTCGGCCGGGAAGAGATCGTGTTGCCGGGGCAGAATGGGCATGTGCGGAAACTGCGCAAACTCCGGGCTCGTGGGTGGCATGCGCCACCGTTCCCCGCCTGGGCTCCAACTGGATGACACCCCAAAGTTTACGGCGCATTTCGAGCACTTGCGCTCATGAAGATTTGCCTGGGAAAACCGGGCAAAGTTTCCGGGCGGGCTGTGCCGATAACTCCGAGACAACCGACTGTAGCGGTTGGGAGGAGTTTGCCATGCGACGCCCGAAACTGCCCGAACTGAGCCGCGAAACAGCCCGCAAGGGGCTCGTGTGGATGCTGCTCGTGGCTGTCGTGGCAAACACCTCGGGCTGCCAGACATTTGGTCGCCCGCAGCGGGCCGTGACCCAGCAGGCTGTGCTCGACTCGCAGTGCCCGCCCGATCCCGACAAGATGCCGGCCAAGGAACTGGCCAAGATCACGCTGCCGGCCTACGTGATCGAGCCGCCAGACATTCTGCTCATCGACGCCTTGCGCGTGGTGCCGAAGCCGCCGTTCCGAATCCAGAGCTTCGACACGCTGCAGGTGATCGTGGAGGGCACGCTCCTCGAGCAGCCGATCAACGGGCTCTACGTGGTGGAGCCGGGCGGGATGCTCGACCTCGGGCCGTCGTATGGCAAGGTGATGGTGGGCGGGCAGTCGCTCGAAGAGGCACAAGACTCGGTGTTTCGGCACTTGAAGCGGGTGCTCAAGGAGCCGCAGGTGTCGCTCACGCTGGCGCAGGCGGCTGGCCAGCAGCAGATCTCGGGCGAGCACCTCGTGGGCCCCGACGGCACGATCAACCTCGGCACCTACGGCAGCGTGTTCGTGACCGGCCTCACGCTCGAAGAAGCGAAGAAGAAGATCGAAAAGCACCTCGACAAATTTCTCGACGCGCCACTCGTGAGCGTGGACGTGTTTAGCTACAACTCGAAGGTGTATTACGTGATCACGGAAGGGGCCGGGCAGGGCGACAACATCGCCCGCTTCCCGGTGACCGGCAACGAGACCGTGCTCGACGCGATCGCCCAGATCAACGGCCTTTCGCGGCTCTCGAGCAAGGATGTGTGGATCGCGCGGCCGGCTCCCTCGGGCGTGGGCTGCGACCAGATTCTGCCCGTGGACATCGAGGCGATCATGAAGGGCGCCGCCACCGGCACGAATTACCAGGTGTTGCCGGGCGACCGCGTGTTTATCGCCCAGGACCACATGATCGCCTTCAACACCCTGATCGAAAAGTGGACGGGGCCCTTCGAGCGGATGTTTGGCTTCACCCTGCTCGGCACGAGCCTCGTCCAGCAGATCAATCGCTTCCCCTTCGGCTTCAACCCCAACTTCGGAGCCTGCTGGGTGGCTCGCGAGGTGTATGGCGTGCACAACCCCCGCTGGCTGCTCTTCCGGGCTTGGTTGATGACGCAGGCCCCGGGCTGGCTGCGGGAGACGTATCTCGCCCACGGCGAGGAGTTTGCGGCCTGGATCCACGACAAGCCGTTGCTGAAGGCGGGCGTCAGAATGCTGATGGAAGCGGCCATCGCCCAGTATGACGACGCGGAGTGAACCGGGGCGTATACTTCGAGCGTAGTGGGAGAGGATCGATCAAAGGAGCATCGGTATGAGACGGCAGACGCGGATGTGGGCAGTTGTGGCCGTGATGGCGGTGTGCGGAAGCCTTGGCGTGGCCGGCACGGCCGCAGCCCAGGGAAATGGAAAATTGCCGTTTTCAAACATCTACTCGCGGCCGGCCGTGAGCCCCTACACGCTCCTGGCCGGCCAGGCCGCGCAAGGCAACGGCGGCGGCATCAACGGACAGACGGGTACGCAGATGCCGTTGGTCTACCAGCAGCTCATCCAGCCGCAGCTCCAGCAGCAGCAGCAGGTGATCGATCAGCAGAGCCAGACCCGGCAGCTCGGTCGGCTGCAAAACCAGGTGCAGCAGATCCAGCGCGACACCCGAGGCCGGCAGATCGACGAAACGATCCGCCCCACCGGCCACGCCTCGACCTATCAAAACCTCTCGCACTTCTACCCACGCCGGTGAGCCTCGCTCGCGCTCTGCTTTTCGCGCTCTTTGCCACGGCCGCCCACGCCGAAGAACGCCCCACGATGCGGCAATTGCCCGCCTCGGCCGCCCTGCCGCGCCCGCCCTCGAAGCGGGATCTCGTGGATGCCCGCGCGGCCCTCGAAACCCGTTTCAAGGCCGCCCTCGCGCACACCGCCACCGCCGCCGGGGCCCGCACCGCTGCCGACACGCTCCTCGCCGCCGCCCACGAGGAGCCCGAGGCCGCGCTCAAGTGGCTCATGCTCGACGAGGCCCGCCGGCTCGGGGCAGCCTCCGGCAGCGCCGAGATCGTGAGCCGGGCCGTGACGCTCACGTCGGCCGTGTTTGACGTCGACGAACTCACGCTCGAACTCGAATCGCTCTCCGAGATTCCGCTGCGGCCGCTCGACTCGGGCCGGGCCTCGCGGCTGGCCGAGGCGGCCGAGCGGATCGCGACGCGGGC
>CAMAVC010000035.1 GCA_945861585.1 Planctomicrobium piriforme
AGCAACGCCGCCATCCGCCAGGGTCGCTGGAAGCTGCTCTGGCCGCCGATCGCGACGACGGTCGTCAAGGACGCCACGCGCGACAACATCTCCTACCACCGCGGCCTGACCCACGCTCACTGGGAGATGCCGCTCGACGGGGAGCTGCCCGACTACGCCGGCGTGGTTGCGGCCGCTCCGCAGCTCTACGACCTCGAGTCGGATCCCGGCGAGACACGCGACCGTGCCGCGGATTATCCCGACGTCGTCACGCGGCTCGTGGCGGAGTACGACGCGTGGTTTGCGGAGGTGATGGCCGAGTGGCGGGCGGCGCGGACGCGGATCCTGGCCCACGACCAGGCCGCCTGGCGGAATCGCACGTCGCCCGACCCGCGGCAGCTGTTCAGGGACGAGTGGCCGTGGAGCAACGCACCGGGGGCCGATCCCCGCACAGCCGATCCGCGCGAGGTGTTCAGGGGCTTCTGGTCGGATCATCCGTGAGCGGCGGCATCGACCTGACGGATGGTGGGAAACGTGGCATGATGCCCGTGTCGTGGAGATGGGATCTGGTCGCCACTCGGCAGTCGAGGTTCTCGTGAACAAGTCCATCGGTTCGTTTGGTCGCAATGCAGCGCTCGTCGCCGCCGTGCTCGGCTGGCTGTTCGACGGGTTCGAGATGGGGCTCTTTCCGCTGATCGGCGGGCCGGCGCTCAAGGATCTGCTCGGTGCGACCGCCTCGCCCGGCGATGCCGACAAGTGGTTTGGCGCGATCATCGCCGTGTTCCTCGTGGGGGCGGCCACGGGCGGCGTGCTCTTCGGCTGGCTCGGCGATGCCATCGGCCGCGTCCGGGCGATGTCGCTGAGCATCTTCACGTATGCAGTGTTCACCGGCCTGTGCGGCTTTGCGACGGAGGCCTGGCACGTGGCCGTGCTCCGCTTCATCGCGTCGCTGGGGATGGGGGGCGAGTGGTCGCTCGGCGTGGCGCTCGTCAACGAACTCTGGCCCGGGAAGTCGCGGGCGGTCACGGCCGGGCTGATCGGCGCCGCGGCGAACGTGGGCTTCCTGCTCGTCGCCCTCCTGAGCCTCGGGCTCGGGAGCGTGATCGACGGGGCTCGCGGGGCGCTCCTGGGCGTCGGGCTGTCGGAGGCGAGCGTATCGCACCTGCTGGCCAACTCCGCCTGGCGGCTGCTGATGATCTCGGGCGCCCTGCCGGCCCTGCTCATCTTCCTGATCCGCATGGGCGTGCCCGAATCGGAGAAGTGGCAGGCCGAGAGCGACCGCGGCGCGACGTCGCACTGGCTGAAGGCCGATCTCGTGGGCGTGCTGATCGGGGCCGTGGCGGCGCTGGCCATCATCTGGGCCTGGTCGCCGGCGGGGCTCTCGGCCGGCCCGGCGCTCGTCGTGACGGCCGTGGGCCTCGTCGTCACGGCGCTGGGCTATCTGCATCCGGTGCGGCGGTATCTCGTGCGGGCCGAGGCGGCAGGCACGCTCGCACCCGGCTCGGGCCGGAATGTGGTCGCGATGATGCTCTTCGGTGCGAGCCTCGCGGGCGTCACGCTCCTCGGCACCTGGGGGGCGATCCAGTGGATTCCGCGCTGGGCGATCCAACTCGGTGGCGATGCGGCGCCGCACGCCAAGGAATATTCGCAGATCGCCACCGCCCTCGGGGCGATCGTGGCGACGTTCCTCACGGCGCTCGTGGCCGACCGGCTCGGCCGCCGGCCGACGTTCGCGATCCTCTGCCTGGCGACGATCGCGGCGGCGCTGTGGCTCTATCAGGGGCACGACTCGTTCGGGACGTCGTTTCTCGTGGCGGCGTTCCTCGCCGGCGGCGTGAGCGCGTCGTTCTACGGCCTCTTCCCGCTCTACTTCCCGGAGTTGTTTCCCACGGCCGTGCGCGCCACAGGCCAGGGCTTCGCCCTCAACTTCGGGCGGATCATCGCCGCCATCGGCGGCCTGCAGACGGCCGCGCTGATGGGGTATTTCGGGGGGAGTTTTCCCAAGGCTGGCTCGGTGCTCGTGGCGATCTATCTCGTGGGCGCGGTGATCGTGTGGTTTGGCCCCGAAACGAAGGGCCGGCCGCTGCCGGAGTGACGGAAAACCTGAATGCCGCCCGTAGCGCGGCTGAATGACGGCCGCGCTGGGCACAGGTTTAATCACGTGCAGGTTGTCAGCCGCGGTCCGCAGCCGGCAGGACGCCGCCTTTTTCCCCGGGAGATCTTCGTTCATGGCCAGTCTGATCACGTCCGCCCATCGCGACCTCTACAAGCGCGAGGGCTACTTCATCGCCGAGCGCGTGATCAGCCCCGAGCACCTCGAGATCATGCGCAACGCCTGCGATCACCTCATCGACGTGATGCACCGGCAGATGGACGAACTCGGCGTCGACCACATCCACATTTCGCACCGCGGCAAGCGCTACCACATCGCCAAGCAGTATCAGCAGGCGCCGCGGCTCGAGGAGTACGTGTTCAGCGATCTGATGGCCGACGTCTGCAGGGCCACGATCGGCGACACGGCCTTCCTGTTCTACGACCAATACGTCGTGAAGGCCGCGGAGAAGGGGACGAAGTTCTCCTGGCATCAGGACAGCGGCTACCTCGGCTTCCCGCACCGCGAATACGTGACGGTGTGGGCGGCCGTCGACGACATGACCCTCGAGAATGGCACGGCCTTCGTGCTGCCCTACTCGAAAGTGGGCATCCGCACGCTCGTCGAGCACATCCGCGACCCCGAGAGCGGCGACAAGTGCGGCTACTTCGGCGACGAGCCGGGCATTCCGGCGGTCGTGCCGGCCGGCAGCCTCGTCGTGTTCAGCTCGCTCGTCTTCCACCGCAGCGGCTTCAACACCACCGACCGGATGCGGCGGGCCTACGTCACGCAGTATTCCCCCGAGCCGATCTTCAAGCCGGGCACGCATGAGCCGATGCACCTCGCCGTGCCGTTCCTCAAAGATGGCCGCAAGGTCTATCAGCCGCAGGCAGAGGCTGTGGCGTCATGACGCACGGCCAGGGCATTTCGCGACGCGCGCTCTTGCGATCGGCCGCCGGCGCGGTGGCGGCCACAGCGGTCGCACGCGGCACGGCGGCCGCGGACGCCCCGTGGCAGCCCACCTATATTCTCGCCTCGGCGTTGTATGGGAGTTTTCCCCTCGCCGACATCCTGCCCGAGGTGGCGAAGACCGGAGCGGGATCGATCGACCTCTGGCCCAAGCCGCACGGCACGCAGCGGGAGGAGGTCGACACGCTCGGCGAGGAGAAGGTGCGGGAGATGCTGGCGGCGGCCGGTGTGAAGCTCGGCAGCATCGCCTGCTACACGGTCGGGGCCTTCAAGCTGGCGGGTGAGTTCGCCCTTGCGAAGCGGCTCGGAGCCGAGGCGCCGGTGCTCGTCACGATGGCGCCCGGCAAGGGGGATGTGCCGGGCGACGAACTCGCCGCCGCCATCAAGGATTTTCTGGAGAACCTGCGGCCGAGCGTCGCCGCGGCCGAGGAGGTCGGGGGCGTGATCGCCATCGAGAACCACTCGAACTCGCTCCTGCGGACGCCGGACAGCGTCCGCAGGTTCGCCGATGCCGTGACGAGCGACCGTGTGGGCGTCGCCCTCGCCCCGCATCATCTCCCGCAGGATGCTCACCTCATCGCCACGCTCGCCCGCGACCTGGGCCCGCGAATGAAGTTTGTCTACGCGCAGCAGGACGGCAAGGGCTCGAAGGAGAAGCTGCCGAAGGAGGTTGAACTCCTGCAGATGCCGGGCCGCGGGCCGCTCGACTTCGAGCCGCTCATGCGCGAGCTGGCAGCGCAGCGGTTTGCCGGCCCCGTCGAGATCTTCATGCATCCGGTGCCCCGCGGCGTGCCGATTCTCGACACCGTGCCTGCGATCACCGCGGAGGTGAACCGCGCCCGTGTCTATCTCGAAGCCCTTTTGGCTCAAGCTCAATAAGGAAGCCCGAAGCGTAAGCTGAAGGGAATGCGGCGGCAATTCTCGAAGCACCACGCGGTTTCCGCTCGGCTTACGCCTCGGGCTTCCGGAGAGACCACGTGAAGTGGTTTTTCAAAACTCAGTAGGATCGAGCGATCCCGCAAACCTCACAGCGGCCCGGTTACTCGTTGCCGGCCGCGATGGCTGCGGGCAACACGTTGATCACGGCGGGCGGTGACGCCTGGCCGCCCTCTGCCATGGCCCGGAGGTGGAAGAGCCGGCGTCCGGGAGGGGCCTTCGGTGCGGCGGTGATGGAAAAATCGCGCTCGTCCTGCCCCTCGACGATGAGCAGGCCGCTGAGCCCGACGTTGTCGATGAATACGCCGTGCGGCAGGTTGCGGTCGGCCTGGCCGTCGCGGCCAAACTCGATCCGATCTTTGAAGTCGTGGCGCACCGCCTTCGCCTTCGCCGAGATCGTCTGGCCGGGGCGGATCGTGAACTCGAGCGGCTCACCCGGCACCTGCTTGACGACGGATGAATCGGCCCCGGGAAGGATCTCGAGCGTGAACTTTGGCTTGGCGGCGAGCTGGATGTCGCCGAGCGTGCCGAGGTCGCGCACCATCTCGCTGCCGGCCACGGTCGCCACGGCTCGCACCGTCACAGCCTTGTCGGCGGCCTCGTCGGGCGCTGCGGCATCCGCGGCCGCCGAGAGCACGCCGATTGCCGCGCGTTGGCCGGCCTCGATCTCGATCGGGCCGTGGAAGGTGAACCCCGCCGGCAGATTCTCCAGCTCGATCCGGATCGGCCCATCGAAGCCTTCGATACGGGTGACCGTGAACGTGAGCTCGCGGCCGCTGCCCGGGCTGACCTTCGGATCTTTGCCTGCGACGCTCACCGCAAACGAGGGATTCGGGCGGCGGATGCCGAGCGTGTAGTGATGGTCCCGCGGGCCGCCGAAGCCGCGCACGTCGGTCACTCGCGCCACGTATTCACCGTCGGCCGGCGGTACGAAGATGAGCTGCGAATCGCTGCCCAGCCGCCGCGTCGATTCGTCGTCGTTGTCGTAGAACACCGGGAACACGGGCAGCCCGTTGGGCACGGGCGTCGCGCCCGGCGGCAGCGGCTCCACGATCCAGGCCGGCTCGCCGAGCGCGTGCGTCACGGCCGAGGTGTGGAAGAAGTTGTGCCGACTCCCCGAGCCCGGATAGACATCGAAGCCCGAGTCGGGGCCGCGTGGGTAGAGCCAGAGCTTCACCACCTCGCCGTTCGCGTAGAGATATTCATCGAGTTCCATCTCGTCCCAGTTCTGCACCCGGAAGTCGTTGGTCTGATTCGAATCCTTGCCGCGAAACGTAAACCACGAATCCCGCACCGCCTGGAGCACGACCTGCTCGACGGGGCGGCCGTCAGCGTGCAGCACCTCGATTCGCGAATCGATGAGCGACTTTGGCTGGCCCGTGGCCGCGAGCACCTCGACGACGAGCGGCTCGCCCGCCCGGGCCGCGAATCGCACACAGTCGGCGTCGCCGGCTGCGCCGATCGAGCCCTTCACGGCCACGGGCACCGGCACGAGCGCCGCCTCGCGCGGCGCGTCGTTGGGCTCCTCCTCGGCGACATCCTGCGGCTTCTCGCTTCCGGATGACAGCGCGATCGTCTTGGCAGCCAGCGGCGTCGGCGGAGGCATGGCCGAGGCTCCGCCCGGCGGTGTGGCGAGGCCCACCTGCTCGATCCGGCCATCCATTCTGCCGAGCCAGAAGCCGCCTGCAGACGGCACGAGCGCCGCCACGAGATCCGCCTGCCTCGGCAATTCGGCAACGAGCGCGAGATCGGGCACGCTCCAGGCCTTCACACTGCGGTCTTCGGCCGCGGTCACGAGCCGGCTGCCGTCGGGAGAGAGCGCGACGGCCACGATCGGCGTCTCGTGGGCAAACCGCGCATGCACCGCCGGATTGATCGCCGGCGCGTCGAGCGATGCGAGCCTCCAGAGATGGATTCGCTTGTCGCGGCCCGCCGCGAGCACGTGCCGGCCGTCCGGCGTGAACGCCACGCTCGCGAGTTCGCCCTGCGGCTGGCTGAGCGTGTCGAGCCGCACGCCGTCGCTCGCCCGCCAGAGCTTCACCGTCTCGTCGGCGCTCGCCGAGGCGAGGAGTTTGCCGGACGGATGCCAGGCCAGATCGAACACGGCGCCGTTGTGGACGTCGATCGACCGCACCAGGGTGCCGTCGGCCACGTTCCAGAGCTTGATCGAGCGGTCGTAGCCCGCCGTGGCGAGCGTCGCCCCGTCGGGCGAGAGTTCGGCGTCGTAGAGCAGGTCGCGATGCGGGCCGAACGACCGCACGAGCCCGCCGGTCGCGGCATCACGAATCTCCGCCACGCCGCGCAGGCCGACGACACCACTGGCGACCACGAGCTGCGATCCGTCGCGGCTGAAGTGCACGGCGGCCACCGGGCCCGGGAGGTCGGCGATCGTGACGAGCGGCTGCGCCGCCGGGCTGCCGTTCTCCACAGCCACGATCTCGATGGTGCGGCCACGGGCCACGGCGAGCCGGGTGCCGTCGGGCGATGCGGCTGCGGCCGTGACGGGCTTCGCCGCCCGCGACGGGGTGAGCGCTGGCACCACGAGCGTTTCGAGAATGGACGTGTCGGTGGCGGGGCCGGGAGCGCCCGCCGCAATCCAGGCCTCCAGCGTGGCCAGGTCGGCCGCCGGCACCTGCGGCTCGTCGGCGGGCGGCATGTGGTCTTCGGCGGTGCTCTTGATGCGCTGGATGAGGACCGAGCCGGCCGCGTCTCCCGGCACGATTGGATCGCCCGAGCCGGCCCCACCTGTGCGCAGCGTCGCGAACCGCTCCACGGAGAAGTCCGACTCCGCCTCGCGGTCGTTGTGGCAGCCGGAGCAGTAGGTGCGCAGGATCCGTGCGATGTCGCGATCGTACGAAACGGCCTCGGCCGCCCCGCAGGGCAGGGCGATCGCTATGCAACAGAGGAGAGCGAGCAGGCGTGTCATGAAAATTCGTCAGTGGCGAAACAAAAACTCGCGGCTCGTGAGCAGCGACCAATACATGTCTTCCACGATCTGTCGCTTCTCCTTCGGGGCGGCCTTCGAGAGCATGTCTTCGAAGGGCTTCCGCTCGGCGTCGGTGGGCTTTCGCGACAGGGTGAAGATCCAGGCGTCTTCCACGAGCGTGGCGGGCGTGGGATCGGTGGCCAGGATCTGCGTCACCCGCCCCTCCTTGGCCGCGAGCTTGCCGTTGAGCGTCGAGCCGTTGGAAAGGTGGAGCACCTGCACGAGGCTCGGCTGACTCGACCGCTCGCACTCGCAGGTGATCTCGCGGGCGTTGCGGCCGAACGTGTCGAGGAAGTAGTTCTTCACGGACGAATCGCCGAGTTCGAGGGCGCGGGTGTCGTCGTCGTAGCCCTCCAGCTTTTGCGTCGAGCCGTCGGCGAGCACCGTCTCGGTGTAGCGGTCGCGCACGCCCGTCACGTCGGCGATCGCGTCGGAAAGCACCTCGGCCATCAGCCGCTTCGGATAGGCGCGGGCGAACCAGCGGCGATCGTCGCGGTTTTCGGGCAGGGGCATGCTCGACCGGGCGTAGGTCTCCGAGAGGAGAATCAGCCGCATGAGCTGCTTGAGGTCGTAGCGGTGCTCGATCGTGAAGGCGCACAGGGCATCGAGGAGCTGCTCGTTGCTGGCGGGGTTGCTCGTGCGCAGGTCGTCCACCGGCTCCACGAGGCCGAGGCCGAAAAAGTTGGCCCACACGCGGTTCACGATCGCCCGGGTGAAGTAGGGATTCTCCGGCGCGGTGAGCCAGCGTGCGAGCGGCTCGCGGCGGTCCCCCGCGTCGTCGAGCGGCAGCGGTTCGCCATCGAGCGGCGCGGGCGGTTGCGGCCGGCCGGTTTTCGGCTGGAGCAACTCGCCGCGCGATTCGACGTAGAGCGTACGGACTCCGTCGCCATTCCGCGAGTCGCCACCCCAGCCCTTGGCCCGGACTCGCGAGAAGAGGTTGGCGAAGGCGTAGTATTGATCATTGGTCCATTTTTCGAGCGGATGGTTGTGGCACTTCGCGCAGTTGATCGACAGCGCGAGAAAGGCCTGGCTCACGTTTTCCGCGAGCGTCTCCGGGTCTTGATGGACGGCGAAGAAGTTCGTGGCGCCGTGTTGGGTGCTCGAGCCGCGGGCGGTGACCAGTTCGCGGACGAGCCTGTCCCACGGGGCGTTCTCCGCGACGCGGTCGCGGATCCACTGCGCATAGGCCGTCACGGCCGCGGGCCGGAGCTTCGCTCCCGTAACGAGCAGGATGTCGCTCCATTTATACGCCCAGTAATCCACGAACTCGGGGCGGGCGAGGAGGAGATCGACGAGCCGTTCCTTGCGGTGGGGCGAGCGGTCGGCCAGGTAGGCATGCACCTCTTCGGGCGACGGCAGCCGGCCGATCGTGTCGAGGAACGCGCGGCGGAGGAAGGTGGCGTCATCGCAGGGGGGCGAGGGCGCGAGGTGCAGTTTCTGGAGCTGCGCGAGATTGAGCTCGTCGATCACGTTGGCCCGCGGGGCGGCCACATACACGTCGGCTGCCACCGTGTGCGGAAAGGGCGCGAGCACCCGGGCCACGGCGATCTGTGAACTGAACCAGGCCGTGACCGCCCCCTCGCCGTGTCCGATCACGTTTACGGTGCCTGCAGGGTCGATCGTCGCGATCGTCTCGTCGGCCGACGTGAACCGGGCCCAGCGGGTGACGTCGCGCGACGTGCCGTCGCTGTATTTCGCCGTGACGCGCAGCTGCGCCGTCTGGCCCGGCGCGAGCGTGCTCTCGGCGGGGGCAAGCTCGATCGCGTCGAGTGTTTTTTCGTCCTCCTTGGGGCCCGGGCAGCCGGCCTCGATCCAGGCGGCAAGGAGCGTGTAATCGTCGCCGCCCACGTCGAGCCGCTTGCCGCCCTTGTGGGCCAGCGCCATCGTCGGCTTCGTGAGCAGCAGGCTCGTGCCCGGATCGGCGAGATCGACGCGGCGGCCGCGGGCGTCGCGCGTGATTGCGAGGTAGTCGCTCTGCGGATCGTAGCCGAAGAGCGAGAGCCGGAAGCCCGCCTTGCCGGCGAGCGCGCCGTGGCAGCCGCCGCCGTTGCAGCCAGCCTTCGAGAGGATCGGCATCACGTCGAGCTGGAAGCTCGGCTCGTCGGCGCGAAGGGCCGTGCACCAGACCATCGCAAACGAGAGCCACAAGGCGGGGCGCCGGCTGTGGGACGGCAAAAGTCTCGTCGCGGAGGCTGCAGCGGCCTCATGCTCCTCGAGCGTTCGCCGATCCCTCCGCCTCCCTTTCCGGCGAGAGGCCCGTTGGAGCCGCGTCATGCGAAGAGCTCCTTGATCGGGTCGGTGCCGAAGTCGGTGAGCGCGAAGGGGCGGCCGGCGGGGCCGGGAAGGTGCATCTCGTGGTCGAGGCCGAGCGAGTGGAAGATCGTGGCCACGATGTCGCCGGGCTTCACGGGCCGCTCCGCGGGAAACGCGCCGATCGTGTCGCTCGCCCCCACCACGCGGCCTCCCTTCACGCCGCCGCCGGCAAACGACACGGTGAAGCACTGCGGCCAATGGTCGCGGCCCCCCGCGGGGTTCACCTTCGGCGTGCGGCCAAACTCGGAGAGGCCCGCCACGAGCGTGTCGTCGAGCAGACCGCGCTGGTGGAGGTCTTCGATGAGCGCGGAGTAGCCCTGATCGTACATCGGGCAGACGACCGTCTTCATGCCCTCGATCGACGTGAACGGCTTCGAGCCGTGGATGTCCCACGACGTCTCGTCGAACACCGTGAGGAACGTGTTGATCGTCACGAACCGCACGCCGTTTTCCACGAGCCGGCGGGCGAGCAGGCAGCATTGCCCGAAGCGGTTGAGCCCATAGCGCTCGCGAACTGCCTGCGGCTCCTTCGAGAGGTCGAAGGCCTCGCGGGCCTGCGGGCTCGTCATCAGCCGGTAGGCGGCGTGGAAGTTGTCGTCGAGGAGCCTCGCGTCTTCGCTGGCTTCGAACTGCTTCGCCGCCCCCTCCACGATCTCGCGCATCTTCTGACGCCGGTCGAGCCGGGCCACGGAGATCTGATCGGGGGGCAGGAGATCGGGCACGCGGAAGTTCGGCTTCGAGGGATCAGCCATGAGCGCGAACGGATCCTGGGCCTTGCCGAGAAATCCGCCGGCCTGACCGTTGGGCAGGTTGCCGCCGCCGCGGCCCATGATCTCGGGCAGCACCACAAAGGGCGGCAGGTCGGTGCGCCGCCCGAGCAGATACGAGGCCACGCTGCCGGCATGCGGCGTCTGGATGCCGCCGGTGAACCGGCGCCCGGTCTGCATGATCTGCCAGCCGGCGTCGTGCACCGCCGCGCCGTCGTGGTGGCACGAGCGCACGAGAGAAAACTTGTCCGCGATCTCGGCGTGCTTTGGCAACAGTTCCGAGACTTCGAAGGCGTCGCTCTTCGTGCGGATCGGCTTGAAGGGGCCGCGGATCTCGGCCGGGGCGTCGGGCTTCATGTCCCAGAGGTCCATGTTCGACGGCCCGCCGAGGTTGAAGATCGTGATGCACGACCGCTTCTCGCAGCCGGGGCGAACCTTCCCCTCGCTCGCGGCGCGGGCGTATTGCGGCAGCGAGAGGCCGACGGCCGCCAGCGCGCCCACGTGTAGGAAATCCCGCCGGCTTGTACCCGACCCGCAGAGGACCGCCCGCTCCCCGGGCCTGGCGACGCGAAATTCGAACATGCTGGGTGCTCCGTGCGTTACGAGCTTCTTGGCCAATGAATTCTAGCCCGGAGGCGTCCAGGCGTCATTTGACGAACACCGCATTGTTTTGTATTTAAGGCGCATGGTCATTCAGGGATTGCTGCCGATGCTTTCAGGTTTTGCCGCGGTGCAGGCGCTCGACCTGTTCGATGCGCTGCCCGACGTGTTTCTGTTCGTGAAGAATCGGGAGAGCCGGTTCGTCAAGTTCAATAAAGCCTGGCTCACTATGCACGGCTGCGCGACCGCGGCCGACGCCCTCGGCAAAACCGACTACGACTACCATCCGCCGGCGCTCGCGGCGCAGTATGTCGCCGAGGACGAGCGGGTGATGCGGTCGGGGAAGCCGCTTCGCGACCAGGCATGGCTCGTCCCCGATCACACGGGGATGCCGCGCTGGTATCTGTGCACGAAGCTCCCGCTGTTCGACGCCGATGGCACCGTGTCGGGGCTGGCCGGCGTGCTGCGGCCGTTCGATCACGCCGGCAACGCGCCCGATGAATATCGGCGTCTCACGCCGGCGATGGAATATGTGCTCGCGCACTACCGTCGGCCGATCAGCGTCGCAGACCTGGCCCGGCGGGCGGAGCTGTCGGCGAGCCAGTTGCAGCGTGAGTTTCGCCGGCTCTTCGGCATGAGTGTGGGCGACTACGTGCTCCGCCTCCGGCTCCTGATGGCCCAGCGGCGGCTGCGGGAGACGGCCGACGCGATCGGCCGGATCGCAGCTGACTGCGGCTTCTACGACCAGAGCCATTTCACGCGGGCCTTCAAGGCCCACACCGGGCTGGCCCCGCAGCAGTATCGCCGCCGCGGCGGGGCCACTGCTTGACCCGACGCCGCCGGCGCACACGGCCAGCCTGCCGAAAGTGCCGACGATCTGGCTACGAACGGCCGCCGCATGACCTACCGGACGCCCTCGAGAGTGCAGGCCGTCAAAAACAGGCACGATGCCGCGTTGCCGAGTTTTCAGCCGCGGTGGAGCACGAAGCCCTCGATCGCTTCGTATTCGGGCAGGCCGAGCTTGTCGTAGAGCCGGGCGGTGTCGCGGTTGCGGTCCTCGGCCCGCTGCCAGAACTCGCGCGGATCGGTCGGGCCCGGGAAGAGGGCGCGATCCTTCTGGCTCTCGTGCTTGAAGATCGCCATCCGCTTGCGCTCCACTTCATCTGGTGAGAGCGGCACCGCCATCTCGATCTCGTGCGGCTCCCACTCCTGCCAGGCACCGCGGTAGAGCCAGAGCTCGCACTGCTTCGCCCAGTCGCGGTTTTTCACCTCGTCGAGCGCCCGCGTGATCGCGGCGAGGCAGACGCGGTGGGTGCCGTGCGGGTCGGAGAGGTCGCCGGCGGCGTACACCTGGTGCGGCTTCACCTGCTCGAGCAGGTCGACCGTGATCGCGATGTCATCGGAGCCGATCGGCTTCTTGCGCACGGTGCCCGTCTCGTAGAACGGGAGGTCGAGAAAGTGGATGTTGCCCGGCTTCACGCCCGAGTAGCGGGCCCCCGCGCGGGCCTCGGTACGGCGAATCAGGCCCTTCACGGCCTGGAGTTCAGGCAGGTCGATCGCGCCGGCGGGTTTTGACTTCAGGAACGAGCGGATCTTGTCGGCGACCTCGCCGGCTTTCGCTCCCACGCCGAACGCCCTGCAAAACTCCTCCACGAAGTCCACATGCCGGTCGGCCGACTCGTCCCACACGGCGATGTTGCCGCTCGTCTGGTAGGCCACGTGCACCTCGTGCCCCTGCTCGCAGAGGCGGATGAACGTGCCCCCCATGCTGATCACGTCGTCGTCGGGATGCGGGCTGAACACGATCACCCGCTTGGGAAACTGTGCGGCCTTCTTGGCCTCGGCGTTGGCGTCGAGACCGCGGATCCGCCGTGGCGTGCCCGGCTTGCCGGCCGGCCAGCCGGTGATCGTGTCTTGCATCGCACGGAAGACCTCGATGTTGAGGTCGTAGGCTCTCCCGCGGTGCGAGAGCAGGTCTTGGAGGCCGTGCTCGTTGTAGTCTTCGTCGGTCAGCTTGAGGATCGGCTTGCCGAGCTTGAGCGCGAGCCAGATCACCGCCTTGCGGACGACCGCATCGGTCCACTCGAGGCCCATCGAATCGAGCGGCCCCACGACCCACGGCGACTCGAACCGCGTGAGCCGGGCCGCAGCAGCCCGGTCGAGCACGAACTTCGCATCGGCATGCTGCTGCAAGGCGCTCGCCGACACGTGGCTGCACGGCGGCTCCTCCACGGCCTTGCGCACGATCGGCGCTTTGTGCTCGCCGAACGCAAGCAGCACGACGCGGCGGGCGTCGAGGATCGAGCCCACGCCCATCGTGATGGCCTGCCGCGGCACGTTCCACTCGCCGAAGAAGTCGCTGGCGGCGTCGGACCGCGTCACGCTGTCGAGCGTGATCAGCCGCGTGCGGCTGTCGACGGCGCTCCCCGGCTCGTTGAAGCCGATGTGGCCCGTGCGGCCGATGCCGAGGATCTGGAGGTCGATGCCGCCCGCGGCCCGGATTGCCTCTTCGTAGCGGGCGCAGGCAGCCGCCACGTCGGCCCGGGCGAGCGTGCCATCCGGGATGTGAATACTGGCCGTGGGGATGTCGAGGTGGTCGAAGAGGTGCTCCCGCATGAACCTGCGGTAGCTCTGCAGGGCGTCGGGCTGCATCGGCCAGTATTCGTCGAGGTTGAACGTGACGATCGTCTTGAACGACACGCCCTCCTCGCGGTGCAGCCGGATCAGCTCGTCGTAGACGCCCACGGGCGTGGAGCCGGTTGCTAGGCCGAGCACCGTGGTCTTTCCTGCTGCGGCGCGCGACTGCACGAGGTCGGCGATCTCGCGGGCCACCGCGCGGCTGGCGTCGCCCGGCTGGTCGTACACCGTGACGGGTAGCCGCTCGACGGCGTGCACGTGGGGCAGGGGGCCGCGATAGATCGGGGCGGAGGGCACGACGGACGGGGAAGGCTTCATGGTGCGAGCGCGTCCTTTCAGATGAGTTTTGTTTTTCCTGGCACAGCCGGCGCCTGCACCGGGAGCGACGACGTCCAGGTGAGATCCTTGGGGAAGAGTTCCAGTTTCGATTCTTCGGTGACGAACTTCCAAGTCACTTTCTGCCCGGTGTAGGCGGCCATGCGGCCCATCACCGCCACGAGTGAGCTGTCGGCCATCTGCCGCAACTCCACGATCGGCTTGCCCGCCCGGATGGAATCGACGAGATCCTTGTGCTCCTGCTTGTAGGCGTCGGCGATGCTGCCCTTCATCTCCCACACCTCCTTGCCGGCCGGATCGAAGATCCGCGAGCCGGCATTCGCGGCGCCGATGTGGCACTCACCCTTCGAGCCGTAGACCACGTTCGACACGTCCGTCGCCGCGCCCGGAATCTGCCGGCACATGAACGACACGATGCGGTCACCCGGATATTCGTAGTTGATGCTGAAGCTGTCCCAGAGTTCGCTGTCGTCGGGCCGTGTGAACCGGCCGCCCGACCCGAAGGCTGAGACGGGGTTTGCCCCCATCACCCAGTTCATCGTGTCGAGGTTGTGCACCGCCTGCTCCACGATCTGGTCGCCGGAGAGCCAGACGAAGTGATACCAGTTGTTCATCTGGTATTCGGCGTCGCTCATTCCCTCGGTCCGCGGCCGATACCAGATGCCACCGGCGCAGTAACGGGCCGTGGCGCCGATCACGTCGCCGATCGCACCATTGCGGATCTGCTCGATCGCGCCGAGGTAGTTGACCTGGCGGCGATACTGCGTGCCGGCCACGATCGCCGTGCCCCTGGCGACGGCCGCGTCGTGGGCCGTGAGGCACACCCGATAGCCCGCCGGATCGACGCACGCCGGCTTCTCGGTGAACACGTGCTTGCCCGCCTCGACGGCAGCGAGCGTGTAGGCCGGCCGGAAGCCCGGCGACGTCGTGACGTGCACAAGGTCGATCGAGGGGTCGTCGAGGATGCGGCGATAGCCATCGAACCCTTCGTGGATCGTGTCGGCACTCGCCACCTTGCCCGGATGGGCCTCACGCATCGCCTTCCAGAGCGAGGCGCACTTCGAGCCGTAGAGGTCGGCCGTGGCCACGAGTTTCACGCCCTCGTTGATCGAGAGCGAATCGTTGATCGCGCCCGAGCCGCGGCCGCCGCAGCCGATGACGCCGATCCGCAGTTCGCGGGTGTCGGCTGCGGCGAGCGACGAATGGACCATCGTCGCGGAGAGCGTGGCGGCGGCCGCGGCCGTGAACGAGCGGCGGGAGACCGCGGTGGGGCGAGTGGATGCTGCAGCCATGGGATGGCTCCTTGAGCGTGGGGGCCCTGCACGGCATCGCGCCGCAGCCGCTGAGTGTGCCACGCACGCCGGGCCGTGGCTAGCGGTGCTCAGGTCTGCGGCAGGAGCGAGCCGAGCGTGATTTCGATGCCGGCGAGGGCGTCGCGGCCGGCCATGCTGCCGCCGCAGGCGAGGACACGATCGGGCTCGACAACGTCGCCTTCGAGAAAGCGGCCCGCCTCCGGCCGGCGGAAGACATGCGACCTCCGCGACAGGGCCTCGATCACCCACACCTCGGGGATGCCGGCGGCGGCGTAGAGCGGCACCTTCACCTCGAGGTCGAAGGGGAGCGTCGTGTCGGCGATCTCCACCACGAGCAGGGCATCGGCCGGGCCCGGATGGCCCGCTGCGTAGAAATCGGAACGCGGCCTCAGAATCGTGACGTCGGGCTGTGGCTGGCTCGTGTCGTCGAGCGCGAGCGGGTTTTGCACCCACACGATGGCCGACTCGCCGAGGCGCTGGCTGAAACTCGCGGCGAGGCGGGCCACGAGCGCCGCGTGCAGGCTGCCGATGGGGGACATGTCGATGATCTCTCCGGCGATCAGTTCGACCCTGTCGTCCGGCGCAAGAATTCCGGCCGCGCCCATCCGCTGAAACTCCGCCACGGTGAGCCGGTGTCGGGAGGCGGCAACGATGTCGGCGGGCAGCGTGGCCATCGGGCGTTCTCGAACAGGCTCAGGGAACCAGCAGAGGTCAGCGACAGGAAAACCGAAACACCGGCAGTGGCAGCCGCACGACACTCTATCGTACGGCCGCACAGGGCAGAATTTCGAAAAGAGTATACGGGCGTACACTTTTTGGCAAGTGTCGGGCTTCGGGGGCGGACGTGCCGGGCGTTGCGTGAGCGCGTAGGCTATCGCCCCTGAAACACCGCAGGAGCCTCCAGCATGCCCGCGCTGCTCGTGATCGCCGCCGCCATCGCCGTCCTCGTGGCGCTCGTCGTGTGGGCGAAGGTGCATCCCTTCCTGGCGTTCGTCCTCGTGTCGGCGGCGGCGGCCGTGGCGCTCGGCATGCCGGCGGGCGACGTGGCGGGCGCCGTGCGGAAGGGGATCGGCGACATCTTCGGCACGCTCGCGATCGTGATCGTCACCGGGGCGATGCTCGGCAAGCTCGTGGTCGAGAGCGGCGCCGCCCAGCGGATTGCCGACACGCTCGTGAAGGCGTTTGGCGAGAAGCACATGGCCTGGGCGATGGCGCTCACGGGATTCATCGTCGGCATCCCACTCTTTTACGGCGTCGGGTTCGTGCTCCTCGTGCCGATCATCATCGCCGTCGTGAGCCGGTCGCGGCAGCCGCTGCTCGTGGTGGCGCTGCCGGCGCTGGCGTCGATGAGCGTGGCCCACGGGCTGCTGCCGCCGCATCCGGCGCCGACCGCGCTCGTGGCCACGTTCAATGCGAGCCTCGGGCTCACGCTGCTGTATGGCTGCGCGATCGCGGTGCCCGCGCTCATCCTCGCCGGGCCCGTGTTCGGCCGCACGCTCGGCAGGATCGTGGCCAACCCGCTCCCGGGGCTCGCAGCGGCGCCGCGGCCCGAGGCGGAATTGCCGGGCACGTTCGTGAGCGTGGCCACGGCGCTCCTGCCCGCCGTGCTGCTCGCCGCGTCGGCGGTGGCCGACGGCGTCGTGGCGAAGGGCTCGCCGGCAGCCGCGGTCGTGAAGGTTGTGTCGGACCCAGACGTCGTGATGGTGGCGTCGCTCCTCGTGGCCACGGTCACGCTCGGCCTGGCCCGCGGCCGGTCGCTGCCCGCGGTGATGCACACGTTCTCGGGCGCGATCGGCGACGTGGGCTCGATCTTGCTCGTGATCGCCGGCTCCGGCGCGTTCAAGGAAGTGCTTGTGAAGAGCGGCGTGAGCGCCCAAATCGGGCAGATGCTCCAGGGGCTGCCGGTCGATCCGCTCCTGCTCGCGTGGCTCGTGACGGCGGCGATCCGCGTGTGCGTGGGCTCGGCGACGGTGGCGGGGCTTACGGCGGCGGGGATCCTCGCGCCGGCCGTGGCGGCGGGCGGCGTCGATCCGAATCTGATGGTGCTCGCGATCGGGGCGGGCAGCCTCGTCTGCTCCCACGTGAACGACTCGGCGTTCTGGATGTTCAAGGAGTATTTCAACGTCAGCCTCGGCGACACGCTCCGCAGCTGGACGGTGATGGAGACGATCGTGTCGCTCGTGGGCCTCGCGGGCGTGCTCGTGCTGGCGCGGCTGGTGTGAACGCCGACCCGCCGGCTATACTTCGTGGCATGAAGGTGTGGCACCTGATCATCACGACTGCACTTGTGGGCTGTGCCCCGGGCGCGTTTCCCAAGCAGGCCGAGCCGCCCGCCGCGAAGGCGGAGCCCGCCAAGCCAGCGCCCGTGAAGACGCGGCAGACGCTCGGCAAGACGACGCAAAACGTCCTCGAGCTTTCTGCGGCGCTCGGGGAGGGAGCGGTGCTCGCCGAAACGTCAATCAAGAGCGACGGCCTCGAGATCGCCTCGGAAGCCTATCGCACGCAGATCGGCAAGGCGGGCTCGCTCGCGGTCGAGCAGCGCATGCAGCTCTACAACGCCGAGCACGGCGAGTATCCAAACACGTACGACGACTTCATGGCCCGGATCATCGGCAAGGGCGGGCCCGACGCGATTGCCCTGCCCATGCTGCCCTACTATCAGGAGTGGGCCTACGACGTCGCGAACCGCAAGCTCGTGGTCGTGGAGTTTCCTGCCAAGAAGGAACAGCGCGAGCGGGAAACGACCGGGGCCGCAGGGCTCTGAGCGAGCGTTCCCGTCGGCCCCTTGGTCGTTCCCGTTGCCGGCGTGGTCAGCGGAGCCGCGGGGCCATGCCCGCCATGCCGCCCACCGAGCCGCGCATGCCGTCCGCCGGGCCGCCTCGGAGGGCCATTCGTGGCCCGGAAGCGACGGTAGTTCGAGGCCCCGGGATTGCAAGTCGCGAAAAGCGCCGGCCAGATACTGGTCGAAGGCTTCAGGGGGGGGTGGGTGTGGCTTGGCCGCGGCGTGCCGTGGTCGCTATCGTGTCGCCGCATGCCGTCGCCCTCTGATCCGCTCCTGCTCTGGTGCTCGTCGCACGAGTCGCTCGCCGCCGAGGAGATCCCGCTCTTCCTCGAGGCGGGGTTTCGGGTGGTGCCGTTGCACACGAATTTCTGGACGCAGGAATATGATCCTGCGCTCGACGACACGATCTGCCCCGCGTGGCGGGAGAGCGTGGCGCTCCCGCCCGACGTCGTGCACCGCCTGCAGGCGGTGCGCATCTGCCAGCCCGACAAGCATCCCGCGTTCGGCACTGACGATCTCGCCCTACTCGCGCGCCACGTCGACGCCGTCTATGTCACGGTGTTTCCGAACGTCGCGATCCGGCTCGCAGAAGAGTTTCGCCGCACCGTGATGTTTCGTGCCTTTGGTCAGGCGGGGCTCAACACCTACTCGAGGATCGCCGCCGCGTACGGAGTGCCCCCTGCGCTCGTGTATGGACTGCCAAACTTCATCTGGTGCCCGATTCTGAGCACGCTCCAGGAGCCGGAAGACGAACAGCTCGTGCGCAACACGCAGCCGTTGCGGGCCTTCGTGACGCTGGCGCGGCTGGGAGGCGAGCGCTGGTCGGCAGCCGCGTCGGAGCCCTATGTGGTCGACACGATTCCCCGCCTCAACACCGACTTCTATCTGGGCAACTATCGCCGCTTCATCGCCGAGCACGGCGATCTGCCGCTGAAGATTCTCGGCGGCAACGAGCCCCGCGGCGGCGTGCTCGACGATCCGCGGATCGTCGGCCGGCTGCCCGCGGCCGAGTATTACGCGGCCGCTTCCCGGGCCCGGCTCTCCATCTACCACGGCAGGGTACGGGATCATCTGCACTACCATCCGCTCGAATTCATGACGCTCGGCGTGCCGGTGCTTTTTTCTCGTGACACCGCCCTGGCGGCCGAAGCAGAGTTGATCGGAAAGTCGGCCGACGAACTCGCCGCGGCGGGCATGTTCAGCGATGCCGCCGAGGCCAACCGCATCGCCCGGGCGGCCCTCGCCGATCCGGAGGTCGGGGCGGCAATCGCCGCGAACCAGCGGTTCTTCCTGGAACGGATTTTTTCGCGTCCCGCCGCGCTCGAGCAGGCGATCTGGCTGCGCACGCTCGTCGTGCAGCGGGCAGCCCGCGAACGGGCGGCCTGGCGCGTCGAGAGATGATCCTTCTTATACTGCCGGAGCCGTCCTTCTCCGGGAGCCGTCCGATGCGCCTGCTGCCGTCGATTCTCGTGGGGATGTTCCTCGTGCCGCTCGTGGCGGCCGCCGCCCCGGCGGCCGAGCCCGCCCGGCCCAACATCCTCTTCATCTTCACCGACGATCACGCCGCGCACGCGCTGTCGTGCTACGGCTCGAAAGTGAATCGCACGCCCCACCTCGATCGGCTCGCGGCCGAGGGGGTCCGGTTTACGAACTCGTTCGTGACCAACTCGATCTGCTCGCCGAGCCGGGCCACGCTGCTCACCGGGCAGTATTCGCACAAGAACGGCGTGCCCGTCTTCAACACGTTTGACGGCTCGCGCGACCACGTTGCCAAGCAGCTGCGGGCGGCCGGCTACCACACGGGCATGATCGGCAAGTGGCATCTCGGCAGCGAGCCCACCGGCTTCGATCGCTGGATCGTGCTGCCGGGGCAGGGTGCCTATTGGAGCCCGACGTTCCTCGTGCCTGGCGGCAAGCTCACGATCGAGGGGCACTGCACGGAGATCACGGGCGACCTCGGCATCGAGTTTCTGAAGACGCGGCCTGCCGACAAGCCGTTCTTCCTCATGCTGCACCACAAGGCGCCGCACCGCGGCTGGGAGCCCGACGAACGCAACCAGGCGAAGTTTCGGGACGCCACGTTCCCGGAGCCTGAGACGCTGTTCGACGACTACGCCACGCGGCCGGCTGCCCTGCCTGAGAACGAGCAGACGATCGCCCGCGACCTCACGAACCACGACCTCAAGCGCACGCCGCCGGCGGGCTTGTCGCAGCAGGAGTCGAGAAGGTGGCTGCGGGAGAAGCCGATGGAAGCGGAGGTGGACGGCAAAACGCTCACGGGGCCCGAGCTCGTCCGCTGGAAATATCGGCGGTTCATGCAGGACTATCTGGCCTGCGTGCAGGGCGTCGACGACAGCGTGGGCCGGGTGCTCGACCATCTCGACGCGTCGGGCCTGGCTGCGAACACGATCGTGATCTACACCACCGACAACGGCTGGTACATGGGCGACCTCGGGCTCTACGACAAGCGGTTCATGTATGAGCCGGGGCTGCGCACGCCGCTGCTCGCGCGGGGGCCGGGGATCAAGGCTGGGATCGCGCCGGAGCAGTTCGTGGCCAACATCGATCTCGCCCCCACGTTCCTCGACCTCGCCGGCGTGCCGATCCCCGCGTCGATGCAGGGCCGGAGCCTGGCACCACTGTTGCGTGGCGATGCGCCGGCCGACTGGCGAACGAGCGTCTACTACCGCTACTACCACGACCCCGGCCACCACAACACGCGGGCCCACGTGGGCGTGCGCACGGCCACCCACAAGCTGATCCACTATTGGAAGAAAGACGCCTGGGAACTGTTCGATCTCGTCGCCGACCCGCACGAGCAGCGCAACCTGCTCTTCGGCGACGCGGCCGCGCGATCACCCGAGGTGGCGAAGGTGTTCGCCGACATGCGAGCGGAGTTGGATCGCCTGCGAGCGCTCTACGAAGACGACGATCTCTACGCCGACCCTGCGACGTGGCCGAGGGGCGGCGTCGACGGCGACGGCGCCGAACGCACGGCGCTCGGGGTGAAGACCGTCGCCGGCGCGATCGCCCTTTCGAAGTAGGACAGGCTTCAGCCTGTCATGACCTACGCACCGCACTCGACAGGCTAAAGCCTGTCCTACAACGGAGGCGCCACATTCCGCGGGCCGCCCGCTGCTCCTTCCAACTGACTGCTTCTCCATTCCTGGAGGAGCCGGTAGTCTGAGGTCGATTTCTGACAGAAACGTCTCTGGAGTTTCAGCAATGCGTCGCGATCTTTCTTCTTGGCTGGGCACTCTCGGCATGACCGGTCGCAAGGCGACGTATCGCCGCTCCCGCACGAACCACACGCTCAAGTCCCGCAACGCTGCGCATGCGATCTCGCTCAGCGGCGGTGAGCCGCTCGACCCGCGGAAGATGCTCGCCGTGACGGCGCAGGTCGTCGACAACGTTCTGTTGATTGGGCTCAGCGCTGAAAACGACATCGCCGGCCTCGTCCTCAACACTGGTACGAGTAAGTACGAGGTTTACGACAACACGACGTTGGTCGACTCGTTCGATTCCTCCGAAGTGAAGACGATCAGCGTGTCCGACACCGCGCCCCCTGGCGAAGACCTAGGCCAGGTGTTCGAGGTCCGCGACGGCGGCGCGATCGCAGCTTCACTCTCCGTTCAGACACCGGTCGAAACGACGAAGATCTTCAGCGACATCGACGTGACGAACGCATTCCCCACCGACCGCCTGGTCATCAGTTCGCCGACGATCATTCTCGACGACGCCACCCCGGCAGGCGCGCTGCTGATTGAAACGGCCAACCTCGACATCGAATTCGGCGGCGTGGTCACGATCATCGACGATTCCCAGGTCACGATCGGCACCGACACGGGCGCCGGCAGCATCGCCTTCTTCGACGACATCCTTGGCGGCGGCGAGGACGGCAGCGGCACGCTGACGCTCGCGGCCGGCACGGGCGCGATCACGTTTGGCGGCGACATCGGCGGCTCTGGCGTGGGCGAGGAACTCCACGGCGTTTTGATCTCGTCGGCAGCGTCGGTCAGCGCCACCGGCAAGTTCTACCTCGCCGACGCCCTGGGCGACGGTTTCACCGACGGCCTCACGATCGGCGACGGCGTGAACAACGTGAACTTCTCGAACGGTGGCGAGATCACCGGCTTCGGCGAGGACGGCGCGGGCATTTGGTTCGAGGGCTCGTCGACGAACTCAACAATCAGCAGCTTTTTGCTCGAGGGCAACACCTACGGCATCTACCTCGGCGGCGGCGTCGAGGGTGAGGCTGACCTGTCCGGCACCGTCATCGACGACAACGTGATCGGCGAAGACGACTTCGGCATCTACCTCGACAACGTCGCCGGCAACCTCAACGGCGAAGACGTGCTCCTCATCGGCGGCACCGCGGGCAATTTCATCGCCGCCAACGGCGAAGACGGCATCTACGGCTGGTCGAGCACGGGCGTGGAAATCAGGAACAACACCATCATCGCCAACGGCCTCGATGGGTTTGGCGCCGGCTCCGGCATCTCCCTCGAAGGCGGCGGTGAATACCTGATCACCGAGAACACGATCGGTGAAGACGGCATCGGTCCGTTCCTCGGGCTCGGCAACTCGTACGACGGGATCACGATCAACGGTGAAGACGGCTTCTACAGCTACGCCGGCACCGAGATCCGCACCAACGACATCGAATACAACGCGGCCTACGGCGTGCGCGTGCAGGGCGTGACGCTCGACACGGGCGAGGATTCGATCCTCATCTTCGACAACACAATCGCCAACAACGGCTTTCTCGTTCGGACTCCGCCGCCGGGTGGCGGCATGCGGATCGACGGCAGCGAAAACATCCGGATCATCAATAACTTCATCGGGTTCAACGGCGGGGGTGCGGGCAACGGCATCGACATCGTCAACGGCTCCCACGGCACCGCCGTGTTCTCGAACCAGATCATCCAGAACTCCAACCATGGCATCTACGTCGAGGACTCCTCGACCGCCGCCAACCCCGTGCAGATCGGCGACGTGTTGCCGATCGACAGCTCTACGGCCACGACCGTCGTAATCGACGGCGACGCGCGGGCCGCAATCCTGCCCGGCCAGCAGATCGGCCTGGCCTACGTGGTTGACCCAACCAATGTCGCGACCGCCACACTCATCACCCGCACCGTGCTGACGGTGTCGTATGACGCGGTCAACGATGCGACGACGCTCACCTTCAGCAACGACCCCGGGGTGCCGGGCTCACCCTACGCCGTGACGCTCGGCAACTACATCCTCGGCAACGGCGAAGATTCGCTCTCCGGCAGCGGCATCAGCGTGTTCGCCAGCGCCACTGTCACCCCCGCCGCCACCGTGACTGCGACCATCACCGTTGGCCCAAGCCCGCGCGGGGTGGCGGTCAGCCCGGACGGCGCCCGCGTGTACGCGAGCAACTATGGCGGCGACTCGGTGTCGGCGATCGACGCCGCCACCGGGCTGGTGGTCGCCACCATCAACGTGGGCGACGGCCCGATCGGAGTCGCGTTGACTCCGGACGGTTTCCGCGCGTACGTCGCCAATGAGTTCAGCGGCTATGTGTCGGTGATCGACACCAATCCGGCCAACAGCGGCACCTATAACACGGTGATTTCGACTATTGGCTTGGGCGCTACCAATCCGAACGCGGTGGCGTTCACTCCCAATGGTGCCCGCGGCTATGTGAGCAATGGGGGCGCCGGCACTGTGTCGGTAATCGACACCGATCCGACGAGCGGGACCTACAACACCGTCATCGCGACCATCACGGTCGGTGGCGCGGCCGCAGCGGTGGCGATCACCCCGGATGGCACCCGCGCCTATGTGCCGAACGACGCCGGCGGGGCTTTCGTTTCGGTGATCGACACCGATCCGACGAGCGAGGACTACAACACCGTCCTCGGCTCCATTCGGGTCGGCAACGCGCCGGTCGCGGTGGCGGTCAGCCCCGATGGCACCCGCGTCTACGTCACCAACAAAGACGACGGCACGGTGTCAGTGATCAACACCGAGAACAACCTCGTGATCGGCACCATCGCCGGCTTCAGTGCTCCGGTCGGGGTCGCGTTCAGCCCGGACAGCACCCTCGCCTACGTCACCAACAAAGATAATGGCACGGTCTCGGTCGTCGACACCGCGAGCAGCACGGTGATCGGCACGATCACCGTCGGGTCTGCGCCGGGAGCGGTGGCGGTCAGTTCTGATGGCGGCTCCACCTACGTCACCAACGAAGGCGGTGGCACGGTGTCGGTGATCGACAACATCGCCGGTGTCGAGGGAATCGAGATTCTTGGGAACGTCGTCCTGGGCAACGAGCTCGACGGCATCCGTCTCGCGAGCACGCGTGCCGCCAGCTTCGGCGACCTCTCCAATGCGCTGATCGCCGGCAACTTCGTCGGCCGCGACCCAGTCGGCGAAGATTCTTCGTACGACTTCGGCAACCTCGCCAACGGCATCACCGTGATCAACGGCAATGGCATTGCCATCCAGGCGAACTACGTGGCCGCCAACGTCAACGGCATCGAGATCATCACGAGCCAGTACGTCGACATCGGCGAGGACGGCCTCGGTAACTACATCGCCCGCAACAACGAAGATGGCGTCCGCATCTGGGGCAGTCAGTTTGTCACGGTCGTCGACAACGAGATCGCCTTTAACGCCGAAGATGGCATCGACATCGAGGCTTACGAAGGCACGCGGAGCGCCGACATCCTCATCGCAGCCAACTGGATCCACGACAATGCCAGCCGCGGCATCGAGATCCTTGACTCCGTTCGTGTGGATGTCATCGACAACCTGATCGAAGACAACGGTCGTGATGGCATCTTGGCTCGAGACGGCGAGGACGTGTACGTCGGCTTCAGCATCATTCGCGGCCATAATGGCGACGGGGTCCACTTCGATAAAACGACGGGCATCATCGAGGGCAACGAGATCTACGACAACGGCGAGGACGGGATCTATGTCAACGGTGTCGGGGTCGGTGAAGACGCCAGCTTCCAGGTGAATGTGCTCGGCAACATCATCCGCGACAACGCCGACGATGGCGTGCACTTCGCGAACGGCAAGTTCGTCGGTGAGGATTTCGAGGAGGGAGAGTCCCCCTTCTCGTTGGTCTCGGGCAACACGATCGAGCGCAACGGCGACAACGGCGTGGAATTGCAGGATGCTTACGGGGTGCTCGTGGGCGGCCCCTCGGTGGTCTCCGGCGGGATCGAGACCAATCCGAGTGATATCAATTTCATCAACCTCAACGGCTATGCCGGCGTCTACGCCACCGGCGAGACGTTGGCGCTCGTGGTCTCCAACGAGATTGAGTCGAACGGCCGGTATGGTGTCGAGAACGATGGCGCCGAGGATCTCCTCGTCGGGTACCCCGTCGTGGGGCTCGAAAATACGATCCGCCGCAACGGCATCGCCGGCGTGTACGCGCATGGCGTATCGGGCGAGGCGGTGTTCTTCAACAACGACATCTCCGAGAATCCCATCGGCGTGATGCTGACGTCGGCATCCAACATGCTCGTGGGCGGTCCGAACGACTTCCCGGGCGAGGAGGAAATCCAGTTCGGCAACCGGATCTTCGACAACGGCGAGGGCGTGCGGGCCACGGGCGACTTCACGAACGTGGCCGTCGTGGGCAATCTGATCGAGGGCAACCTCACGGGGGCCACGCTGGCGAGCGCCCGCGGTCTCGGGTTTGGTGCAGGGGTGATCATCAGTGAGGAGGGAACCTACGGCAACATTGTGCAGAACAACAATGAAGGTCTGCGGGCGTCCGGCGACCTGACCGACACGGTGGTGGCCGGAAACCAGTTCTTCAAAAACTCGAAGGTGGGCATCGCACTGCAGTCGGCGAAGAACCTCACCGTCGGCGGCGAGGGCGAGGATGCCCCAAACTACATCAGCGGCAGCCCTGTGGGTCTCTCGGCTTCGGGCACCATGACGGGCACGGAAGTCGTGTTCAACCAGGTTGCTCAAAACGTGATCGGGATCGCCTTGTCGAAGGCCACTGGCATGCTGGTGGGCGGCAACGCGATCGACCACAGCGCGAAGTATGGGGTCAGCATCACGGGCAACAACGCCGACACGAGGATCGTCGCCAACACGGTGACGAACACGGGCGACGGCCCGTACGCCGGCGTCGGCATCTCCCTCAGCAACGCCCGCAATGTGGAGATCACGAGAAACACTGTCGACGGCAGTTCGCTGGCCGGCCTCTACGCGACGGGCAACACATCGGGCACGGTGGTGGAGAACAACCTGTTCACTGACAACCGGATCGGGATGTTCCTCGAGAACGCTACGAACGCCGTATTCGGCGGGCTGGGCAAAGCCGAGGGGAATACGATCGTGGGCGGCGGCGATCCGTTCCTCGGAGAGTTCCGCGACGGCATCCTCGTGACTGGCACGTCGACCAAGTCGAGCATCACCGGCACCGACATCTCCGACGCGTCCACGGGCGTGATTCTGCGGGGTGCCCAGGGAATCGAGATCACCGAGACGTTGATCGACGGCTCAACGTTCTTCGGGCTCAACGCGACGGGCGACCTCGCTGGCTCGAAATTCCACAGCAACTCGGTCGTCGGCACGACGGGCATCGGCGGCGGCCTCGGCCACGGCATGTATCTCGACAACGCCAAGAACCTGCAGGTGTATGACAACCTCGGCGAGGACAGCTTCGGCTCTGGAATCTACGTGACGGGCGACACGACCGGCACGACCGTGACGAGCAACCTGCTCGACGGCAACCGGGTGGGCATCTCGCTGGTCAACGCCACCAATGCGGTGATCGGCGGCCTGGGCGAGGACGATGGGAACACCGTGATCGGCGGCAGCGATGCGGCCAACGCCGTGTACCGCGACGGCATCCAGGTGATCGGCACCTCGACGGGGTCGAGCATCAAGGGCACCGACGTTTCAGACGTGACGACGGGTGTGACGCTCGAGAATGCGACGGATTTCCTCGGCGAGGACAACACCATCACCGGCGCCGAGTTCCTCGGTGTGAACGCCTCCGGTACGCTTACGGGCAGCCAGTTGCAAAACAACACCGTGTCGGGCACCGGCGGCCTCGGGGCTCTCGGCCACGGAATCTATTTGGCCAACGCAGCCGGGCTGTCGATCACCGGCAACCTCGTGGGAAACAGCACCGGCGGCGGCCTCTATGCCACGGGCAAGACCACGGGTACGACGGTGTATGGAAATGACTTCACTGGCAACCGCGTGGGCATCTACCTGGTGAACGCCACCGACGCCGTGATTGGTGGCGCCAATGCCGGCGAAGACAATGGGATCGCGGGCGGCGGCGATGCCAGCAACGGCGACTTCCGTGACGGCATTCTTGCCAGCGGCACGCTCACGGGCTCGAGCATCACGGAGACAGTGATCACGAACGCGGCCACGGGCATCACGCTCTCGGC
The DNA here is from genome assembly GCA_945861585.1 of Planctomicrobium piriforme. GTDB lineage: Bacteria > Planctomycetota > Planctomycetia > Pirellulales > UBA1268 > RGVT01. Next base: position 27,118 of record CAMAVC010000035.1, read on the forward strand.
CGCGACGGGCCTCACGATCACGAACGTCATGGTCACCGGATCGCAGGTGTTCGGCCTCAATGCCAATGGCGTGCTAACGGGCACGAAGGTACAATCAAGCACGTTTGCGTTCACCTCCGGCGGCGCCGGCGGCGGGGCGGGCGTGCTGCTCTCGGCGGCCCAGTCGCTCGAGATCACGGAGGCCACGATCACCGACAACGTGATTGGCCTGCTCGCGAATGGCGACTGCTCCGGCTCGTCGGTGATCGACACGAAGTTGTGGAGCGGCAACGGCACCAACGTGATCAACACCTCGACCGGCGTGCCCCCACTCGACATCGACCCGCTGCCGCCGGCGACGTAGGACAGGCTTCAGCCTGTCATGACCTACTACGCACCGCACTCGACAGGCTAAAGCCTGTCCTACAACGCACGCACCGCACTCGACAGGCTAAAGCCTGTCCTACGACGGAGGCGCCGCATTCGACAGGCCTCTAGGCCTGTCGCCACGGGCCCGCCGCTTGGTCACTGAATCCCGGTACTTCTCCCATTTTGGGGGAGTCGGTATCTTAATGCGCTTTCAGACAAAAACGTCTCTGGAGTGCCCCCGATGCGCCGCGATCTTTCGGCATGGATGCAGTCTCTCTCGTCGGTCGCGCGGCGGCCCAGGCAGATGCGCGGCCGGCGCCCACGGAGCGTGACGCTCGCCGGCCAGTCGCTCGGCGGCGGTGAGTCGCTCGAGCGGCGGTCGATGCTCGCCGTCACGGCCAGCCTGAGCTTCGGCCGGCTGTTCATCCGCCTCAACGCGGGCGGCGACGAGGCCACGCTCACGAGCGACGGCACCAACTACACGGTCGAAGGCACGGGCTACTCGGCCACCACGTTCGCGCTCTCGAGCGTCGATGCCCTCCGCGTCTACGGTAATTACAGCCAGACGAACACCAAGTTCACGATCGGCAAGGGGAGCGACGTCGTCGACGATATCTTGGTCAACGAAGCCGTTGGCACGACCGTGATCAACCAGGCGATCGCGCCGACGACCGGCGAGATCAGCATCGCTTCGCCCACTGCGATTTCCCTCAATGCGAATCTCACCACTGTCGACGCCGGCATTTCACTGGCCGGGCCGGTGACGCTCGGCGGCACGTCGGCCGACACGATCACCGTGGGCTCCGGTGGCGGCGGCGCCACGTTCCTCTCGACGGTCGACGGGCTGAGTCGGCTCGTCGTGAACGCCACGGACGCGACCGTGTTTGGTGGCGCGGTCGGTGGGAAGACCGCGCTTGCGAGCCTCGAGACCGATGCCGGCGGGCAGACCGTGATCGGCGGCGGAAGCGTGACGACCGTTGGTGCAGCAGGCCAGGTGTATGGCGACGCCGTGCGAATCCAGGCAAACGCCACATTCAACGCCGGCAGCGGGCCAGTGACCTTCTCGGCCACGGTCGATGGCAGCCGCTACGTCGTGACCGACACGATCGCTGTCGGTACGACGCCGTGGTTCATCGCGCTGTCGAAGGATGGCTCGAAGGGGTACGTCGCGAATGAAAACTCCAACACGGTTTCGGTGATCGACATGGCCACGCGCACCGTGATCGCCACCGTATCGGTTGGCTCGCAGCCCTTCGACATCCAGTTGTCCCCCGACGGGTCGCAGGTGTGGACGGCGAACCGGAATTCCAGCAGCGGATCGGTGTCGGTGATCGACACCGACACGAACACGCTCCTCACCACGATCGTCACCGGCGCCCCCACCGAGTTCCTCACGTTCTCGCCGAATGGCAGCACGGTCTACGCGTCGAACTCCGACGCCAGCACCGTGTCGGTGATCGATGCTGATCCCAACTCGCCGACCTACCAACAGGTGGTGGCCACGATCTCCGTCACCACCCCGCGGCCGGCGGTGTTCTCGCTCGACGGCTCCACGGCCTATGTCCCCAGTCTCGCGGGCAACTCGGTGGCTGTCATCGACACGGCGACGAACGAGGTGACGACCTCGATCTCCGTGGGCAGTGCACCGTATTTCGCGGCCCTCCTGCCCGACGGCAAGCGGCTCTACGTGCCAAACTTCCGCGGCGACAGCGTCTCGGTGATCGATACGGATGCGGCGTCGGGAACCTACCACACGGTCATCGCCACGATCGCCACAGGCAGCCGATCGAGGCCGCAGTATCTGACCGTCTCGGCGGACGGTGCGAAGGTCTACGTCGTGTGCGAGGGCGACGACGACGTCGTGGTGATCAATACGGCCGACAATACGATCGCCGCGAGGCCGGCGGCCGGCAGTTATCCCGTCTACCCCGCACTCTCCCCCGATGGCACGACGCTCTATGTCTCCAACATCAGTGGTAACACTCTTTCGGTGATCGACACTGCCACGAACACGAACACCCAGGAGGTGATCGTCGGATCGGGGCCGTATGGCGTGGGTGTTTCGCCCGACAGTGAAACGATCTACGTGGTCAACTCCTACGGAGACAGCGTCTCGGTCGTCGAGGTGAACCCGCAATTCACGCTCACGGTCAACTCGACGGGCCTGACGACGTTCGGCGGGGCAGTTGGCGGCGTCGTGCCCTTCGCGAGCCTGACGACGAATGCCGGCGGCACGACGAAGATCGGCGGCGGCCTCATGCGGACGGTGGGCAGTGCTGGCCAGACCTACAACGACGCGGTCGAGCTCACCGCGGCGGCGTTGTTCCGCAGCGATCTCGCCGGCCCGATCACGCTCGAGCAGACGCTCGATGGTGGATATCCGGCGGAGTTCATCGCCGGAGAGGGGGCGGTCCTCTTCAAGGGCGCGATCGGCAGCGTGGCGCCGCTGGCAGGCCTCAAGATCACGAGCGCTGCGAGCACCACGGGCCAGTCGACGCTCTCGCTCGATGGGTCAGTGAAGGGCGCGAGCACCCACGGCCTCTGGCTCGGCGCCGGCGTGAGCAACGTGTCGTTTCCGAACGGCGGCACGATCAAGAACTTCGCGGGCAGCGGCATCTACGCGCCCGACGAGGGATCGCAGACGTTGGTGGCGAGCACGTTCGATTTCGGTGCCGACGGTTGGCTCGTGGGCAACTTCCTCGTTCCCACGCCGACCCCGACCGACCCCGACTGGGTGGCTTCCGGCGGCAATCCGGGTGCGTATATCCGCACCACAGACGGATACGGGTTCACTGCCTTCCTGGCCCCGAGCCAGTTCCTCGGCAACTGGGCGGCGGACCGGGTGACGGGGCTGACGTTCAACCTCCGGGTGAGCAACAGCGCCGCGGTCAACAAGGCGACAGTGGTGCTTTCGGGCAGCGGGATCAGCATCTCGAAGTTCGGGCCGTATCCGACGCCGAACGACACATGGGTGCCGTACACGCTCGACCTCACGTCGCGATCGGGCTGGTTCTATACCAACGACGGCGTCACGCCGGGCGCGGCCGTCTCGGCCGCCGATTTCGCCACGGTGCTCGCGAACGTCGAAGAATTCCGGATCAATGCGGAATGGTCGTCGGCCCCCAGCGCGACGGTCGATCTCGACAATGTCGTGCTGCTCGCCAACTTCCCCAACGACAACCTCACATTCCGGGGCCTCACGGTCGAGAACAACGGCGGGGCCGGCATGTTCCTCGACACGGCCACCAACGTGCTCTTTGCCGACGGCGTGATCCGCGGCAACGGCGGCGCGGGCGTGATGGCCACCGACGGCGAGGACATCACGATCCAGTTCAGCGAGATCTCGGGGAATGCCGCCGACGGCGTGCTGTTCACGGGCTCGAGTGGCCTCATCGAGGGCAACGAGATCTTCGAGAACGGCGAGGACGGAATTCACGTGAGCGGGCTCGGAGTCGGCGAAGACGACCCCAGTTTCCAAGTGAATGTGCTCGGCAATATCGTGCGGGACAACGCCGACGATGGCGTGCACTTCAACAACGGAAGCTTCGTTGGAGAAGACCTCGACGGCGAAGACAGTCCGTTTTCACTGGTGGCGGGCAACACGATCGAGGGCAACGCCGACAATGGCGTGGAGCTCAGTGATGCCCAGGGCGTGTTCGTGGGTGGCCCGTCGGTGACGACTGGTGGCATCCTGGGCACTCCCAGCGACATCAACTTCATCAATCTCAACGGCCATGCGGGCGTGTATGCCACTGGCGAGACGTTGGCGTTTGTCGTGGGGAACGAGATCGATTCCAACGGCCTCTATGGTGTCGAAAACGACGGGGCAAACGGGCTTGTGGTTGGATTTCCCACGGATGAACTGGCCAATACGATCCGGCGCAACGGCGAGGCGGGCGTCTATGTGCACGGCGAGGTCGACCAGGCGTTTGTGTTCAATAACGACATCTCGGAAAATCCGATCGGGGTGATGCTCACGTCGGTGACCGGGAGCTTGATCGTGGGCGGGCCGAACGCGTTCCCGGGCGAGGAGGAGACGCTGGGCAACCGCATCTTCGACAACGGCGAAGGGCTGCGGGCCACGGGCAGCTTCACCGCTGGGGATGCTGCCGTGCTCGGCAATCTGTTCGAGAACAACCTCACGGGGGCCACGCTCGCAAGCGCCCAGGGCCTCTATTTCGGGGTCGGCGACGGCGAGGACTTCTCGGGCGGCAACACCGTGCAAAACAACAACGAGGGCCTGCGGGCGTCCGGCGATCTCACCGGCACGGTCGTGGAGGCCAACCAGTTCCTCGACAACACGAAGGTGGGCATCGCGCTGCAGTCGGCGAAGAACCTGACCGTCGGCGGCACCGGCGAAGACTCGCCGAACTTCATCAGCGGCAGCCCGGCGGGCCTCTCGGCCTCGGGCACGATGACGGGTACGGAAGTCGTGAATAACGAGTTCAGCGAGAATGTGATCGGCATCGCGCTCTCGAAGGCCACGGGCATGACCGTGGGCGGCAACACGATCGATCAGAGCGCGAAGTACGGGATCAGCGTGACGGGCAACAACGCCGGCACGGAGATCCTCGGCAACACGATCACGAGCACCGGTGACGGCCCATATGCCGGCAACGGCATCTACCTGTCGAACGCTCGAAACGTCGACGTGATCGGCAACAGCGTCGACGGCAGTTCGCTCGCCGGCCTGTATGCCACGGGGAACACGTCGGGCACGGTGGTGCAGGGCAACCTGTTCACCGACAACCGGATCGGCATGTTCCTCGAGAACGCTTCGAACGCCGTATTCGGCGGCCTCGGCGAAGACGAGGGCAACACGATCGTGGGCGGCGGCGATCCGCTCCTCGGAGAGTTCCGCGACGGCATCCTCGTCGTGGGCGGGGCGCCGGGGTCGAGCATCACGGGCACCGACATCACGGACGCGTCGACAGGCGTGTGGCTCCGTGATTCCCAAGACATCGAGATCACCGACACGTTCGTGACGGGCTCGTCGTTCTA
>CAMAVC010000036.1 GCA_945861585.1 Planctomicrobium piriforme
GCGAAGTCGAAGACCACGGTGATCTTCATCAACCAGCTCCGGGAGAAGATCGGCGTGATGTTCGGCAGCCCGGAGACCACGCCGGGCGGCAAGGCGCTCAAGTTCTACGCATCGTGCCGAGTCGATGTCCGCCGGATCGGGGCCCTCAAGGACGGCGAGGAAGTCGTCGGCCAGAGGGTGCGTGTGAAGGTGGTCAAAAACAAGGTCGCGCCGCCGTTCCGTGTGGCGGAATTCGACATGATGCATGCCGATGGCATCAGCGTCGAAGGTGATATTCTCGACTTGGCGATCACCGCCAAACTCGTCGACAAAACCGGCACCTGGCTCCGATACGGCGAGACGCACCTCGGGCAGGGTCGGGAGAAGGCCCGCCTGTTCCTCAAGGAGAACCCCGCCGTCGCCAAGGAACTCCGGGAAAAAATCCTGGCCAGCAAGGAGGCCGTGATTGCCGTCGAAGGCATTGTCGGCGGCGACGGTGAAGCCTCGGCCGAAACTTCGGGTGAAGCCGACGAGTAGTCCGCCGGCCCGGATCGACACGCATCTGCCGATTCATCCGCCCACGAGCGACCGACCCAAGCGGCTGCTCGTGGGCGGAGTCGTTTTCGTGCCGATTCGGGCCTTCACGCCGGCGGGAACTGCGGTGCTCTTCTGCGCCCGAGGGCGTGTATAGTACGCGCTCGTTCCACCGTTGTGAGCCCTGGAGCTGGTTGCGACATGAAGGCCGATGATCTCCGCGAAGCATACCTGGCGTTCTTCGAGTCGAAGGGCTGCGTCCGCCGCCCGAGCGACGTGCTCGTGCCCCGCTGGGACCCCTCCGTGCTGTTCACGCCCGCGGGCATGAACCAGTTCAAGGATCACTTCCTCGGCAAGTGCAAGCTCGAGTTCACCCGGGCCACCACCTGCCAGAAGTGCCTGCGGACCGGCGACATCGACAACGTGGGCCGCACCGCGCGGCATCACACGTTTTTCGAGATGCTCGGCAACTTCAGCTTCGGCGACTATTTCAAGCGCGAGGCCATTCATTGGGCCTGGGAGTTTCTGACGGCGAAGAATTGGCTGAACATCTCGCCGGAGAAGCTCTCCATCACCGTCTACCAGGACGACGACGAGGCCTTCCGCATCTGGGCCGAGGAGGTCGGGGTGCCGGCCGCCCGAATCACACGGATGGGCGAAGACGACAACTTCTGGCCGGCCGGCGCTCCCACGCAGGGCCCCGACGGCGTCTGCGGACCCTGCAGCGAAATCTTCTATCGGATGCCCGACGGCAGCGACGTGGAGATCTGGAACCTCGTGTTCACGCAGTTCAACCGCGTGGGCGCCCCGCCCGACAACCTCCGTCCGCTGCCCAGCCGCAACATCGACACGGGCATGGGCCTCGAACGCACCGCGGCGATGCTCCAGGGAGTCGACTCCAACTTTCACATCGACATCCTGCGGCCGCTCGTCGAGGCGGTGGGCGAGGTGTGCCGCAAGCGGTATGTGCCCGGTGACGACGACGGCCGACGGATGCGGCGGATCGCCGACCATGTGCGGGCCTGCACGTTCGCCATCCACGAAAACGTGCTCCCCGGCAACAACGAAGAAAAATACGTGGTCAAGCGGCTCTTACGCCGAGCGGTGCTCGACGGCCGCCAGATGGGCATGCGAGAGGCCTTCCTGCACAAGCTGCCCGGCACCGTGGCCGAGTTGATGCGCAAGCCCTATCCCGAGCTCGCCGAGACGGTCGATCGGGTGGCCGGTGTGATCAAGCGCGAGGAAGAGGCGTTTCTCGGCACGATCGATGGCGGCTTGGAGCGCATCGAGCGGCTCTTCACCGCCATCGAGAAATCGGGGGCAGGGCTCGTCGCGGGCACGGAGGCGGCCGAACTCTACACCACGTATGGCTTTCCGCCGGAGCTTCTCGAAACCCTGGCGGCGGAGCGGAACTGTGCCTTCGATTGGAACGGCTTCCGTGAGGCGATGGAGGCCCACGGCCAGCGGTCGGGAGCCGGGAGCCGCGCGGAGGTGTTTACGTCGGGCCCGCTCGACGCGCTCAAGAAGGCGATGCATGGCTCCGAGTTCGTGGGCTACGAGACGCTCGAGACGACTGGCAAGGTGATCGGCATCATCGCGCAAGACAGGCTCTGCGACAGCCTCCGCGAGGTGGGCCATGCCACACCCGTGACCGTGGTGCTCGATCGCACGAGTTTCTACGGTGAGTCGGGCGGACAGGTGGGTGACACGGGCGCGCTCGAATGGAAGGGCGGCTCGTTCGAAGTGGTCGACACGCAGCGCGAGGGTGGATTCATGCTCCACGTGGGGCATCTGAGGACAGGCACGCTCGATCTCGGCCACGACGTGACGGCCCGGGTGGACGCAGGCCGCCGGGCGGCGATCCGCCGGGCCCATTCGGCTACGCATCTCATTCACGCCGCCCTCCAGCACCACTTGGGCACCCACGCCGTGCAGCAGGGCTCGAAGGTCGATGCCGACATGCTCCGCTTCGACTTCTCCCACACGAGCGCCGTCGGCGCCGACACCCTGCGGCAGATCGAGGTGATGGTCAACGAGCACACGCTGGCTGCAGCGGCCGTGTCGGCCCAACTCCTGCCGCTGGCCGAAGCTCGCCATGCCGGCGCGATGATGCTGTTCGGCGAAAAATATCCCGACGTCGTCCGGATGGTGACGATGGACGGCGTGAGCAGAGAACTCTGCGGCGGCACGCACGTGTCCAATACCGGCCAGATCGGCCTCGTGAAGGTGGTCGGCGAAGAGAGCGTGTCGGCCGGCACCCGGCGTGTCACCGCCGTAACAGGCTTCAAGGCCATGGAGCGGCTCCGTCAGGCCGAGGGAGTGCTTGCGGAGTCGGCGGCCGCTCTCAAGGTGCCTGTCTCGGAGCTGCCCGCCCGGCTCGCCGCCATGGCGAAAGAGCTCAAGGAGCTCAAGAAAACGAAGGGGGCGTCTCCCGCCGCGGCCCTCTCTGTCGACGACCTGATCGCCGGTGCCGCCGACATCGCCGGCACCAGGATCGTGGTGGCCGATGCGAAGGGAAGCGACGCGGCTGCAATGCGGCAATGCATCGATCAACTGCGGCGCAAAGCCAGCCCGATCGCCGTGTTGCTGGGATCGAGCGAGGCCGACAAAGTGACACTCGTCGCCGGCATCTCGCGTGAGCTCGAAGACCGTGGCCTGTCCGCAGGCTCGTGGATCAAGGACGCCGCAACGATCGTGGGCGGGACGGGTGGGGGGCGGCCCGACCTCGCACAAGCCGGCGGAAAGCTCGTCGACAAACTCCCCGAAGCCCTGACAGCCGCCCGCAAGACGATCGAGCAGTTGCTGAAGGCCTGAGGGGCGCCGCTTTTCTGGCCGTCGCCTGCCCTACAGGAGCTTTTCGAGGGCGGCGAGGGCGGCGTCGTAGTCGGGCTCACTTGCCACTTCCTTCACGACCTGGGCGTAGCGCACCACCCCCTGGGCGTCGAGCACGAACACGGCGCGGGCCAGGATCTTCAGCTCGTCGATGAGCACGCCCCAGTGGGTGCCGAAGTTGCGGTCCATGTAGTCGCTGCCGTTCTTCATGCCCTTGATGTCTTCGGCGCCGCAGAAGCGGTTCATGGCGAAGGGCAGGTCGAGGCTCACGGTGAGGGCCGTGACCTTGTCGCCGAGCGCCGCGAGCCGCTTGTTGAACGTCTTCGTCTGCACCTGGCAGACGGGCGTATCGAGTGAGGGCACGACGCTGATGAAGGCGGGCTTGCCGAGGAGATCGGCCTTCTTGATGTGCTCCATGCCACCAGGACCGAAGGACGTGAGATCGAAGTCCGGCGCCGGGCTGCCGACCTTCACTTCGTCGCCGACCAGCGTGAGGGGATTGCCCTTGAACGTGACTGCACCGTGCCGACCCATGGACGTGTCTCCTGCGAAAGAAGCGTGATCGAGCGTGAACTCCGTGTCGGCAGTATTGCGTCGATCCGGCGGGCGGCAAGCCGGGCCGATGAACGCCGCCACCGCGACGAAATCCTGCCCGACTGGTACGATGCCGGGGTCCGCGAGGGGCACGGCCCGCGGCATTTCCCGGGACACACGGCGGCGTATGCGGGCGATCGGACGGTTCGGACAACTCCTCGGCCTCGGCCTTCCCGTGTTCGCGGTGGTGCTGCAACTCGGCGGACGGCTGCTGCCCAGCCAAATGCTCGTGATGCTCATCGCCGCAGTGTGCTGTTTTTGGATCGGCAGGATCCTGGAGGGGTACGCGTCGCGATGATGCACCCGCTCCTGCTCGCCCCCGTCTATCGCCGCTACCTCTGGGGAGGCCGTCGGTTCGCGACCGCGCTCGGCCGCGACCTCCCCCCGGGCGACGACTTCGCCGAGTCGTGGGAAGTCGTCGACCGGCCGGGGCAGGGGAGCGGCGACCAGAGCCTCGTCGCGTCCGGCCCGCTCGCCGGCCGGACGCTCGGCGATCTCGTTCGGGGCCACGGCCGTGAGCTCCTCGGACGCCATGCGGGGCTCCCCACGTTTCCGCTCCTGTTCAAGTTTCTCGACGCCTGCCGCGACCTGTCGGTGCAGGTGCACCCCGACGACGAGCGCGCCGCCCGCCTCGTGCCGCCCGACCGCGGCAAGACGGAAGCGTGGTACGTGATCGATGCCGAGCCCGGCAGCCGCATCTACGCCGGTTTGGCACCGGGCGTCGGACAGCCCGAACTCGCCGCCGCGATCCGGGCCGGCACATGTGCGACGGTGCTGCACTCCTTCGAGGCCCGTCCGGGCGACTGCATCTTCATTCCGGCCGGCACGGTGCACGCGATCGGTGCAGGCCTGCTGATCGCCGAGATCCAGCAGTCGAGCGACGTGACGTACCGGCTCTTCGACTGGAACCGAACCGGCCCCGACGGCAAGCCGCGGCCGCTGCACGTGGATGCCGGCGTGGAGGCGGTGACGAGGTTCGGGCCCGTCGCGCCGGTGCAGCCTGCAGCGACGGCCGATTCCGCCGTGAAGCGGCTCGTGACGAGTGATTTTTTCCTGTTCGACGAGGTGCGGCCCGCACACACGTGGGACGTGGGCGGCGACGACGCCTGCCACGTTCTCGCTGTGCTCGACGGCACGCTCGCCTTCGACGACTCCTGGAATCTGCCCCCTCTCAGCCGTGGCCGCACGATCCTCATGCCCGCCGCCATCGGCCGCCAAAAGCTGACCGTCCTCCCCGGCCCGGCCGCCAAGCTCCTGCACGTCGCCCTGCCGTAGGACAGGCGAGGGGCTGCCCGTACTCCGGGAGCCGGCGTTACTCACCAGCGGAGCCAGGATGGCGCAGCGCCAGTGAGTCCGAGTGAGCGGAGCCCAGGAGGGGCGCAGCGAACGTCCGGCGACGGAGTATGGGCAGCCCCGAGCCGGCACGTAACCTAACGCTCCGAGCGTCCGGCGGCGGGACAGGGGGAGCCCGATGCCCGTTTCCGCCATGGAAACCGGCATTGGCCGGCTGGCCCGCGGCGTCCTAGAGTCCCGTGATGCTCGCCCGCCTGCTCATCGCCGTGATGATCGTCTCTGCCACGAGCGGCTGCGCGTCGCTCGGCAAGCCCGACTGGCTCGATCCGGGTCCGGCGGCGAATCAGCGACGGAAGGCGGTGCGGTTCGATCCATATCTCCAGGACGACATCGCGCCGTCGCAGCTGCGGCTCTCGATCATGGACGGGTCGCGGCCACGCGATTTTTTGGAGCCGGTGCCGGAAGTGAAGCGGGCCCGGTGGTGGTCGCCCCAGCAGTGAGCCGACATGGCCGCCGGGCGCAGCGCGGCCTTCATCGCCCTGCCGCAGCCGCCTGTGTATGATCTGGCTTTCGACGACCGCAGTCGCGGGCTCGAAGACTTCGCCCGCGCCTCCAGGATTCTTGCCAGTGCCAGCCCCCGGCCCCTCCGACAAGCCGTCGCGGATCACGTCGCGCCGCCGACCCAAGCCCGCCGCCCCCGCCCCTTCCCGCGGTGGCGCCGCGGGCGCGTTCCGTCCGGTCGACGACGGGCTCGAACGGCTGCAAAAGGTGCTCGCCGCCGCCGGTCTCGGGAGCCGACGCGCCTGCGAGGAGCTGATCACCACCGGCCGAGTCGAGGTCGATCGGAAGGTCGTGGCGGAGCTCGGCAGCCGCGTCGATCCCCGACGCCAGGAAATCCGGGTCGACGGCGAACGGCTGCCCGACCCGAAGCGGGTCGTGTTCATGCTCAACAAGCCGGTCGGTGTCGTCACGACCAACTACGATCCTTCCGGCCGGCCGCGTGTCGTGGACCTCGTGCCCGGTGAACAAAGGCTGTTTGCCATCGGCCGGCTCGACCGGATGAGCGAAGGGCTGATCCTCGTCACGAACGACGGCGAACTCGCCAACCTGCTCGCCCACCCTCGGTATGGCGTCGAGAAGAAGTATCTCGTGCAGGTGGCGGGAGTGCCGACGGCCGAGACGCTCGACAAGCTCCGCAGGGGGATTCAGCTCGCCGAGGGCACCGCGCGGGCCCAGCACGTGACGCTCAAGACCCAGCACAAGCAGAGCTCGGTGCTCGAGATGGTGCTCGACGAAGGCAAGAACCGCGAGATCCGCCGGATGCTCGCCCAACTCGGGCACAAGGTTCACCAGCTGAAGCGGGTGGCAGTGGGCGCGCTGTCGCTCGGCGGCCTGCTCCCCGGCCAGCACCGGCTTTTGGCCTGGAGCGAGATCGATGCCCTTCGCCGCGACGCGCTGGCTCATGTCGGCTCGGGCCGCGGTCCGAGCCACGAGGCACGGGGCCGGCGGCCGGCGCCGGCCGGCCGACCGGGCCGGTTCGACCGCCCCCGCGACGGCGGTGGCCGGCCGGGGAAGCCGCCCCGACGGCGGCCTGACGGTCGCGACGAGGAACACCAGGGCGGCCGGCCACCGCGGCCGGCCCCCCGGCCCCGCAAGCGGCCGGGCAAGGCCTCGTCGTGGAGAAAGCCGCGCGGCTGACGGCACGTGCGTGAGCCAGCATGACCATGAGCCACCCTGCCGCCACCTCCGAAGCCTGCCGCACCGGGTTTGCCGATGCGGCCGAATACCTCACGGCCCGCGTGGTGTTCAACCGCCCGATCGCCGACGGCACCTTCCGCATCCGCCTGGAATGCCCCACGCTCGCCGCGGCGGCCCTCCCCGGACAGTTTGCGATGCTCCGCCTGCCGGATCGGCATGATCCACTCCTCGCCCGGCCGTTTGCCTTCTACGACACGTTCCGAACCGCCCTCGACGAGATTCCGGACGGCCATCCTGCGGAGCGCCGCTACGCCGACTTCGTGTACCTCGTGCACGGCAAGTTCACGACCGCGCTCCAGCACGTGACGGCGGGCGACGAGATCGTCGCCTGGGGTCCGCTCGGCAACGGGTTTGCAGCCGTTCCGTCCGTGGACCATCTCGTACTCGTGGCAGGGGGCATCGGCCAGACGGCCCTGCTGGCCCTGGGACGCGAGCGTTTGGGCAAGGCAGCCTACGGCCACATCGGCGGGCACCAGACCGCCCGACGGGTGACGCTCTGCTGGGGCGCACGGACGGCGGCCATGTTTGGCGACACAAGTGACTTCCGCGCGGCGGGCATCGACGTGCATCAGGCCACGCTCGACGGCTCCACAGGCCGGCAGGGAACGGTCATCGACCTTCTCGACCACCTGACGGCCGCTGGTGTGCTCCGGGCATCGCCCGCTGCACTCCACGTCGCGTGCTGCGGCCCCGACGGCATGATGGCGGCGGTGTCTCGCTGGACAAGCCACCGCGGGATCGGATGCCACGTGTCGCTCGAAGCACCGATGGCCTGCGGGATCGGCATCTGCTTCACGTGCGTCGCCCGGATCCGCGAGGAAGGCGGCGATGGCTGGGACTACCGCCGCACCTGCATCGAGGGGCCCGTGTTCGAGGCCCCTCGGATCGTGTGGGAGACCTGAGCCCGACGGGCGTCAGGCCTTGGCCTTGGCCTTCGATGCGGGCGCCGCGCCACCCGATGCAGCCGTCCGCACGCGGGCCGAGATCCGCGACTTGATCCGGGCGGCCCGGTTGGGATGAATCGTCCGCTTGGCGGCGGCCCGGTCGGCCTTCCGCGCCAACACTTTGAAGTGCTCGCGGGCTGTGGCGACGTCGCCGCTCGTCAGCGACTGGAGCACCTTCTTCATCTCCGACTTGATCTCCGACTTGATCGCGCGGTTCCGCTCGCGGGCACGGAGATTCTGACGGAGTCGTTTCTTGGCGCTGACCGAATGGGGCATTCCAGATCCTCGGCTAGGAAAAACGGGCTGTGAAAAACGGTGAACTGCAAAAGGAATCGCAGGGCGGGGAAGGCTCGGAGCCTCAACCGCCGGGACTGTTATCTTTCGGCGCGGCCAACTTGTCCAGACGCTGGGCCACATCGCGGTATCCGAAGTCGAGTCCGGCCAGGGTGCCCAGGTATTTTTGGGCGGAATCCCTGTCGTCGAGGCCGGCCGCCAGAACCCCCGCGCGGTACAGGGCCCGCTTCCGCAATTCCGCCTCCCGGTCGGTGAGCGACTCGACGGCGGTCACGTAGTTCCGCATGGCGAGCTGATATTGCTTGATCTTCTGAAAGCATTCGCCGAGCTCGAGCGACACTCCTCCCTTGCGGCGCGGATCCTGGAGGACGTCTTGGAAATGCCTGATCGCCTCCACGTGGTTGCCAGCCGCCTTGAGCCGCATCGCCAGTTCATACCGCCAGGTGAGGTTTTCCGGGTAGCGGGCGCTCCGGGCGGAGTAGATCTCCACCTCGTGCTTGATCTGGGCCGCCTTGAGACGCTCGAGCATCTCGCGATTGCCGGCCGTGTCTTCCGTCTGGAGCCGCTGCTCCGCCACATGCACACGGTGCCGTGCCCAGCGCAGCTGCCGGTCTTCGAGATGCTCGCGCACCTTGAGGTCGTTGCCTGATGCGGCGAGTGCCTTCACGAGCACCGCCTCCGCCTCCTCCATGCCACTGTCCCGCTCCAGGAGATCGGCGAGTTCGAGGTATGACTCGATGTCTGACGGCTTCGCCTCGATCGCCTGCCTGAGCACCGCGACGCGGTCGACGGGTGCTGCCGCCTGCTGCCCCGGTGCGGCAGCCTTCGCACCGGCCGCCGGAGCCCGGCCGGTCATGCCATGGCCGGCGACGATCGTCTTCTCAACCTGCAGGCGGGCGATTTCGCGCTGCGCCTCGTCGGCGAGCGCTTTGACGTTCGCCACTCTCACCCAGCACGCGATCGCCTGATCGAACTCGCCGTGATTCGCCAGAAAGCGGGCGCATTGCCGATTGACCTCGGGATCGGCCGGAGCGGCGTCGAGCGCGCTCTTGAGATACACCCGCTGGGCGTCGTGCAGTTGCAACTGGCCGCAGGCATCCGCCATGGCCAGGTGGACCACGTGGTCCGACGGGGCGACCTTGAGAATCTCGACCCCCTGCCTGATCACCTCGCGCCACTGGGCTTTGTCGGCGAACTTTTTCAGGCCGCCAGCCTTCGAGGTCGGCCAGAGACCGGACAAACCGCCCGTTTTTTTCGCCCCGTGCTTCTTCTTGAGCACCGCCATCAGACTCTGCAGGTAGATGGCGTTGCCGGGATCGCCGAGCACACACTGCGAAAACATCTCGATGGCGTAGTCGAGATTCGTGGCGGCATTTTGGTTGCCCCGCTGGAAACACTGCGACAGTCGCGACCGTTCGGCGGGCGAGAGCTGGGCCGTCGTGGGCGACACGGCCGAGATTCCCGTCGTGGGCGCAGCCGCTGGAGTCTCGTTCGGCATGGCGGGTGACCAGGGTGCGGTGCGCGGGGCGGGAAGGGGCTGGGGTATGATGGAAATGTCGAGACCCCAGAGTGTAGTGCCCGTGCTGCTGCCCACAAACACCGCGTCCGTCGCCGCCCCCGGCCGCGTCATCTTCGTCGGTGCCGGTCCCGGCGACCCCGGCCTGCTCACAGTGCGTGCCGTGGAGTGCCTCCGCCGTGCCGATGTGATCGTGCACGACATCCTCGTGCCGGCCGCCGTGCTGGATGCCGCCGGCACCCGCGCCGAGCGGATGCCTGTTCCACGCTCGCCCCACGGTGAGGAAGATCCCGGTATCGCCGTCGGCAGACTGCTCGCCGACCTGGCACGGCACCACGGCGTCGTCGTGCGGCTCAAGGGGGGCGACCCCACGGTGTTCGCCCGCCTGGCGGAGGAGCAAGAGCCCCTCCGCGCGGCCGGCATCGCCTGGGAAATCGTCCCTGGCGTCACGGCGGCCCTGGCCGCGGCGGCCGCCGCCGGCATCCCGCTGACGAGCCGCGCCGCCGCATCGAGCGTGACCTTCCTCACCGGCCATGAAGCCTACGACAAGGAATCGCTGCTCGACTTCGCCGCACTGGCGCGGCTGCCCGGCACGCTCGTCGTGTACATGGGTGTGGAGCAGGTATCGCACTGGTCGCGCAGTCTGATGGCGGCCGGAAAATGTGGCGACACACCCGTGGCGATCGTCAGTCGCTGCTCGTGGCCTGAGCAACGAACGTGCGTGACGACGCTTGCCCGGTTGGGCGTTGAACTCGAAGGTTGCCGCTGGACGGCGCCCGCGATCGTGATTGTCGGCGACGTCGTCGGCCAGCAGCCGGTGGAAGCTCGTGCATCAGAGGGTGTGCTCGCAGGCCGCACGATCCTCGTCACGCGACCGGTGGGGCAGGGGGCCGACCTCGCAGCGCTCGTCGCGGCCCACGGCGGGTCGACGGTGCACGTGCCCGTCATCCGCATCGGACCGCCCGACTCGTGGGAGCCGCTCGATCGGGCGATCGACGCGGCTGACACATACGATTGGATCGTGTTCGCGAGTGCCAATGGCGTCCGGGCCTGGTGCGAGCGGCTCCGGCACACTGGCCGTGACATCCGCCAACTGGGCACGGCCCGCATCGCGGCGATCGGCCCGGCCACGGCCCGGGAGGTGGCACAGCACGGCATCCGGTGCGATCTGGTTCCCGACGACCATCACTCCGAAGGCATCGTGGCCACGCTGGGCCGGGAGGCACGGCGGGGCCGATTCCTGCTCGTGCGCGCGAACCGGGGCCGCGACACCATGCGACACGGCCTCGAGGCGCTCGGGCACCACGTGACCGAGGTCGCGGCATACGCGAGCCATGCGGCAGAGTCGGTCGATGCGGAGACGCTCGCGACGCTCACCGATCGTGTCGACTGGATCACGGTCACGAGCTCGTTCATCGCGGAGTCTGCCAGGCGGTTGTTCGGCGACCGCCTCCAGGCATGGAAGGTCGCGAGCATCAGCCCCGTCACGACCGCAGCGCTCGTCGCCGTGGGTGTGACACCCACCGTGGAGGCGGATCGCCCGACGAGCGACGGGCTCGTGACCGCGATCACCCGGTGGGAGGCCGCCCACCACGAGCTTGCGCACGCCGCAGGGTCGGCGAAATCGACCCGCATGGCGGACACCCCGAAACCTGATCAGGTGGATTCGGTCCCCGTGGCCCGCCGATAGCACCAGAGGGCTTTGAGGCATCCGGGGCGTCAGGACATGCGGAGCGATCGAGGGCCGGCGACCGTCGTGGTCTGCTGCGGCGTGCCCGCTGGGGCGTCGGCGTCCGAATTCACCGATTGGGTGGAGATTGCCGCGCGGTCACGGCTGCCCGTCACATGGGCGGTGCGTCCCGCAGAGATGGCCATGGTCGTCGACCTGCTCGGCCTGAGGGCACCGCCCACCGATGTGGCGCTCGCGCTCGGCGCCGACCACTTGCAGTCACGGCCCACGCTTCGCCGCGAGCTTGCCGCGGCGCGCGCGATCACCGGCCACGTCGAGTGCGCGGTGGTCACGGGCGCCGGTGCCCTGGAGCACCGCGCGCTGCTCGTCGAGCAGGGCGTGCACACGATCGCAGTGGGCGGATTCGATGCCGCGCCCCGCAGCAGCCGCCGGCCGGCCCCTGCCGGCTGGCCGTGCCGCAGCGTCGTCTGGGGACTGTGGGAGGTGCAAACCGTACCCGAGCCTGTCCGCCCCGCCTTGGGCCGCTGGCTCCCGTGGGCGGTCGGGCCGCGCATGGCACCCGGCACGCTCACGGTGGTGCACCTCGACGCCCTCACCAGCAGCTCGCGGTCCGGCCTCATCCGCTTCGAACGTCTGGCGACATGGATCACCCGACAGGCAGGCCGTGTCGACGCAGCGCGGCTTTCAGACCTGCCGGACCTGCTCCGGGCCGCAGGGCAGCGAGACACCGGCTCCGTGCTCCGCCAGGCGGCCTGAGCCAGACCCTGAGCCGAACTCAGGTCCGCGCCTTCTCCAGCAGCGTCCAACTGAGGTAGGCAAGAATCACGCCGGCCACCACGAAGCACACGTCCAGGCCGATGCTCACCCGCCGGAAGGGAAATCCGGCGGCGAGATCGGCGAGGAACAGAATTCCGATGAGGCCGGACAGGATCAGCCCCAGGAGTGGCATGGCCTTGGACACCGACGGTCCTTTGTGTTTGGCACCTGAAATGCACCCGATTCACCAGCGGATACCATAATCGACGTTTGCCAACGCGCCACCCGTGTGATTTTTTCGCCTCCACGTCCCACGGCCGACCCCCTCGTTGCCATATCATCACGCCCCCCCTCGACCAGCGAATCACCCCGTGCCACACGCAGCCCGCACCGCCGTCTACACCGGTTCGTTCGACCCGATCACACTCGGCCATCTCGACGTCATCGGCCGGGCGGCACGCATCTTCGACGTGCTGATCGTCGGCGTGGGCATCAACCCCGACAAGCAGCCGATGTTTTCGCTGGAAGAGCGTGTCGGCCTCGTTCAGGCCTCCGTCGCTCCTCTCGCCAACGTGCGGGTGGAACTCTTCAGCGGCCTCTCAGTGGCCTTCGTGAAGGCCCAGGGCGCCCACGTGCTCCTCCGGGGAGTCCGCTCCCTCACCGACATCGAGGCCGAGTTCACGATGACGCTCGCGAACCGCAAGCTCGACGCCTCGGTCGAGACGGTGTTCCTGATGGCCGACGCGCAGTATTCCCACATCTCGTCGTCGCTCCTGAAGCAGATCACGCCGCTGGCCGACGACGAAGCCCTGCTGAAGTTCGTACCCGAGCCCGTCGTGAAGGCCCTGCGATCGAAGCTGGCGTGACGGCAGCTCGCCGCGCGCAAGCCGTGAGCCTGTCGTGCGCGACTTGCCCAATCCGGCTCGAGGTTGCCTCGTACCGTCTCACCAGATGGCAGGGCAGCAGATAACTACCCGCAATCGGAGCCGGCGGTAGGCATGCTCGACTACGGTCGTGTTGAGAGTACAGGACTCGTGGGTTTTGCTCAGACGCCCATAGTCCTCAACGACTCCCTTCGTCTGCGCGTGCCCACCGACCGTCTCCGCCGAAACTGCTACCAGGCATCCCTTCGGCTCACGCCTCGGGCTTCCTGAGTGGGGGAGGCTTCGGGCTCCCCGTATCCTGGGAGCCGGCGTATTTGACCAGCGTAGCCATGGATGGCGCAGCGCAGGCAAATCCGAGTGAGCCGAAGCCTGGAGGGCGGAGGCGAACGTCCGGCGACGGGATATGGGGAGCCCGAAGCCGGCGCGCAACCTACCCGTCCGAACGTCCGGCGAGACGGTACGGGGCAGCCCCGAGCCGGATTGCGCGCACTTGCATCTCGACGCACGATTCCAAGCCGTTCCGTGAAGTCAGTTCACGCTCGCCCGTGATCCCTCGCCGCCCTCGAAGTGCTGGCGGAGGTAGCGGGCCCGCTCGATGTTGCGGTCGTTGGTGTCGAGCTCGACGCCGCGCAGCTTCTGGAGGTGGGCCGGCTGGGTGCGGACGAGCAACGAATTGATGTCGGCGATCTTCACGTCGCCGATCAGCCCCAAGAGCACCCCCATGCGGACGCGCGAGAGGAGCTGCATGGTTTCCTCGGCGCTGATCGTCTGGGCGGTGCGCAGAATGCCGTAGGCGCGGCTCACCTGGTCGTGCACGTTTTGCTGCGTTTCGCGCACGAGAAACTCGCGGGCCCGCCGCTCGTAGTCGATGAGCACGGGCACCACGTCGCCCACCTGCTCGACGAGTTCCTCCTCGGTGCGTCCGAGCGTGGTCTGATTCGAGATCTGGTAGAAGTCGCCCATGGCCTGGGAGCCTTCGCCGTAGAGCCCCCGCACGGCGAGCGAGATCTTGTGGAGGCTGCGAAAGACCTTGTCGATCTGCCGCGTGATCACGAGTGCCGGGAGATGGAGCATGACGCTCACCCGGATGCCGGTGCCGACGTTGGTCGGGCAGGCGGTGAGATAGCCGAAGCGGGGGTGGAACGCGTAGGGCACGACCTTCTCGATCTGGTCGTCCACGGCCCGGATCTGCTCCCAGACACCCTTGAGGTCGAGACCGCTGTGCATGCACTGGATGCGGAGGTGGTCCTCCTCGTTGATCATCAGGCTGACCTGCTCCATGCGGTCGATGGCCACGCCACGGGCACCCTGGGCTTCGGCGTGTTCACGGCTGATGAGCTGCCGTTCGACGAGAAACTGGCGGTCGATGTCCTCGAGCCGCCCGACGTCGATGTACTCGAGGTCCTGCCCGACGGCGCTGCCGGCGATCCGGTCGCGGAGGAATCGTTCGATCTCGGCGCGGTCTTGCTCGGAAGCACGGCTTACGAACGGATAGTGGGCCACGTTGCGTGCCAGCCGCACGCGGCTGCTCATGACGATGTCCGACTCCGGGCCCGTGCCACGCAGCCACTCACCGATCGACTGGGTCAACGCCTCGAGTTTCATGCACTCCCCTTGGTGGCGTTGCCGCCGCCGAGCCAGCGATCCTCGATCACTCGGATCGCGTCGCGGTGTTCCTTGGCCTTCTCGTAATCCTCGCACGCGATCGATTCCTTCATCTGCTGACGCAGCCCGATCACGGCGGTGAGCTCCTCGGTGCCCTCGGCAAGGCCTGCGGCCGACCGGGACGGCCTCCGGCCCGTATGCTCGGTCGCACCGTGGATGTTCGCGATCAGCGGTTCGAGTTCCTTCTCGAACTGCACGTAGTCGTGCGGGCAGCCCAGGCGTCCCTGATTCCGAAACTCGAAGAACGTGATCCCGCACATGCTGCACGACCGTTGATCGAGCAGGGCGAGTTCCTCCGCCGTCTGGCCCACACCGAGGGGCCCGGACAACGCCCCAC
This sequence comes from Planctomicrobium piriforme, assembly GCA_945861585.1. Lineage (GTDB taxonomy): Bacteria > Planctomycetota > Planctomycetia > Pirellulales > UBA1268 > RGVT01. The sequence continues at coordinate 15,077 of CAMAVC010000036.1, forward strand.
CGGCCGGCTCGCCCTCTGCCTCGTCCTCGGCCGCCGACTCAGCGGCCGCCTCCGACTGATTGAGATACGTGCGGGCGTGATCCTCACAGAGGTGCAGTTCGCGGACGGCGCCTGCCTCCAGTTCCGTGATGTGGAAGACGGCCTGTTTTTCGCAATGCTGGCACTTCATGGTCGAACTCGCATGCCGCCGCGGACTGGAAACGCCGGGGCCCCGATCAAACAGGCCCCACCGGCGTGGTGAATCATAGCAGGCCGCCGGGGCTGGGCATGCCGTTCGGTTGGGCCGCGCGCCACGCTGCCATTTCAGCACGCCATGATTGTTGGCTTTTCCCGCGCCGGATACGCTCTGTCGGCAGGCCGAGTTGCACGGCCGGCACGGCCCACGAGTCACCGTTTGCCGATGACGCACCTTCCCGATGTCGAGCGGTTCGCCACGCTGGCCCGATCGGGGCGGTCCGTGCCCGTCTACCGCCGCCTGTTTGCCGACGCGCTCACGCCGCTGAGCGCCTTTGCCCGGATCGACGCCGGCGCCTGCGGCTGCCTGTTCGAGAGTGTGGTCGGCGGGGAGAAGGTCGGCCGCTACAGCTTTCTGGGCGCCGATCCCTTCATGATCCTCGAGGCCCGCGGAACCACGGTGACGATCACGCGAGCAGGCACGACGGAGACCCTCACGACGGCCGATCCGCTGGATGAACTGCGCCGGCGGATGGAGGAATTCCGTCCGGTGCGACTTCCCGAATTGCCGCCGTTCACCAGCGGCGTCGTGGGCTACGCGGCCTACGACTCGATTCGCTACGCCGAACACCTGCCCGACTCGCCGCCCGACGACCTCCACCTGCCCGACATCAGCTTCGCCTTCTACGACCGGCTCCTCGTCTTCGACAACGTCACGAAATCGCTCGATATCGTCGTGCTCGCCCGGATCGACGACCTGTCACCGGAAGGCTTGGCCAGTGCCCGGACGGAGGCGTGCCGGCGGATCGACGCCACGATCGCCACGTTGCAGGAGCCCCATGCCTGGCCGCCCCCCGCCGACATCGGCCCCCGCCGGGAGCCCGAAAGTCTCACCGCCGGCACCGCTGTCTCGACGTTTCCTCCCGAGGCGTTCATGGCGGCCGTCGAGCGGGCGATCGAATACATCCGGGCCGGCGACGTGTTTCAGGTGGTGCTCAGCCGGCGGCTCGACATCCCCTTCACGGGGCCGCCCCTCGAACTCTACCGCACGCTCCGCGTGGTCAACCCGAGCCCGTTCATGTTTTTCCTGCGCACGCCCACGGTCACGCTCGTGGGCAGCTCTCCAGAGATCATGGTGCGCGTGATCGACGACGATATCACCGTGCGGCCGCTCGCCGGCACGCGGCCCCGGGGGGCGACGCCCGAGGAAGACCGGCAACTCGCCGAGGGGCTGCTCGCCGACCCCAAGGAACGGGCCGAGCATGTCATGCTGATCGACCTCGGCCGCAACGACGTGGGCCGGGTGTCGCAGATCGGCTCGGTGACCTTGAGCGACGTGATGTCGATCGAGCGTTATAGCCACGTCATGCACATCACGAGCAACGTCACCGGCCGACTCGCCCCGGGCATGACGGCGTTCGACGCCCTGCGGGCCTGCCTCCCCGCCGGCACGGTATCGGGCGCCCCGAAGATCCGGGCGATGGAGATCATCGACGAGCTCGAGCCGGTCCGCCGCGGTCCCTACGCGGGAGCCGTCGGCTACATCGACTTCACCGGCGCCATGGACACGTGCATCGCCCTGCGCACGATCGTCGTGACCGGCGGCAGGGCCCACGTGCAGTCCGGGGCGGGAATCGTGGCCGACAGCGTGCCCGCCAGCGAGTTCCAGGAGACGATCAACAAGGCGAAGGGGCTGCTCGTGTCGATCGAGATGACTGCCGAACGCCTCGGCCGCGCGCCGTCAGGACCATGATCGCCTTCCACGACGCGACTCTTTCGTACGGCGGTCGACCTGTGTTGAAGGGCGTGTCGTTCGAGATGCCGGCTGGTCGTGCCGCCGCACTCCTCGGCCGCACGGGGGCCGGAAAGACGTCGCTCCTCGCCGCCGCTGCGACCGCCCTCACGCTCGATGCCGGCGACATCACGGTGCACGGCCAGTCTGTGCGCCGGGATGCTGCCGCCGTGCGACGGCTCGTAGGATACGTGCCGGCCCGGCCGCCGGCGTGGCCGCCGTGCCGCGTGGCGGAATTTCTCGAACTCGCCGCATCGTTCGCCGGCCTCCAGGGCAAGCCGCTGCGCACCGCCGTGACGAAGGCACTCGACCTCGCGGGCCTCACGGCACGGGCGGCCGATCCGATCGACACGCTTCCCGACGGCAGCGGACGCCGGCTGCTCCTTGCCAGGGCGCTCCTCCACGACCCCGAGGTGCTGATCCTCGATGACCCGTTTTCCGCCCTCGATCCAGCTGAACACGCGAGCGTGGAGGCGCTCATCGGGGATGCCCATCTGATGGGCCGCGCCGTGCTGGCGGCGATCGACAACGCCGTCGTGCCGCCCTGCTTCACCGACCTGGTGGTCCTCGACGCAGGCCGGGTTGCCGCTGCGGGCCCCCATACGATCGAGACGTTTGCCACCGGCCGGTCATTCACGTTCCGGCTCACCTGCCGAGGCCGGGCAGACGACGCGGCCGCGGCCCTGCGCGGGCTCGCCGACGAGGCCCGGGCCGTGGATCTCGACCACGCCGTCGCGGTGATCACGCCCGCGCTCACGCCGCCCGCGCGGCTCGTGGCCGCCGTCGTCGCAGCGGGGATCCCCGTCGAAGCTGCAGGGTTTCACCCCGCATGGACGGCACAGCTGCTGACGTGAGCGATGCGAACGGCCTCATAGGAAGCCCGAGGCGTAAGCCGAAGGGAAAGACGCGCGGTGTTACGAAAGCGGGCATTCTCTCGGCTCACGCCTCGGGCTTCCTGACGGGCTACGCAGCATCGCCCCAGGCGCGGCGGACCTCGGCGAGGCCGTCGGCGCAGAGGTCGTAGTCGCGGCTCAGTCGCTCGAAGAGCTCCCGCTCCTCGGCCGCCTCGTCGGGCTCGAGCGTGCTCACGAGCCAGTATGCCTGCTTGCCGGCCGCACGGAAGTCGATGACGGGCCGGATCGGCGCCGAGGCATGCAGCCGCTCGACGGCCTCGGGGTAGAGGCCGGTCCAGAAGAGCGTGTAGTCGCCGATGTGGCGGTATTCAACGAGGGCCTCGTCGGGGGGATGGTCGCGGGCTGCGACGAGCATCGTCGTCACGTCCGAGGCGCCGGCCGAGCCTGACGGCGGTGCCACGATCGCATCGTGCCGCAGGAACCGGACCAGCAGGAGCGCCACGTAGTCGACGAGCGCCGGGTCGACGATCCCCAGCCTGGCGTGGAAGGCGTATTCCGTCAGGCCCCGAAAGAAGCGGTCGATGTCGGACGGTTCACGGGCGGCAAACATCACAGCCTCGCACGATGGTGGTGCTGCAGCTATCGTTGCTACGCGTGGTTATAAACGGTGGTTCCCACCGGGCCTACGGGAATGTGTGTGCCATGGACGCCGGAACGAGTCTGCCGATCCTGCTGGCGGCCGGCCGGGAGGAAAGCCTCCGGCCGCTGCTCGTGCAGCTCATCGTGATCATCCTCGCCGCCCGGGCCGGGGCGGCCGTGGCCCGGTGGCTGCGGCAGCCGAGCGTGGTCGGGGAGATCGTGGCCGGCCTGCTGCTCGGGCCCTCGGTGTTCGGGGCGTTCTTTCCCGACCTGTTCGCCGCGGTGTTTCGGGGTGGAGCAGGGGGGGGCGAACTGGAGTCCGCCCTCACCGGTTTCAGCCAGGTGGGACTGGTGCTCCTGCTGTTTCTGGTCGGAATCGAGTTCGACTTTTCGCACATCTGGCGGCAAGGGCGAGTGGCCGCTGCCGTGTCGCTCGCCGGGATCATGGTGCCGTTCACGCTCGGGCTCGGCCTCGCCGGGCTGATGGCGCCGCGGCTGGACGCACTCGGAGCCACGGGCGGGATCGACACACGAGCCTTCGCGCTGTTCCTGGGCACCGCCATGTCGATCACGGCGATTCCGATCCTGGGCCGGATCCTCATCGAGATGGGGATGCAGCACACGCCTCTCGGCGCCACCGTGATCGCGGCCGCCGCCTGCGACGACGCGGTGGGGTGGACGCTCTTGGCAGCGGTCTCGGCGCTCGCCGTGGGTCGGTTCGAGATCGCGGGCGTGGTCGGGATGATCGCGGCCACGGTCGTATTTGCAGGGGTGATGCTCGGGATCGTCCGGCCACTGCTTCTGCCGCGGCTGGAACGGGCCGTGGGGGCAGACGGGAAACTCCCGCTCGGAGCACTGTCGATCGTGCTCGCGATCCTCTTGGCAGCGGCCTACACCACGAGCCGCATCGGCATCTTCGCGATCTTCGGCGGCTTCCTCCTCGGGGCGGCGCTCTCGGGCTCCCCGCGGGTGCGCGAGGCGTTCGCGGCGCAGTTCGGCGACCTCGTGACCGTGTTCTTTCTGCCGATCTTCTTCACCTTCACCGGCCTGCGGACGAACATCGGCTCGCTCGGTAGCCTCGAGGCCTGGGGGTGGTGTGCAGCCGTGTTGGTGGTCGCCGTGGCAGGCAAGTGGGGCGGCTGCGGCCTCGCGGCCCGGCTGGGCGGCATGCCGGCCGGCGAGGCGGCCTGCGTCGGCGTGCTCATGAACACGCGCGCCCTCATGGAACTGATCGTGATCAACGTGGGGATGGATCTGGGCGTGATCCCCCAGTCGGTCTACTGCATGCTCGTGCTCATGGCGATCGCCACCACGCTCATGGCCACGCCACTCGCCACCCGCCTGCTCCGCGGCAGCCCGTATGAACAGCGTCTCGCCGACCGTGGTTTTCTCGCGGTCCGTCGCGGTTCTTAGCCCGATACGGCTGTGGCGAGCGGAGCGATGAACCGCTCGACGCCGGCGACGAGCTGCTCACGGGGCTGACTCGCGAGTTCGGCCACCTGCCGCACGAGCGCCGAGCCCACGATCACGCCGTCGGCGACGGCGGCCACGGCCCGGGCCTGATCGGCACCGGAGATCCCGAAGCCCACCAGGATCGGCACGTCGGTCTTCGTGCGGAGCCACTCGATCCGTTCGATGAGCCCGGGCGGCAGTTCGGTGCGGGCGCCCGTCACGCCCGCCACCGACACACAGTAAAGAAAGCCGGTCGACCGGCGGGCGATCTGCTCGGCGCGGTCGGGAGGCGTGGTCGGCGTGACGAGCCGCACGAGGGCTAGGCCAGCCGTGCGACAGGCCGCATCGAGCTCGTCGCTCTCCTCGAGTGGCAGATCAGGCACGACGAAGCCGGCGAGACCGGCGGCCGTCGCGTCGGCGACGAATCGCTCGATGCCGCGGCGGAAGATGAGCGAGTAGCTCGCCATCGCGAGAATCGGCATCTGCACGCGGGCCGATGCCTCTCGGGCGATGCCAAACATGCCCTCGAGCGTGATGCCGGCTCCGAGCGCGCGGGTGTACGACGACTGGATCACCGGGCCGTCGGCGATCGGATCGCTGTAGGGCACGCCCAGCTCACAGAGTGACGCGCCGGCCCGATCGATCGCCTCGAGCACGGCCACGCTCGTCGCCACGTCGGGGTCGCCCGCTGTCACGAAGGGCGCGAGCGCCTTGCGGCCGGCGGCCCGGTTGGCCGCGAACACGGCTGCGAGTTTGTCGATCGGACGGAGTTTGGAAATAGGGACGGGAGCGAATTTCGGTGTGTCGTGTGCCATGGTGTTCGATTTCATCGACGAAATTCGCTCCCGTCCCTATTTTCCGCTGCCATCGGCGGTGAGGCCGCGCACCCGGGCGATCTCGGCGGCGTCCTTGTCGCCACGGCCCGAAAGGCAGACGACGAGAATCTCGCTCGGCGGCCGTTTCGCCGCCTCCTCGGCCGCCCACGCGAGGGCATGCGACGTTTCGAGAGCGGGCAGCACGCCCTCGCGGCGAGCGACGAGGTCGAAGGCGTCGAGCGCCTCGCCGTCGGTCACGCTCGTGTATTCCACCCGGCCGAGATCCCGCCAATAGCTGTGCTCGGGGCCCACCCCTGGATAGTCGAGGCCCGCCGACACCGAGTGCACGTCGGCAGTCTGGCCGTCTTGATCCTGGAGCACGTAGCTCAGTGAGCCGTGGAGAATGCCCGGGCTGCCGTAGCTGAGGCTCGCGGCGTGGTCGCCTGGCTGGCCCGAGCGGCCCCCCGCCTCGACGCCGACGAGCCGCACCTCGCGGTGATCGACGAAGGGATAGAACATGCCGGCCGCGTTGCTGCCGCCACCGACACAGGCCACAACCGTGTCGGGCAGTCGCCCGAACTGCCGGCGGCACTGCTCGACGGTCTCCCGACCGATCACGCTCTGGAAGTCGCGCACGATGCGCGGAAAGGGGTGCGGGCCGACGACGGAGCCGATGATGTAGTGCGTGGTTTCCACCGAGCCCATCCAGTCGCGCATCGCTTCGTTGATCGCGTCGCGGAGCGTGCGGGAGCCGCTCTCGACGGGCCGCACCTCGGCCCCCATGAACCGCATGTTGCGCACGTTGGGCGCCTGGCGGCGGACGTCCTCGGACCCCATGTAGACCACGCAGTCCAGACCGAATCGGGCGCAGGCCGTGGCCGTCGCCACACCATGCTGGCCGGCGCCGGTCTCGGCGATGATCCGCCGCTTCCCCATGCGGATCGCGAGCAGGCCCTGTCCGAGCGTGTTGTTGATCTTGTGGGCACCGGTGTGGCTGAGATCTTCCCGTTTGAAATAGATCTGCGCGCCGCCGGCATACTCCGTGAGCCGCTTGGCGAAGAGCAGGGGGGTGGGGCGGCCGACGAACGCGGAGAGCAGGGCGTCGAGCTCGGCCTGGAACGTTGGGTCAGCCACCGCCAACGCATATTCCCGCTCGAGTTGGTCGAGCGCGGCGGAGAGCGTCTCGGGCACGTAGCGGCCGCCGAACCGCCCAAACCGGCCGAGGGCATCAGGAACGCTGGAGAGCGCGGGGGCGGCTGGCATCGGGCGGTTCCTCGATCGGTGGGCTTGCCGGGGGCGTGCACGTCGGAGCACTCCGATTGTAGCCTGACGGTCGCACGCCACCATCCGGACCGCACCCCATGCCCGAACTGCCCGAAGTCGAGACGATGCGTCGTGGGATTGCCGGCATCGCCGGAGCGCGAATCGTGGCGGCGGAGTTTCCACGGAGCCGGGTGCGGCCGCTCTCGATCCAACCCCGCCCCGCAGTGCTCGCCGCCCGACTCGGAGGCTGCACGATCACGGCGGTGCTCCGGCGCGGCAAGCGGATCGTGCTGGAACTGGCCGGCGACTCACCGGCGGACACCCGCTGGCTGGCGATCGAGCCCCGCATGACGGGGCTGATGCTCGTCACCGATCCGCCGTCGCCGGAGCATGTGCGGCTGGTGCTGCACCTCGCGCGCACGCCGCGTCGTGGCCTGCCGGCGCAGGTTCTGTTTTGGGATCGACGCGGCCTGGGCACAATCCGGCTCCACGACCGCGCCGGGCTCGAGGCCGCGTGTGGCCCCGAGAAGCTCGGGCCCGACGGGCTGGAGATCTCGGGCAGCGAGCTCGCCTCGCGGCTGCGTGGGTCGCGCCGGGCCGTGAAGGTGGCGCTCCTCGACCAGCGGGCGGTGGCCGGCATCGGCAACATCTATGCCGCGGAGATTCTGTTTCGCGTGCGCATCGATCCGCGAACGCCCTGTCGCCGGCTCACGCGCGACGCCTGGGAGCGAATCGCCACCGCGACGCGTGACGTACTCACCGAGGCGGTGCGACTCGAGGGCTCGTCGATCGACGACGAGACCTACCGCACCGCCGACAACCGATTTGGACGCTTTCAACACGAGCACCGCGTCTATGGCCGTGAAGCCAGTCCTTGCACCGCGTGCGGCGAGGCCGTCGTGCGCATCGTGCAGGCTCAACGAGCCACGTTCTTTTGCCCTGCGTGTCAGCGGCGGCCCGGTGGACGCCGCCACCGCCGTATGGCGGCGTCCTGACGGATGCCGTACTCTGAGGTGATCACCGGAGACCATCCCATGCCGAGCCACCAGCGAACCCTCACCCGCCGACGTCTCCTCGCCGCGACGGCCGCGACCACGCCCTGGCTTGGATTCCCGGCGCTCCGCGCAGTGCGCGGGGCGGAGCCCGCGGCCGCGGCCGAAACGCTCGCCCAGACGCTGCACGCGTCGCTCACGGCCGTCCAGCGGGAGGCCGTGTGCTTTGCCTGGGACTACCGGCACCCGAAATTCGGCCTCTTGCGCACGCGCGTGGCGAACAACTGGAATGCGACGAAGCCGGCGGTGAAGAGCGATTTTTTCACCGCCGATCAACAGCAGCTCGTCCGCGGCATCTTCGAGCGGTTGATCTCGCCCGACTGGCTCACCCGTTTCGACAAGCAGCTCGAGGACGACACCGGCGGCTTCGGCCACGACCAGTCGATCGCGCTCCTCGGCGAACCGGGGTCGGGGCGGTTTCAATTCCTTCTCACCGGCCGTCACATGACGCTCCGCTGCGACGGCGATTCCGCCGAGCACGTCGCCTTCGGGGGCCCGATCTTCTACGGGCACGACGCCGGCGGCTTCAACGAGGAAAAAAATCACGCGGGCAATGTGTTCTGGCCGCAGGCGGTGGCTGCCAACGGCGTCTATGCGATTCTCGACGGCGGGCAACGAGAGCGGGCCTTGGTACCCAAGACGCCGCGCGAAACTGCAATCGCCTTCCGGGGCGCGAACGGCGGCGAGGGCTTGCCCGTCACGGATCTGTCACCCGACCAGAAGGCCGAGCTCGATCGCGTGCTCGCCCTGCTGCTCGAACCGTTTCGATCGTCCGACCGCGATGAAGCCCGCCGATGCCTCGCGGCCCAGGGCGGGCTGGAGGGCTGTCGGCTGGCGTTCTACCGCGACGAAGACCTCGGCAACGACGGCGTGTGGGACAACTGGCGGCTCGAGGGCCCGGCCTTCGTCTGGCACTTCCGCGGCGCGCCGCACGTGCACGTGTGGGTGAACATCGCCGATACGCCCGCCGTCGCCACCAACGCCTGACCCGCCCGCCTCGCGAAGCCCATGACCGACTGCGTGATCATCGGCGGCGGCGTGATCGGCCTCTCGATCGCCCGCGAACTCGCCGGCCGCGGTGCCCGTGTTCGCGTGCTCTGCCGCGAGCAGGGCCGCGACACGGCGTCGTGGGCGGCGGCCGGAATCTTTCCGCCGGCACCCCCGCCCGGCGACGGGGCCATGCCGGCCGGCGACCGGCTGACCGCGTGGAGCGACTCGCTTCATCGCCGGTGGGCCGAGGAGCTGCGCGACGAAACGGGCATCGACACCGAGCTGCGACGCGTCGGCGGGCTGCACCTCGCGGCCAGCGACGCAGGGCTCGAGCGGCTCGAGGCCGCCGCCCAGGCCTGGCGTGCTCGAGGAGCCCGGTGCGACTGGCTCACCACCAGAGAGATCATCGAGCACGAGCCGGCTCTGGCGCCGGCCGTTTCGACCGGTGGCGTCCGCGGCGGCTTCCTGCTCCCCGAGGAGATGAGTCTGCGGCCACCTCGGCATCTTGCAGCACTGGAGGCCAGCTGCCGGCAGCGTGGCGTCGTGATGACGGGCGCCGACGTCCACGCCGTCGAGGTCCGTGACGGCAGCGTCGCCGGGGTCGTCACGGATTCCGGTATCGTGCATGGGGCGACCTACTGCTTCGCCACCGGAGCCTGGTCGGGCACCGTCGCCTCCTCCCTCGGCCTCGCGATCGAGACGCGGCCCATCCGTGGCCAGATCGTTCTCCTGCGGCTGCCACGGCAGGTGCTCGGCCGCGTGGTCAACTTCGGCATCGAGTATCTCGTTCCCCGGGCCGACGGCCGACTCCTCGTCGGTTCGACGATCGAGGATGCGGGGTTCGCGCCGACCACCACACCGGAGGCGGTCGAGCGGCTGCGCGGTGTGGCCAAGCGACTGCTCGGAGCGCTCACTGACGCGGCACTCGAGCAGGCTTGGGCCGGGCTGCGGCCCGGGTCGATCGACGGGCTGCCGACCCTGGGGCCGATTCCTGGCTACGATAACGCGTTCATCGCGGCCGGCCACTTCCGGGCGGGGCTGCATCAGTCGACGGGCACGGCCGTGGTGCTGGCCGACCTCGTTACCGGAGCGCCGCCCACGATCGACCTCGCCCCGTTCGCACCAGCGAGGCGGGGCGAGCGGCTCGCGGGGCCACCGCCCGACTCGGTCGCCGCCTATCTTGCGCGGGCTGCGAGCGAAGAGGCGTAAATCAGGCAGCCCGGGGGCTGAGGCGACGATGCACCGCTTCGACGTCGTCGGGCGTCAACCGGCCTCCTGGTGCCGCCGCGGCCACGTCACGCACGAAGGAAGCCAGCCGCGCGACCTCGGCCGGAATGCCACCCGCGATCTCGTGGATCGTGCGCACGAGTGCCATCTGATGATCCGGCTCGCGCGCCGCCGCCAGCAGCGGCGCGAGGGCCGCTGTTGACTCGGCCAGGGTGAACGGGCCGAGCACGGCCCTCAGCGCCACGGCCTGCTCGAGTCGCTCGTCGCGGGCCACGAGCGTGAGCAGCCGTCCTTCGCCGGCCAGCACGAGCCCCCCCGTCGGTGACCGCCGCCGCCAGGTGCCGACCATCGCGGCAAGCTCGCCGGCCTCGACAAGATGTGCATCATCGACAAACAAGATGCCTTCGGGCGCATCCGCGGGGAGCGGCACACCGTCACGTGTCGTGCAGCACAGGGCTGCGACACCGGCCCGCGATCGGCTCGCCGCGACATGCGTCAGCACCAGTGTCTTGCCGACACCACGGGGCCCGCACAAGAGCGCGACCGCACCGGGTGATTCGATGGCATACGCGAGCCGGGCCACGGCCGACTGCTGGGTGAGCGTCAGTGACGGAGCGGGCTCGACCTGCACGCGCGTCATGCTGCAGCCTCTGGATCAGCCGCTGCGGCGAATGTCACGACCTCACCGAGCACCTCGAGGCCGATGGCCGCGAGCGCCCGTTCACAGGCCGGGCAGGGCGGCCGCTCCGCGCGGCGCACGAGCACCACCGCATGGCAGTCGAACGCCAGCCGAGCGAGCCGGCCGCGATGCAGGGGCCCAGCGGGAAACCAAACGCCCGCATCGACGAGCACGGGCCCACCGCCCGACTCGACATCGGCCGCACACGATGACGGAGCCATGGCAGGCATTCGGCAGGTGACATCGCGGCCCCGCGTTCGCAAGACACGGGCGAGACCGCGCACGGTCGTGGAACAGCCCTCACCGCGACCGCGACTGGCCACGGCGATCACTTGGCTGCCGGCATCGCATGCAGCCTCCACACGCTCGGCAAGCCGTTGCCATTGCTGCGGACAATCCGCCAGGAGCCGGCTGACGACGGGATCGTCCGGCGCGAGATCCTGCACCACGTCGGGCCCGAGCGTGCCGATGGCCGGGGCGACATCGGCCAGCCTGCTGTGTGAAACCACAGGCTCGGCCATGCGCCGCAAAAACGCCCGATCGATGAAGTCGACGGTCATCGTACGACCTCCGCTCCCGGCGCTGCGTCGGCGTGCGCCACGACAGCCGCTGCATGCTCCCTGCTGCGGCCACGCTCGATCCACCACGCGGCCGCCCACGTCGCCACCGCGATGATCGTCAGCAGCATGACGGATCGCGGCGGGACACATGCTGCCGCTCGTCGCGGTCGCGGAGCCGCCGGGCTGGGCTGCGGGGCGGGCTCATCCCTGACAGCGGCAGCGACCGCGGATGACACGGATTCCATGGCCGTCGACGATGAGCCGGCGACCCGCACCGTCGGAAACGTGGCCAGGATTTCCATTGCTCGAGCGCCGCCGCAGACCAGTGATGCACCGTACGACCTGCAAGGTGCATCGACGGCTGAATTTCACCGGCTTGAACAATCCCCTACCCGTTTTCGCAATATGCCCGAAGCCCCCAGTCGCCTATCATGAGAGGCTTCAGGGACCCTCAAACCATAGATCCCCCAGTCTTCGCCATGCCCCAGCCGCCCCGTCCGTCGTCTGCCGACGCCCTCCACACTCTCCTTGCCGACAGGATCGCGATCCTCGACGGCGCGATGGGCACCATGGTGCACCAGTTGGCCCTCGACGAGCAGGGCTTCCGGGGCACGCGATTTGCCGACCACCACCGCGACCTCAAAAACTGCATCGACGTTCTCACGCTGACGCAGGGCGACGCGATCCGCGGCATTCACGCGGCCTACCTCGAGGCCGGTGCCGACATCGTCGAGACCAACACATTCGGGGCCACGAGCGTGGCGCTCGCCGATTTCGGGCTGCAACATCACACGCGGGAGCTCAACCTCGTCGCGGCGTCGCTCGCGAGAGCCGCAGCGGACGCCGCCATGGCGCAGACCCCCGGCCGGCCGCGGTTCGTCGCGGGCTCGATCGGCCCAACCAACAAGCAACTCTCGATCGCCGGCAACGTGGCCGATCCCGGGCACCGCGACGTGACGTTCGACGAGATGGTGGCCGCCTACCGCGAGCAGATCGAGGCTCTCGTCGAGGGCGGCGTCGATCTCCTTCTCGCCGAGACCGCCTTCGACACGCTCGTGCTCAAGGCCTGCCTCCACGCCATCGAGCAGGTTTTTTCCGATCTCGGCCGTACGCTCCCGGTGATGGCGTCGTTCACGATCTTCGACGGGGGCCGCACGCTCTCCGCTCAGACCGTCGAGGCCTGCTGGACGAGCATCTCCCACATCGACCTGCTCTCCGCAGGCATCAACTGCGCCCTCGGGCCGGAGAAGCTGCGGACGCACGTGGCCGATCTCTCGCGAATTACGCCCCGGCTGGTGAGCTGCTATCCCAACGCGGGGCTGCCGAATGCCCTGGGTGGCTTCGACGAAACGCCGGAAATGATGGCCTCGGTGCTCGAGGAGTTCGCAAAAGCGGGCTGGCTCAACATCGTGGGCGGCTGCTGCGGAACGACGCCGGCCCACATCAAGGCGATCGCCGACGTGATGCGGAACTATCCGCCGCGCACGCCCGCCACGCCGCCGCGGCGGTCGCGCTACTCGGGCCTCGAGATGCTCGAACTGCGGCCTGAGAGCAGCTTCACGATCGTCGGTGAGCGGACGAACGTCACGGGCTCCCGAGCCTTCGCCCGCCTCATCAAGGAGGAGCGCTACGAGGAGGCCCTGAGCGTCGCCCGGCAGCAGGTCGAAAATGGCGCCAACATCATCGACATCAACGTCGACGAGGGAATGCTCGACGGCGTGGCGGTCATGACGAAGTTTCTCACGCTGCTCTCCAGCGAGCCCGAGATCTCCCGCGTGCCGATCATGATCGACTCCTCGCGGTTCGAGGTGCTCGAGGCGGGGCTCAAGTGCGTGCAGGGCAAAGGCATCGTCAACTCGATCAGCCTCAAGGAGGGGGAGGAGAAGTTTCTCGAGCACGCGCGGATCGTGCGCAGCCACGGCGCGGCCGTCGTCGTGATGGCGTTCGACGAAGAGGGGCAGGCCACCGACGTCGAACGGCGGGTCGCGATCTGCACACGGGCCCACCGGCTGCTCACCGAGCAGGCCGGCTTCGCCTCGGAAGACATCATCTTCGACCCGAACATCCTCACCGTCGCCACCGGCATCGAGGAGCACAACCGCTACGCGGTGAACTTCATCGAGGCCACCCGGCGGATCAAGCAGGCGATGCCCCTCGTGAGGGTCTCGGGCGGCGTGAGCAACATTTCGTTCTCGTTTCGCGGCAACGAGGTCGTGCGTGAGGCGATGCACTCCTGCTTTCTCTACCACGCCATCCAGGCGGGCATGGACATGGGCATCGTCAATGCCGGGCAACTGGCGGTGTATCAGGAGATCGAGCCGGATCTCAAGGAGCGGATCGAAGATGTGCTCTTCGACCGGCGTCCCGATGCCACCGAGCGGCTCGTCGAATTCGCCGAGACGGTGAAGAAGCAGGAGGGAGGCGGTGCCGTCCAGACCGACGCCTGGCGAACGCTCGACGTGGAGGCGCGGCTCGCTCATGCACTCATCAAGGGCATCGTCGACTACATCGAGGAAGACGTCGATGCGGCCCGCGCCTGCTACGACAAGAGCCTCGAGATCATCGAGGGTCCGCTGATGCGGGGCATGCAGACGGTCGGAGACCTGTTTGGCGAGGGCAAGATGTTCCTCCCCCAGGTGGTGAAGAGCGCCCGGGTGATGAAGAAAGCCGTGAACCATCTCCTCCCACACATGGAGGCCGAACGGCTGGCCTCGGGCTCCGCCCAGGCGAAGCGGGGCAAGGTGCTGATGGCCACCGTCAAAGGCGACGTCCACGACATCGGCAAAAACATCGTGGGCGTGGTGCTCGGCTGCAACAACTACGAGGTCGTCGACCTCGGGGTGATGGTGCCCTGCACGAAGATCATCGAGGAGGCGATTCGCCACGAGGTCGACATCGTCGGGCTCTCGGGGCTGATCACCCCCAGTCTCGACGAGATGGTGCAGGTGGCCCAGGAGTTCGAGCACGAGGGGCTCAAGGTTCCGCTCCTGATCGGCGGGGCGACCACGTCGGCCCGGCACACGGCCGTGAAGATCGCGCCCAAGTATTCGGGGGCCGTGCTCCATGTGAACGACGCCTCCCGAGCGGCGGGCGTGGTGGAGAGGCTCCTGAACCCGACGGCCCGCGAGGAGTTTGTGCAAGCCAACCGCGTGGCCCAGGCCCGCGACGTGGAGAATTTCCGGCGCCGACAGGAGACGAAGCTCGTCTCCTATGCGGCCGCCTGCGAGAAGCGCTGGACCACCGACTGGGCCACCGCACCGCTCGACGTACCGGAGTTCCTCGGCGTGCGGACGCTCGAGAAGGTGCCGCTCGGCGAATTGATTCCGCTCATCGACTGGTCGCCGTTCTTTCTATCCTGGGAGCTCAGGGGCAAGTATCCGGCGATCTTCACCGACGCAACGGTGGGGATCGAGGCCCGCAAGCTCCACAACGACGCCCTGCGGATGCTCGACGAAATCGTCCGCACCGACGCCCTCGTCGCCAAGGGTGTCTACGGATTCTTCCCGGCCAACTCCGCCGGTGACGACGTCATTCTGTATGCCGACGATTCGCGAGCGGCCGAGGTGGGCCGGGTGCACACGCTGCGCCAGCAATGGGAGCGGAAGGGACAGGACGCCTTCCATGCGCTGGCCGACTTCGTGGCTCCCGTCGAGAGCGGACGCCAGGACTACCTTGGAGCCTTCGCCTGCACGGCCGGCCACGGCTGCGAGGAGCTCTGCCGGAAGTATGACCGTGACCACGACGACTATTCGTCGATCATGGCCAAGGCGATCGCCGACCGTCTCGCCGAGGCCTTTGCCGAGTGGCTCCATGCGAAGGCGCGCCGCGAGTGGGGCTTCGGAAGGGCCGAGAGCCTGACGACCGACGATCTCATCGAGGAGAAATACCGTGGCATCCGGCCCGCCCCCGGCTATCCGGCCTGCCCCGACCACACCGAAAAGCGGTCGCTCTTCACTTTGCTGAATGCGGAGAAGGCGGCGGGAATGACGCTTACGGAAAGCTGCGCGATGCTGCCGGCCGCCAGCGTGAGTGGGCTCTACTTCGCCCACCCCGAAAGCCGATATTTTGCGGTGGACCGGATCACCCGGGAGCAGGTCGAAGCCTACGCCGCCCGGAAGGGCATGCCGGTGGCAGAGGTCGAACGCTGGCTGGCGCCGAACCTCGGCTACGACGCGTAATCGAGCGGCATTCGCGTTGGCGCGAATCTGCCAACAAACAATCATGGAACGCCGGCCACGAACCCGCCGCATCCTGCTCGCCGACGCCCCGGCTGCACCCGCCGGGCCGCACTCGACGGCCCTGCTGGTGGGCAGATTCCTCGACTCGATCCGCCACGAGCGGGCCCTCGCCGAGAACACGCAGGCGGCCTACCGTCGCGACCTCACGCACTTCGCAGACTGGCTCGGCGGCCGTCGTCTCGACCGCCTCGACGTCCGCAACCTCGGCGACTACCTCGGCACGCTCGCCGCCCGCGGGCTCGCCCGGGCGAGCATCGCCCGCCAGGTGGCCACCCTGCGGACATTCTTCGCGTTTCTCCAAGTCGAGGGGGTGATCGCCGAGAGCCCCGCGGAACTGCTCTCCCCCGGCCGCCGCGACGACTTCATTCCCGGCACGCTCTCGGCCGAGCAGGTCGACCGGCTCCTGGCCGGCCCCGACGCCACGTCGGCCATGGGGATGCGCGACAGGGCCCTCCTCGAACTGCTCTACGCAACCGGCTGCCGGGCCTCCGAAGTCTCGGCGCTTCGGCTCTCCGACGTGCACCTCGCCGAGGCGTTCTGCACGTGCCGCGGCAAGGGCGGCAAGGAGCGGGTCGTGCCACTCGGCCGGCGGGCGATCGTGGCACTGAGAGCCTGGATCGACGGCCCCCGCCGCGACGCAGCCGCCCGTGCAGCCGGTCTTTCTGCCTGGGTGCTGTTGTCGTCCCGCGGCAACCGGCTCTCCCGAATGCGGATCTGGGAGATCGTGCGGCTTCACGCCGACACCGCCGGCGTGCCCTCCGACATCGGCCCCCACACGCTCCGCCACAGCTTTGCCACGCATCTCGTCGCCGGCGGCGTCGATCTGCGGCACGTCCAGGAAATGCTCGGCCATTCGAGCATCGCCACGACGCAGCGCTACACCCACGTCGACGCCAGCCGCTTGAAGGGCATCCACGGCACGTTCCACCCGCGCGGGTGATCAGGGTGTGGCTTATGGTGCGAAGCGCGCCGGCTCGGGGTAACCCCGTACCGTCTCGCCGGACGTTCGCCTCCGCCCTCCAGGCTCCGGCTCACTCGGATTTGCCTGCGCTGCCTGGAGCGCATTCGCTGCGCCATCCATGGCTCCGCTGGTCAAATACGCCGGCTCATAAGGGAGGGGTAACCCCGAGCCTCCCCTTCTGGAAGCCCGAGGCGTGAGCCGACGGGATGCCGGGTAGCGCTTTCGGCGGCGGCGGTCGGTGGGCCCGCGCAGACGCAGGGAGTCGTTGAGGACGAACGCGTGCTAGGCCTGGAGGCCCGGGTGATCATCAGCCGACGGAGGTCGGCCAAGCGAACAACGGCACGATGCCGGGTGTTCGCGTGAAGATGGCTTCGCGGG
>CAMAVC010000037.1 GCA_945861585.1 Planctomicrobium piriforme
GGCCTGGACCCCCGAGACCGGCATGTTGCTGAGGTGGGTCGATCGGCCGTAACATGATGGCAGGCGATGTGATGCGCTCTGCCGTGCAGATCGCGTGCAAGGTTGCAAAACAGCCCGGTTTGGCACCCTTTGGCCCTGGAATGGCCCGGGGGTGGTTGTGTGTGGGTGGTTCGGCAGTCGCCGAGGACTTCGGCCCCCCAACGGGCCTGGGAACGACATGTTCTTCTTCCCGCCGTCGCCGCTCGTCACCGAAATCCGGCCTCGCCGCGGCGTCTTCGGATTCGTGGCCGCTGCTCTCGGGTTTCTGCTCGCGGGTGGGGCTGCGATCGGGGATGGCCCCGTCGAGACGACGGAGGCCGCCGAGGAATCGATCGAAGCCCGCGTAGCCCTGCCAACCGACCGCCTCAAGGAGCGACAACTCGATCGTGCCCAACGGCTCGTGGCCGATGAGCGGTGGAGCGATGCAGCGACCCTTCTCGACGAGATGCTCGCCGGCGATCGAGACTTCTTCTTTCGTCCGCAACAGGGTCAGGCCACCTGGCGCAGCATCAAGACGGAGGCCGCGCGGCTGATCGGGTCTGTGCCTGAGGCCGGACGTGCGGCCTACGATCTGCAGTTTCGTGCACGGGCCGATCGTTTGCTGCAGGAGGCGATCGCGGCCGGCGACGGGGCCGGAGTGGTGGCGGTCGCCAGGCGCTGGTTTCACACGCCGGCCGGACAACGGGCGACGGTGCTTGCGGCGCTCGAGGCACTCGAGGGCGAACAGCCGTTGGCCGCCGCGGCCTGGCTCGAACGACTGGCGGGGACGGGAAGCGCCGGATTCGAACCCACGGTGTCGGTGATGCGGGCGGTGGCGTGGTGGCGGGCCGGCGATCGCGCGACCGCTGTGCGTGTGCTCGACGACGCCCGCACGCGGGCTGGCACCAGCATCCGCGCCGGAGCCCGCGACGTGTCGCTGGCATTTCCGCCGGGCGGTGCGGCCGCGTGGCTCGAATCGATCGCAGGGGCCGGATCGCCGGCTGCCGGACGCCGCGAGGCCGAATGGTGGATGGCCCGGGGAGATGCCGCCCGCAACGCACTGGTCGATGCCTCGCGTCCGCTTCTCGTGCCGCGGTACCGCGTGCCGCTGACGCGTCATCCCGAAGAGGCGAGGCTTCTCGAAAAGCGCCGTCGTCTGTGTGCCGACCGCGACACCCCGCTGCTCCCCGCCGGCATGCCGCTGGCAGTCGACGGCACGATTCTCGTGCACTCGCCGCTCGGCCTGCTGGCAGTCGATTTCGCCTCGGGTAAGCGGGTGTGGCTGCGTGGCGCCGATGCGGCGGATGCCCAGGCCGGGCCTCTCCTCCAGGACGACGGCGAGGAGCGGCGGCCGGAGGAAACCGCGAGCATGCACCGGGTCTTCGCCGACTCCACCTGCGGAACAGTGTCGAGCAACGGGCGATTCGTGTACTGCGTGGAGGTCGGCCGACGCGACCGCGGAGCGGGCAATCGCGGCATGGGGCGGCGTGTCGGCGAACTGCCCGCGCTCGAGGCCGGCAACACACTCGCCGCCTACGATCTCGATGGCCGGGGGGCCGCCGCATGGCGGCTGCCTGCGGAGATGCCGGCCGACGAGGCAGCCGGCGAGGTGTGGTATCTCGGCGCCCCGCTCGTGATTGGCGATCAGCTGTTCGTGCTGGTGGAGGAGAAGGGGGAGATTCGCCTCGACGTACGGGCCGCAGCCGACGGTCGCTTGCTGTGGTCGCAGCCGCTCGCGGAACTCGACGAAGAGCAGCAGGCCGACCGGCCCGAGACGCAACTGCGGCGGTTTTCCGGGCTGTCGCCGGCGTTTGCCGAAGGGGTGCTCGTCTGTCCCACCGGAGCAGGCACGGCCATCGCCGTCGACCTTGCCACCCGGACGCTCCTCTGGGCCTACACCTACTCGGTGGCCGGTGGCGATGACGACGCGGCCCGGGCCGCGGGCCGCGGGCTGCTCGGCGGCATCAATCGCCGCAACGTGATCGTGAATGGCGTGCCCCTGGGCGGGCAGTCGCCGAATCCTGGTGGCTGGCGCGACGTCTGCCCGGTCCTGGCGGAGGGCTGCGTGCTGCTCACGCCTGCCGAATCGGATGCGCTGCACTGTCTTGATCTGCGCACCGGCTCGCTCCGCTGGTCGGTGCCGCGTGGCGACGGGCTGTGCCTGGCCGGCGTCGTCGACGGCCGGGCCGTCGTCGTGGGCCATCACTCCGTCGACAGTCTGTCCATGAAGGACGGCACCAGCGGCTGGCGCAAGTCGCTCGGGCTTTCGCCGGCCACCGTCAGCGGCCGCGGCATCGTCACGGCCCGGCGGCTGTTTCTGCCGCTCGACACGCCGGAGGTCGTCGAGATCGATCTCGTCGACGGCTCCATCGCCGGCCGCTCGCCCGCCCGCGGTGGCGTGATTCCGGGCAACCTCCTCGCCTACCGCGGCGAGGTGATTTCACAGGGTGTCGATTCGCTCGACGTGTTCCATCAGGTGGTGCCGCTCGAGGGTCGGATCGAGACGGCGGCGAATGGTCCGATGGATCCCTGGGCGCTCATGTGGCGGGGACAGCTCGACCTCGATCGAGGCCGCATGGCCGACGGCCTCCGCGCGATTGCCGCAGCCCGGCGGGCGGAGCCGCAGCGCATCCCGGCCGACCTGGTCGCCGACGCGCTCTTGTTCGGCATGCGGCGCGACTTTGCCGCGGCGGCGCCACTGTGGCGCGAGATCGTCGACACGGCCGGTCCGTTGCCGCATTCCAAGGCCCTGCTCAGCATTGCGATCGACAATCAGCTCGCCTCCGGCGCGATTGCCGAAGCGTGGCGTGCGTGCAGAGGCCTGCTCGACCTGCCCCCGGCACATGAGAGCGACGACGACTGGCTGGTCGAAAACGTGGCCGACCCGGCGCTCGTGGTCGCTGAGCCCCGCTGGCTGCAGGGCCGCATCGGCGACCTTCTCGAGCGGGCTCCGCCCGAGGTGCGTCGGGAGATCGATGCATTCGTCGCTGCGGCGCTCGACGTTGCCGTTCGGGCCGAGGGGACCGACAGGGGGGCGGCGCTCGAGCGCATCGAGACGGTGTTCAGTCGGCACCCTGGCGGCACCGCCGCCCGCGAGCGAGTGCTCGAGATGCTCGACACGCGACAAGCCCCCGGAGGCGACGCTCGCGATGCGTTGCGAGCGACGGCCGTCCGTGGCGACATGCTGCGGCTGCGCTCGACCGCGGCTGCGGCTCGGGTGGGCCTGTCGCCTGCCGCGTTGCCGCCGCTGGTTGATGCTGCCTGGCCGCTGGGCCGGGTGACCGCGCACCGAAGTGGGAGGCTCAAGCCGGAGGAGATGATGCGGATGTCGAGGATCATCCCCATTCCCGTCGATCCCCGCGCGCGGAGCATCGTGCCGGGGCTGCAGGTCGGCTGCGACGTGCAGTCGACCTCGTTGATCCTCACCGACGGCCTGGGACGCAGGCTGGGCGAGCCGATCCCCTTCGATCCCGGGAGAGTCGGCGGGCTCAATCCGGTCTTTCAGCCGCTCCATGCCGAGGCGACCGCCCTCGGGCCCGTGCTCGTGGTGCGGTCGGGTGGCGCGTTCGCCGCCTTCGATGTCCGCGGCCCCGACGGCCCGCCGCCCGCACGTCTCTGGACGCTCTCCGACACCTCCGGCGGCCCGGCCGAGCTCCCTGCATTCGGGATCCATCTGGGCCGTGGTGCAGCCCGCGCAAAACGTAACGGCAACATGCCGCTCGGCATTCGGGTGTCCGAGCCCGAGATGCCCGCGGTGAACACGCCTGTCCGCAGCATGCTCTTGGTGGCGGAAGGGTTGGCGACCGTCGTCGATCAAGCGGTGGAGCTGCGCGACCCGGCGAGCGGCGTGCTGCTCTGGAGGCGGCACCGTCTGCCGGCCGTCGGCGAGCTCATCGGTGACGACGAATTTCTCTGTGTGTGTCCGCGCGATGGCAAACAAGCGACGGTGTTGGCGACGGGCGATGGTCGGCTGGTGCGGCAGTGCACGCTGCCCCCGCAGCAGGTGCGGGTGGCCGTCTGCGGTCGCCGCTTCGTGGCGATCACGTCGCCGCCGAACGCGGATGCGGTGGGCTTGGAGTGGTTCGATCCCGCCCGCGACCAACGGGTGTCGCTCGGGGCGTTTTCGCCGGCCGCCCGCGCCGCTCAGGCGGGGCCCGAGACACTTGCCGTGCTGGAGCCCGACGGGGCGCTGACGCTCGTCGATCTCACCCTGGGGGCCGTGCGGTTTCGGACCGTGCTTTCCGCGATGCCGTCGGGCCTGGAGAGCCTGCAAGTCATCCCCTGGCACGACCGCCTGCTCGTGTGCGCCGGCCGTCGCGAAACGGTGCAGGAACAGCAGCAGTTCGACCCGCTCGGGATCGTGACACCGCTGCCTCAAATGATGCCCGGTGACGACGCGGTGGGCATGAGTTTCACCGGCTCGATCTGGGCCGTGTCGCAGGATCGGGGCGAGCAGCTCTGGCCGGTGCCCGTGACGCTGGTGCGGCACTGCCTCCACCGCCATCAGCCGGCCGAACTGCCGGTGCTGCTCTTTGCCCGGCACCTCCAGACGCGGCGCGACGGCGACCGCTCGACGCTGAGCGTGCTCGTGCTCGACAAGCGCACCGGACACGCCGTGTATGCCGACGACAAGATCCGCGTGCAGCAGCATGTGTTCGCCGGCTGCGATATCAGCGGCGACCCCGACGCCCACACCGTGACACTCACCCGCACCGGGGGCGACACGGCCGAGATTCGCCTCGACTTCGCGGGGGCACCGATGGCCCCCCGGCCGCCGTACCAGGCGGCGAAGCATCCGACGGGCGGCGGCCTGTTCTCTGAACTCGAGTCGTGGATCCAGAAGGCGCTCACGATCCCTCTCCCATTCTGAGCCTCGTCATGGCCTTGCGACACGCCGTTCTCGTCTGTCTCCTCGGCGCGGTCGCGCTGCCAGCCGGCGGTGCGCCGCTCGACGGCCGCGTGGAGCGCACGGTCACCAAGGGGCTCGACTGGCTCGTCCGCCGGCAGTCGCGGCGCGGCAGCTGGGCGGCGAACGACGGCCGCTATCCCACCGCCATGACGGCGCTCGCGGGCACCGCCCTGTTGCTCGAAGGCTCGACCACGACGCAGGGCCGCTATGCCGAGCCGATCCGGCAGGCCGTCGACTACCTCGTGAGCCGCTCGCGGGTCAACGGCCTGATCGGCGACCCGAAGAGCGACGATCGCTACACCTACGGCCATGGCTTCTCGATGCTCTTTCTTTCGCAGGTGCTCGGCGAAGAGGAAGACGAGCGCCGCCGCGAGGAGCTCGTGCGGGTGCTCACGAAGGCGGTGGAGTTTTCCGGCCGGGCCCAGACCTCCGACGGCGGCTGGGGCTACGTGAGCGCCAAAGACGGCAACAACTTCGACGAAGGTTCCACCACGATCACGCAGGTGCAGGGGCTGCGGGGCTGCCGCAACGCCGGCATCCCCGTGCCGCGCGAGATCATCGACAAGGCGATCGCCTACATCCACAAATGCACGATGCCCGACGGCGGCGTGCAGTACAGTTCGAAGGGCGGGGGAGGGCGGCCGGCGATCTCCGCCGCCGCGATCGCCTGCCTGTTCAACGCCGGCGAATACGACGACACGCACGTGCCGCGGATGCTCGACTACGCCGAGAAGCATCTCGGCAATATCGCCAACAATGGCTTTGGGCACTGGCACTACGCCCACTTCTATTACGCCCAGGTGATGTATCGCGAGGGGGGGCGGAAGTGGGAGGCGTACCGGGATCAAATGGAGAAACGGCTGCTTTCCGAGGCTCAGGCCGACGGCGAAACGCTGTTCTGGTCGCAGGGCTACATCGGCCCCGTGTACACCACTGCCACGAACCTCACCATCCTCCAGCTGGAAAACGGTACGCTGCCCATCTACCAGCGGTGATCGGTCTGCGGTCGTCGCCCGCTTTGCCCCCGTTCCGGAGCCTTCATGAATTCGTCCGCCGCCAACCTCGGATCCGCCGTCGAGCGTCTGCACGAGGCCCACGACCGCATTCTCGAACAGCTCTCCCGCGTGATCGTCGGCCAGCACGAGGTGGTGGAGGAGCTTTTGATCTCGCTCTTCAGCCGGGGCCACTGCCTGCTCGAGGGCGTGCCCGGGCTGGCCAAGACGCTGATGATCAGCACCCTCGCCCGGAGCCTCGATCTCTCGTTCAGCCGAATCCAGTTCACCCCCGACCTGATGCCGGCCGACATCATCGGGACCGACGTCCTCGAGGAGGACCGGGCCAGCGGCGCGCGGCAGCTGCGGTTTCTCGAGGGGCCGCTGTTCGCCAACGTGGTGCTGGCCGACGAGATCAACCGCACGCCCCCCAAGACGCAGGCCGCGCTCCTCGAGGCGATGCAGGAGCGTCAGGTGAGCGTGGGCCGTGTGCGGCACAAGCTCGTCGATCCCTTCTTCGTGCTGGCCACGCAGAATCCGATCGAGCAGGAGGGCACCTATCCGCTGCCCGAGGCGCAGCAGGATCGCTTCATGTTCAAGGTGCGGGTGCACTACCCATCGTTCCACGAGGAGTTCGAGATCGCCCGCCGCACGACTGGCGCCGTCGTCGACGAGGCCCATCCCGTGCTCTCCGCCGCCGACATCATCGCCCTCCAGCAGAGCGTGCGCGAGGTGCCGATCAGCGATCATCTGGTGCGCTACGCGCTCGCGCTCGTGCGGCAGACGCGGGCCGGCGAGAAGGGCGTGCCCGATTTCGTGTCGGATCAGCTCTCGTGGGGGGCCGGCCCGCGGGCCGTGCAGTTCCTGATCGTCGGCGCGAAGGCGCGGGCCCTGCTGCAGGGCCGCAGCCACGTGGCCGTCGAAGACCTCCAGGCGCTCGCCGCCCCGGTGCTGCGGCACCGCATCGTCGTCGGCTTCGCGGCCGAGAGCGAGGGTGTGACGCCCGACGGCATCATTCGCCGGATCATCGACACGACCCCTGCCCGAGAGGACGAGCTCACGCGTGACGCCCGTTTCCAGACGATATTTGCATCCTGAGGCGATCGCGCGGATCGCCCGGCTCGAACTGCGGGCCCGGGCGGTCGTCGAGGGCGTGCTGGCAGGCCTCCACAAGAGCCCCTACAAGGGCCAGTCGGTGGAGTTTCTCCAGCACCGGGAGTACGTGCGCGGCGACGACCTGCGCCGCGTCGATTGGAAGGTGTGGGGCCGGCAGGACCGGCTCTACGTCAAGGAGTTCGAAGAAGAGACGAATCTCCGGCTCGCGCTCCTCGTCGATGGCTCGGCGAGCATGGACTACCGTTCGGGGCCGCTCTCGAAATATGACTGCGCCGCGACGCTCGCCGCCAGCCTCGCGTGGCTCGCGCTCTCGCACGGCGATGCTGCCGGCTGTGCGGTGTTCGACGATCGCGTGCGGGCGAGCGTGCCGGCCCGCACGAAGCGCTCGCAGCTCACGAACGTGGTGGAGGTGCTCGAGACCCCGCGGGGCGGGCGCGGCACCGCTTTCCTGCCGGTGCTCAAGTCGCTCGCCGAAACGCTCCCCCGGCGCGGGCTCGTGGTGATCGTGTCGGATCTGCTCGGCGACCGCGACGGCGTGTTTCAGGGGCTGCAGATGCTGCGGAAGCGGGGCCACGACCTCGTGCTGCTGCACGTCATGGACGAGGACGAGCTCGAGTTTCCCTTCGATGGGCCGACACGGTTCGAAGGGCTCGAGGTGCCCGAGCAGATCGCCTGCAATCCGCGGGCGCTCCGGGCCGGCTACCTGGCGGCGCTCGAGGCGTTTCTGGCCGACGCCCGGCGGCGGGCCGCCGCGGCGCGGTGCGATTACTCCCTCGTGCGCACCGGCGAGCCGCTCGATGCCGCCCTCGTGAAGTTTCTTTCCCGCCGCGCCCGGATGCCGCTCTGACGCATGCCCACGTTCGATTTTCCGTCGCTCGTCTGGTGGGGGCTGCCGCTCGTGGCGGCGCCGGTGATCATCCATCTGATCAATCTGCTGCGGCACAAGCAGGTGCGGTGGGCGGCGATGGAGTTTCTCCTCGCCAGCCAGCGGAAGTATCGCACCCGCGTGCTCCTCAAGCAGATCCTCCTGCTCTGCCTGCGGGTGGCTGCGGTGCTCGGCGTGGTGCTCGCGCTCGCCCAGCCGCGCTGGCAGCATGCGCTGGGGCAGCTGCTCGGGGCGGGCCGTACGAGCCACGTCGTGATCCTCGACGACAGCTATTCGATGGGCGACATGTCGGCGGGGGATCGCGTCGGCGAGACCTCGGCCTTCGACCGCGGCCGGCTCGTCGTCGAACGGATCGGCGGCGAACTGGCCACGGCCTCCGGCGGGCACGACTTCACGCTCGGCCGCGTGTCGTCATTCGCCCGGGCCGCGGACGAAGGGTCGCCGCCCCGCTTCGATCTCGACCGCGATGCCGTGGCGCCCGCGTTCGTGCAGCGGCTGCGTGATGAGCTGGCCCGCATGCCGTGCTCCCAGAGCGATGCCGACCCGCGTGGCGCCCTCGCGGCGGCGCTCGAGGCGTTGGGGTCGGGGGCTGCGGCGGCGAAGGTGCTCTGGCTCGTGAGCGACTTTCGTGCAAAGGATTGGCAGGCGGCCGACGAGATGGCCGACGTGCTCCGGCGGATCACGGCCGGCGGCGTCGAGCTCCGGCTCGTCGACTGCGCCGCCGAAGGCACCGCGGGCAACCTCACGATCGAGCGTCTCGAAGTGGCCGGCGGTGTGCCCGCCACCGGCGTGGTGCTGCCGATCGACGTGGCCGTGCGCAACGATTCCGCTCGCCCCGTGAGCGGTGTGGCGGTGGAGCTTCGCGAAGACGGTGCGGAGCGGCCGGGCGCGAGGATCGACGCGATTCCGGCAGGCGGCGTCGCCGTGCAGCGGTTCGACGTGCGGTTTCCGACGTCGGGCAGCCACGTGATCGAGGCCCGGATTGCGGCCGACGCCGTGCCGGCCGACAACCTGCGGTCGGCCGTGGTCGACGTGGCCGATCGGATCGACGTGCTCGTGATCGATGGCGACCCGCAGGGCGGCTCACGCACGGGCGACGCGTTTTACCTCGCCACGGCGCTCGCGCCGGGGGCCGGCGCGCCGACGGGCCTTCGGCCGCGCGTCGAGCCGCCCCGCGCGCTCGCGACACTCGATCTTGCGGCGTTCGACTGCATCTGGCTGCTCGACGTGCCGCAGTTCGATCCCCCCGAGGTCGCCGCGCTCGAAGCGTATGCGAAGGGAGGCGGGGGCGTGGTCTTCTTCGGCGGCCCGCGCACGAGGGTCGATGTGCTGAATCGCACGCTCCACCGCGCGGGGGCCGGCCTCTACCCGGTGCCGCTCGCGGGGCCGGTGGATCTCGGCGGGGTGGCCACGGCCGACGGTCCTGACGTGCGGGTGGAGGATCACCCGGTCGTGGCAGTGCTCTCCGGCCAGCGCAACCCGCTCCTCGATGCGGTGCGTGTCGAACGCTATCTCGCTGTGGAGCGGGGCTACGAGCCGCCCTCGGGCGACGGGCTCCGACGGTTGCTCTCGCTGCGCAACGGCGTGCCTTTCGTCGTCGAACGGCCCTTCGGGGCGGGACTCGTCGTGGCGGTGCTGTCGACGGCGGCGCCCGTGTGGAACAACTGGGCTCGCGGCAACCCGAGCTGGGTCGTGGTGATGCTCGAGCTCGAGAGCCATCTGGCTGCGGCCCGGCGTCGTGCCGGGGCGCTCGAGGTCGGGGTTCCGCTCGAGGTGGTGCTCGAGTCGGGCAGCGATGCGCATGACGTCGACTTTCTGGTGCCGCCCGTGGGTACGCTCGTGCACCAGACCGCGGCCGTCGGCGCCGACGGCCGCCTCACGGCCCGGCTTCCCACCGCGACGGCGGGGGCCTATGCGGCCCGCTGGAAACGGCTCGACGGCACCGAACGCGAGCGGGCATTCGCCGTTAACGTGGGAGTCGACGAGGGGCGGCTCGAGCGGATCGGCCGTGACCGGCTCGACCGCACGCTCGCCGGGATTCCGTTCCGCTACGACACCGCCGCCGCGCTCGATCCGGGCTCCGGCACGCTCGCCGGCGTCTCGCTGTTGCACCCGCTCCTCTACGCGTTGCTTGCGATCCTCGTCATCGAACAGATCGTCGCCTACGCGGCGAGCTACCACCTGCCGGCCCGGCGGCCGGCGGCCTGATACCAGCCTCGCGGCCGCCCTTCATTCCAGCATGTCATGCCGACTCCCGTCACCCTTCCACTGCCGCTGCCGCTCGTGGCGACCACCGAGCAGGTGCACCATCGGATCACGAGCGCCGTCGTCGACGGCTTTTCCCAGTGGTGGCAGATGCCGCTGCTCGTCGCCGCGTTTGCCGCGCTCGCTGCGTTTGCGATCTGGATGGTTCGACGCGATGCAGCGGAACTGCCGCGCGGTGTGGCGGTGCTGCTGGCCGCCCTGCGGCTCGGTGCGCTTGCCGCGCTCGCCGCGGCGTATCTCGACTTCGAGCGCACGGCTGAGCACGAAGTGCTGTTTCCTTCACGAGTGGCCGTGCTCGTCGACACGAGTGCGAGCATGACGATCGATGACGGCCGGGCTGCGGCCGACGGCGTCGACGCATCGCGGGCCGCGCGGGCCCTCGGGGCCCTCGAAGCGGGCGGGCTGCTCGCCGCGCTCGGCGACACGCACGAAGTGTCGCTGTGGCGTTTCGACGCCGATGCCGAGCCGCTCGGCGTGCTGTCGGCCCGGCCGGGCGCGGCGGCTGTCGGGCGGGAATCGACGGCCGCGGCGGAGCAGGCCACGCAGGGAACGCAGGAAACGCTCCCTCCGTGGCGCGAGCGGCTGGTGCCGCGGGGGTTCGAAACACGGCTCGGCGAGACACTCGCACACGTGATCGACCAGGAGCCGCCCGGGGTGCTGGCCGGCGTGATCGTGCTCTCGGATGGGGCCAACAACGCCGGACTCGATCCGGCCGCGGCCGCGGCGGCGCTCGTGCGCAGCCGTGTCCCGGTGCACACCGTCGGCATCGGCTCCGACACGCTTCCACCGAACGTGCGGGTGGCCGATCTGCTCGCGCCGGCGCGGGTGTTTCCGGGCGACCGCTTTTCAGTCACGGGCTACGTGCAGGCCCAGGGGCTCGCCGGCCGTACGGTGCGGGTGGAACTCGCCGAGGCCGCAGCGGGCGGCGCCGGGCGGGTGATCGAGGCTGCCGACGTCGTGCTCGCCGCCGATGGAGCGCTCGCGACGGCACGGTTCGACCTGCCCGGCCTCGACGCGACGGGCCGCCGCGAGCTCGTGATGCGGATCGCCGCGCCCGCCGAAGATCGGGCAGCCGCCGACGACTCGCAGGCGGTGGAGGTGGAGGTGGTCGACCGGGTCACGCAGGTGCTCCTCATGGCGGGCGGGCCGTCGCGCGAATACCAGTTCATGCGCAACGTGCTCGAGCGCGACAAGAGCTTCGCGGTGGACGTCGTGCTCGGTACGGCCGCGCCGGGTATTTCGCAGGATGCCCGGCGGATTCTCGATGCGTTTCCGCCCACGGCCGAGGCGCTTGCGGAATACGATGTGATCGTCGCGTTCGACTACGACTGGCGGCTGCTCGACGCGGCGGCCCAGACGCGGCTCGAACGCTGGGTGGCGCGGGAGTCGGGGGGGCTCGTGCTCGTCGCCGGCGGGGTGTTCATGGAGACGTGGCTTGCCGACCCGCAGTCGGGCGTGGTGCGGGCCCTCCATCCGGTCGAACTGCGCCGGACCGTGCAGGCGGCGTTCGAAAGCCCGCAGGCTCGCGAGGAGCCGATGCCGCTCGGGCTGACGACCGACGGGCAGGACGCGGAGTTTCTCTGGCTGGCGTCGAGCCGCGTCGCGAGCCAGACGGTGTGGGCCGAGTTCAAGGGTGTCTATTCCTGCTTCGGAGCGTCCGTCGCCAAGCCCGGGGCGACCGTGTATGCCCGGGCGCGGGCAGCGGGCGCCGAGGGCCCTGCGAGCGACTCCCATCCGATCGCGATGGCCGGGCAGTTTTACGGGTCGGGCAGCGTGTTTTTTCTGGGGAGCGGGGAGACATGGCGGCTGCGCGGCATCGACGACGCCACCTACGAGCGGTTCGTGACCCAGCTCGTGCGGCATGTCTCGCAGGGCCGCTTGCTGCGCGGCTCGCGTCGGGCCCGCCTGCTCGTCGAACGCGATCGATATGCCGTCGGCGCGAGCGTGATCGTGCGCGTGGTGTCGGCCGCAGGAGAGGACGCAGTGGCGGGCGGGCCGCCGGCGAGCTGCCAGGCCGTCGGCCCCGACGGCGCGGTCGTGCGGGTGCCACTCGTGCCGGAGACCGCGCGGCCGGGCGTCGTGCAGGGAGCGTTCGTGGCGGCCCGCGAGGGAGCATGGCGGATCGAGGTCGACCTCGGCGACGGGGCGGGCGAGAAGCTCACGCGGCGCATCCAGGCCCGGCTTCCCGAGCGTGAACTGGAGCGGCCGCGGCTCGATCGCGGTGTGCTCGACCAGGTCGCCACGCTGTCGGGCGGATCCGCCCGGTATCTTTCCGACGAAG
The DNA here is from genome assembly GCA_945861585.1 of Planctomicrobium piriforme. Taxonomy (GTDB): domain Bacteria; phylum Planctomycetota; class Planctomycetia; order Pirellulales; family UBA1268; genus RGVT01. Next base: position 12,468 of record CAMAVC010000037.1, read on the forward strand.
CCTGGACTCCCGCCGATTCCCGGGCGCTCACCGCCTTGATTCCCGACCGTTCACGGCGCGAATACGAGACCGGCGCGCCCGACGGCACCTTCAAACGCTGGCTCAACACGGCCCTGCTCGCCGCCGCCTGCGGCCTGTTGTGCCTCGAGTGGATCGTTCGCCGCCTCGCCCGCCTCGCCTGACGCTTCGCCTCATTCGTTTCTCGAGAGATTGTTCCGTGGCACCTGTCGTCGCTCCTCAACCGGCCAGCGCCGAATTGTCGCAGGCCACCGTCGTCGACATCGGGCCGCTCCGCCACCTGCTCGCCGCCCTGCGGCGGAGCACACGGCGGTGGATCTGGGGCGAGTCGCTGGCGCTCGTGTGCCTGGCCGGAGCGCTCGTGTTTTGGAGCTCGCTCGCGATCGACTGGCTTCTGGAGCCGCCGCCCGGGTGGCGGATGGCGGTGGCCGCGGCCGCGGCCGTGGGGCTGGTCTGGCTCGTGGTCTCCAAGCTCGTGAGCCGGCTCGCCACGCCGCTGCCCGACGCGGCGCTCGCCACCCTCGTAGAGCGAAGCCACCCGGCGTTTCGCGACAGTCTGTCGACTGCGATCGAACTCGCGGATCGCCCGCGGGACGACGTCGATTCGCGGCTGCTCGCGCGGACGGCGGCCGAGGCTGCGGCGCTCGTCGATCAGGTGGACCGGGCGAAGCTCTTCCGCCGCCGCCGGCTCATGGGCCTGGTGCTCGGCGGGCTCGCCGGCGTGGCGAGCATCGCGGGCCTGGCGCTCGCCCGGCCGGCGCTCGCCGATCTGTGGGTGCGGCGCAACGTGATGTTTCGGGAGGATCCGTGGCCGCGGCAGGTGGCCCTCACAGCCGAAGGCTTCGTGGACGGGAGGCGGATCGTGGCCCGGGGCAGTGACGTCGACGTGATCGTCAAGGCGGCCGCCGACCGGGTCGTGCCCGAGGTCGTCGATCTCCGCAGCCGCGGGGCGGGGAGCTGGCGGACTGATCGGATGGGTACGCGGGGCGGCGTCGTCGACGGCGCCCAGGCGTTCGGCCACGTGCTCAAGAACGTGACCGACGATCTCACGCTCGAGGTTCGTGGCGGCGATGCCCGGCTGCGCAATCTGCGGCTCGTCGCGGTCGACGCGCCCGCGCTCGCCCGGCTCGAGATCGCGTACACGTTGCCTGAGTATCTCGGCGGCGGCCGGCGTCAGGCGGCGGCGTCGCGGATCGTGCAGGTGCCGGCAGGATCGGTCGTGGAGATCGCCTGCACGGCCACCAAGCCGCTCTCGGCGGCGAGCATGACGAGCATTGCCGACGGCTCCGAAGAAGTCGTGGGATCGCTCGCCGGGGCGAACGCCGGCCGCACCATCACGGCGTCGGTCGGGCCGGTGGCGGGAGACCGTACGCTCGTGGTTCGATTCACCGACTCCGACGGGCTCGAGAATCGCGAGCCCGTCTCCTTCGTGCTGTCGGCGGTGAACGACGCGCCGCCCCAGGTGGCGGTGCGGATGCCCGGCATTTCGACTGCCGTCACGCCGCGTGCCGTGCTGCCGTTGGTGGGCACGATCACCGATGACCACGGCCTCGCCTCCGCCGCCGTGCTGCTGCAGATCGCCGATGCCGCCGAAGTCGACCGGCCGATCGACCGCGTGCCGGCGGGTGCGGCGGTTGTGGAGTTCGCTCCCGACGCACCGGAGCGGGTCGCCCTCGAGCCGCTCGGCCTCACCGCCGGCCGGCGGCTCACGGTGAGCATCGTCGCCACCGACGGGTGTCGGCTCGCCACCGGGCCGAACGTGGCGGCTTCCGACGCCTGGAGCCTCGACGTGGTCACGCCCGAAGCCTTGCTCGCCATGCTCGAGGCCCGCGAGATCATCCTGCGGCGGCGTTTCGAGAGCACCGTGGCCGATCTCGTGCAGAGCCGCGACCGCCTCGCCACGCCGGGGGCGAACGCGGCATCCGCCGCCGATCCGGATCGTGACGGCGGAGAGGGTGACGACGTGGCGCGGCTGCTCGAGGCGTCCACCCGCGCCGCCGGGGAGACCGGCGAGCTTGCGGCTGCGTTTCGGCTGATTCGCGACGAGCTTGCCAACAACGCGCTCTTGTCCCCGGAGCTCGAGAACCGGCTCGTGTCCCAGATCGCCGATCCGCTCGCCCGGATCGCGGCTGCCGACCTGCCCGGGGTGGCGGCCGCGTGTCGGCGGCGGGCCCCGCGGGAAGAGATCGTGCGGGCGACCGACGCCGTGCTCGCCCGGATGCGGGCGGTGCTGGATAGGATGATGGAGCTCGAGTCGTTCAACGAGGTGGTCGATCTGCTGCGCGGCCTGATCCGCACGCAGGAGGAGATCCGGGCCGAGACGCTGCGCCGCCAGAAGCAGCGGGCTCGCGAGGCGCTCGAACAGCCGTGAGGTGCTCGCCATGCCGACCGTGAATTCGTTGGTGATGCCGGGCTTCGCCTGCCGCGTGGCAGCGGTCGCCGTCGCCTGCATCTGCACGGGCATCGCTCCGGCGGCAGACCCGCCCCCGGCCGCCGGCACTCTGCCGCCTCTCGCCGAGCGCGAGCAGGAAGTGGCCCGCCAATTTCACGAGCTCGAGCGCACCTTTCTCCGGCTCGCCGACCTGCTCGCGGCGAGCGATCCGCGCCGCTCCGCGCTGCTGCGCGACGTGTTCGCGCAGGCCCGCGAGCAGGAGGTGGGCGATCGGCTCGACGTGATCGTGAACCTGCTCGAACAAGGGCAGCTGTTGAAGGCGGGCGCCAGCCAGGCGACGGCGGTCGAGAAGCTGCAGGAGTTGCTCGGCCTCCTCGAGGCCGGCGACACCGAACGGCAGCAGGCCAATGCGAAGGAGGAGGTGAAACAGTTTCTCGCCCGCGTCGCCAAGGCAATCGCCAAGCAGCGCGACATCGAGGGCTCGACAGAAGCCGGCGGCGACGGCGGCAAGCTCGCCGACCGCCAGGCCAAACTGGCGGAAGAGACCGAGGCGCTCGCCCGCGACATCAACGGCTTCGCCCGGCGCATGGACGCTCGGGCGGGCGCCGCCGACGAGCCGTCGCAGCCAGCGGCCGGCCAGGGCCAAGACGGCCAGGGCGAAGGGAAAGACGGCCAAGGCGAAGGGCAAGAAGGCCAGGCGAAAGACGGCCAAGGCGAAGGGAAACAAGGCGAAGGGAAACAAGGCGAAGGCGAAGGGAAAGAAGGCCAGCAGGGGCAGGCCGGCAAGCCGGCGGGCGAGGACGGCGGCAGCGAGGGCTCCGAGGCCGGGCAGTCGTCCGCGGCGGAAGAGGCTGAGAAGCCGATCGAGGGCGACGACGAAGCCTCGCGTGCAGCCCGCACCCGTCAGCGGCTCGACGCGGCCAAGCGCCGGATGCAGCAGGCGAAAGAGCGGCTCGACGATGCTCGGCGGCGTGACGCCCGCGCCGAACAGGAGAAGGCGGTGGAGGAGCTGGAGACGGCCCGCGCCGAACTCGAGGAAATTCTCCGTCAGATGCGCGAGGAGGAGGTCGAGAAGCTGCTCGTGCAGCTCGAGGCACGCCTGCGCGGCATGCTGCGGGCCGAGAAGACGGTGCTCGCCGGTGTCGAGAAACTCGCGGCGGAATCGGCCGCGTCGCAGCCCGGCGCCGACCGAGAGCGCCAGCTCGAGGCGGCGCGGCTCGGCCGCGACCAGGCCGCGGTCGGTGTCGACGCCGCGAAAGCGCTCGTGCTCGTGCGCGACGACGGCTCGGCGGTGGCGATCCCCGAAGCCCTCGAGCAGGTGCGCGACGATGCCACGCAGGCCGCCGCACGGCTCGGTCGAGGCGATGCGGGAGAGACCACTCGCGGCATCGTGCAGGATCTGGTCGCGAACCTCGAAGAGATGCTCGGCGCCCTCGAGAAGGCGCAGAAAGAGCAGCAGCAAAGGCAGCAGGGCGGGGCCGGGGGCCGCTCGGCCGAGCCGGGCGAGCAGCCGCTCGTCGACAAGATCTCCGAACTGAAGATGATCCGTTCGCTGCAGCTCCGGGTGAACTCCCGCACGAAGCGGTTCGCCCAACTGCTCACCGACGGCGTCGAGCGGGCGGAGGAGCCCGAACTCCTGCGGGCCCTCGAACGGCTCGCCGAACGCCAGCACACGATCGAGCGCGCCGCCCACGACATCGTGACCGGCCGCACCGAGTGACGGGCGTCAGGTTGCCGAGGAAGCCCGAGGCGTAAGCCGAAGGGAAAACGGGCCGCTTCCTCCACGGTCTTGAGGCATCCTCTCGGCTCACGCCTCGGGCTTGCTGTGATCGAGGAAGCCCGAGGCGTAAGCCGAAGGGAAAACGGGTTCCCCACCATCCCACGGCTGATCTCGCACCGCGCCCTCAGTGCGGGGAAAGGGTATGATTATGGACGCTATGGGTGCCTTCCTCCGCACGCTCGTGTGTCTCGTCATCGCCGCGATGGCCGGCGGGCTGGGGGCGGTGCGGGCCGAGGTTCGCGCCGTCGATGCCGAGAGGGATCTCGAACGGCAGCCCACATGGAGCAGCCCGGCCGCGGCCGACGTCGAGCGGCGGCTCTTCGAGTGGCTCGAGCGGAGCCCGGCGTCGCCCGAGGCGCGAGAGGCGGCCCGGGCCGTGTGGGCCGATGACGCGGCGATCCCCGATGTGCTCGATCGCGTGCTGGCGGCATGTGCGGCGGCCGACCCGCGATGTGCGGCGATTGTCGACGACGTCGATGCCGATCACGGCTGGCTTGCCGACACGGCTGTCGATCCCTTCGCACGCGACGCAGTGCGGCTGTGGCTGGGCCGTGAGTGCGTGCGCCGTGATCGATTCGACGACGGCCTCGCGTTGCTCGCCGACCTCGACGTCGCTACGGCGGTCGATCCGGCGGCGCTGCTTTTCCATCGGGCGGCCTGCCAGCACTGGCTGCTCGATGCCGACGCAGCCGCGGAGTCGCTCGACCGGCTCTTGGAACGCTCTGGGGAGATCCCCGTGCGCTACGAACGCGTGGCGCGGCTCCTCCGGGCAGACCTCGCCGCCCTCGAAGAGGAATCGCTCGACCACATCGCCCGCCGGATGCGCGACATCACGCGCCGGCTCGACCAGGGCCGGGCGGGCCCACGCACCCGGGCCGTGCAAGACGGCGTGATCGAGTCGCTCGACACGCTGATCGCCAAGCTCGAAGACCAGCAGCAACAGAGCCAGTCGGGCGGCGGTGGCGGGGCCGGCTCTGGTCGCGGCGGCCAGGGCAAGCCGATGGACGACAGCCGGATCGCCGATGGCAAGGGGCCGGGCGAGGTGGCGAGGCGCGAGCTCGGCGGCACGGACGGGTGGGGCAATCTGCCACCCCACGAGCGCGACGAGGCGCTCCAGCAGATCGGCCGCGAGTTTCCGGCCCACTACCGCGAGGCGATCGAGCAATATTTCAAGCGGCTCGCGGCGGGAGCCGATGGCCCCTAGCCGGCCGGTGCCGAGGAGCGAGCCGATGTCGATCCGCCGCTGTGATGCCGTGTGGGAGCCGGGCCCGACCTGCGCTGGCCTCGCGGGGATCGAGGGATTGGGCCGCGTCGCGGCTCACGCCTGCCGGATGCTGGTCGTGGCTGCGTGTCTCGTGGCGGCGCCGGTGTCGGCGGCGGAGGGCGTGGCGGTTCGTGTCGAGATCGACGACGGCACGGCTGAAGAAGGCAGGCTCGTCGAGATCGGTGCCGAGAGCCTGCAGGTCGCCGATGCGGGCGGCGCCACGCGATCGATTCCGCTGGAGCGGGTGCGCACGGTCGAGCGCCGTGTCGATCTCCCGGGTGGCCCGTCGGCGGCTGCCGAGGGCCGCGTGCGCGTGGTGCTGACCGACGCCACGTCGCTTGCGGGTGACGACTTCGCGTGGAGCGGTCCCACTGCCACACTCGACGGTCCGGCGGGGCGGGTGGAACTGCCGCTGGCCCGCGTGCGGGCGGTGGAGTGGCGGGCCGAGGGCGCGGCGGCATCCGCATCGTGGCTCGACGCCGTGCCCGAGAAAATCGCGAGCGATCTCGTCGTGGTCGGAAAGCCGGATGGATTCGAGTTCGTGGAATGTGCGATCTCGACGATCTCCCCCGACACCGTCACCGTGGTGCTCGACGACGAGACCATTCCGGTGAAGCGTTCGAAAGTGGTCGGGCTGCGGTGGCTGCGGGCCGACGCGGTGGTGCCCGTCGGCCGGACGACGGTCGAGATCGACGGCGGCAGCCTGCGTGCCGATGCCGTCGCGTGGACCACGGCGGGGCTGGTGCTCGACGGCGGAGCCGCCGACCGCAAGACACTCGTGGGCGCCGCAGCGCTCAAACGGATCGACTACGCCGCCGGGCGCACCACGCTGCTTTCCGGCGTCGCTCCCGAACGGCTCGATGTCGAGCCATTTTTTGGTGCACTCGCCCGAATCGAAGGGCTGGCTGCCGCCTTTGCACCACGGCCCGTCGTGGCGGATGCCCGCCACGAGAAGCCGGGGCTCGTGGTCAGACCCCGCACCGTGGCGGTGTGGCGGATTCCTCCGGGCAGCCGCCGGTTCCGCACGGCGGTCTCACACGCCGCAGGCGCGGGGCCGGCGCTCGTGACGATCACGGTCGACGATCGACGCGCGTTCGAGCAGGCCGTGTCGGGCGCGGAGACGGTGCCGGTGATGCTCGATGTTTCGGGTGGCCGCCGGCTCGGCATCACGGTCGACTTCGGCCCGGCCGGGGCGATGGCGGGTGCCGTGCGGTTCGAGGAGCCGGCGATCGAGCAATGACGCCTCCGAACCAGCGACGTCGACAGTCTGTGGGTCGCCTCGGGGCGATGGCGGTGATCGCCGCGCTCTCCTCGGCGTCGGGCGGGGTGGCCGACGTCCCCGAACCGGTGCTTGTGGCGGAGCGTGAGCGAATCGATGCCATCGCCCGCGGCGCGCAGGCGGCCGTCGCGATTTTCGCCGGTGAGGCAGGGGGTGGATCGGGCGTCCTCATCAGCCCCGACGGCTATGCGCTCACGAATTTTCACGTCGTGCAGCCGGCCGGCGTGGCGATGAAGTGCGGCCTGTCCGACGGCCGCATCTACGACGCCGTGCTCGTCGGGCTCGATCCCACCGGCGACGTCGCGCTCGTGAAGCTCGTCGGCCGCGACGACTTTCCGTTCGCAGAGTTGACGGATAGCGATCTCGTCGAAGTCGGCGACTTCTGCTTCGCGGCCGGCAATCCCTTTCTGCTCGCCACCGACCTGCGGCCGTCGATCAGCGCGGGAATCGTGTCCGGCGTACATCGCTATCAGTTTCCGGCGGGCACGATCCTCGAGTACGCCGACTGCCTGCAGGTCGATGCGGCGATCAACCCCGGCAATTCGGGCGGCGGACTGTTCGACGCCCGGGGAGGGCTGATCGGCGTGAACGGCCGGGCGTCGTTCGAGAAGCGGGGCCGGGTCAATGTCGGGGTCGGCTACGCGATCTCGGCCAATCAGCTGCGAAACTTCCTCGGCTTTCTCGAGGGAGGCCGGCTCGTCGACCACGCCACGCTCGGAGCCACGGTCGCCTCCGACGAGGATGGCCGCGTGGTGGTGTCGGACATCCTCGAGTCGTCCGATGCCTACCGCCGCGGGCTGCGGTATGACGACGAGATCGTTTCGCTCGCGGGCCGACCGGTGCGCACGGTCAACGCGCTCAAGAACGTGCTCGGCACCCTGCCGGCGGGATGGCGTGTACCCGTGGTGTTTCGTCGCGCCGGCCGGCGCATGGAGGCCGTGGTGCGACTGGCCGGCCTGCACCGCCCGACGGAGCTCGCCAAGCTCGTCGCCGCCGAGGATGCCGAGCCGCAGGGGCCGGCGCCCGACGGGCCCGCGCCGCCGCGGCCGGCGGCCGCACCGCCGCCCGAGGCCGTGCGGCACCTCTACGAGGCGCGCAGCGGATTCACGAATCATCATTTCAACGCGCTGGCGCGCGATCGGGTGGCGGGCCGCATCGCGGCGTCGGCGGCCTCGGGCGTGACGGCCGGCGCGTGGGTGATGAGCGGCCGGCTCGACTCGGGCGCGCCGTTTCGCATCGAGCTCTCCGACACCCGCGGCGTGATCGACCTCCCCACCGGCACGACGGAGGTTGACGCCACTGGCGAATTGGACGCCGATCCCGGTCCGCCCGGCAGCGGCGGCATGCTCGCGGCCCTGCTCCTGTGGCGCCGGCTGCTCCTCGACGGGCCGACGCAACTCGGCCGCACGAGCTACTGGGGCACGCAGCCGCGCGACCCGGCCACGCTCGGGGAGTTCGCCCCGCCAGATCTCGTGGACGTGCTCGAGACGGCCGCTTCGGCCGTCGAAGCCCGATTTGCCGTGGCCGAGGACGGCGGCGTGATCGGGATCGAACTGTGGCCTGTGCCCGATGCCGATCCGTGCGACGTGCGGCTGACCCTGCGGCCCGAGGGTCTGCGGTGCCTGCCGGCGGTGATCGAGGTCCGGCACGGCGACACGCTCTTCGGCACCTTCCATGTTGACGACGTCCGGTTCGAGGCCGCCGCTCCGCAGGCCACTGGAGAAACCTCGTGATCCTCAGACAGCCCGGCCGAAACCGGTGGACGACGGTGTGCGTGGCGGTTGTCGTCGGGGCCATCCTGCTGGCGTGCGGCACGCGCGGCCTCGCGGCCGCTCCCGGCGAAACGATCGCCGCCGCAGCACGGAAGGTGGTCAAGGTGTATGGGGCAGGGGGCGTGCGCGGGCTCGAGGCCTATCAGAGCGGCGCGCTCGTCTCGCCCGAGGGGCACGTCGTGACCGTGATGAGCGCGGTGCTCGACGCCGAAGTGATCGACTGTGTGCTCGACGACGGCCGGCGGTATCGCGCGACGCTCGCGGGAATCGACCCGCAGCGCGAACTCGCCCTGCTCACCATCGAGGGGGAGGAGTTGCCGGCCTTCGTCCTCGAGGAGACCGCACCGCTTGCGGTGGGCAGCCGGATTTTCGCGCTTTCGAACCTGTTTGGTGTCGCGGTGGGCGACGAGCGGGTCAGCGTCCAGCACGGTGTGATCGCCGCCTTCGTGCCCCTCGCCGCCCGCCGCGGAGCCTACGAGGCACCGTTTCGAGGCGACGTCTACATCCTCGACTGCACGACAAACAATCCTGGGTCGCCCGGCGGCGCGCTCGTCGACCGCCAGGGGCGGCTCGTCGGCCTGCTTGGCAAGGAATTGCGGTCGTCGGAAAGCGGCGTGTGGCTCAACTACTCCCTGCCGGCCGCCGAGGTGGCCCGCAGCTATCGGCAGATGCTCGCCGGCGAGGCGGTCGCGCCGCCCCCCGCCGATGCGTCCGCGGCCGTCTTCAATCCGCTCGTGTTCGGCGTGGTGCTCGTGCCGGACCTGCTCGACAAGACGCCGCCATTCGTCGAATCCGTGCGGACCGGATCGCCTGCCGCGCGGGCGGGTCTCGTGCCCGACGACCTGCTCGTCGCCGTCAACGGGCGGGCCGTCGCATCGAGGGCCGCCGTGCGGCAAGCGCTCGCGCTCGTGCCCGAGGGCGAGCCCGTGCGCGTCACGGTTGTGCGCCGCGGCATGCTCGTCGATTGCGAACTCGGGCCGCGTCCGGCGGGGGGCAGGCCATGATGCCGGCGACACGCGCGGTGCGATGGGCCTGGGCGATCGCGATGGGCGGGGTGGTGTGCTGTGGTCACGCCGACGCCCGCTCCGACGATCCGAGCGGTCTCGAGGAGCAGGCCTTCCAGGCGGCCGTGGCGCGGGTGGCCGGGGCCGTCGTGCGGATCGAGCCGGTGGGCATCTCCGCGGCCGAGGTCGGAGCGTCGGCAGAGGCGACGCCCGCGGTGGGGCCGTCGACCGGCACCGTCGTCGCCGCCGGCCGCGTGGTCACGACGTCGTTCGCCGTGCCGAAGGACGTGCCGGAGGCGATCGTCGTGCTGCCGAGTGGCAAGCGGGCAGCGGGGCGGGTGGTGGGCCGCGACCTCTCACGCGGCTTGGTCGTGCTCGCGGTCGATGCGGCGGCGGCCGCCGAACTCGTGGTGCCCGAGCCTGCCCCCCGCGAGGCCTTGGCGGTGGGCCAGTGGACGCTCGCCGTCGGCCGCACCTGGGACATCGCCGTGCCGAGCGTCGCCGTCGGCGTGCTCTCGGCGACGAGTCGAGCGTGGGGTAAGGCCGTGCAGACGGATGCGTCGGTCTCGCCGGCGAATTACGGCGGGCCGCTCGTCGACATCCACGGCCGCGTGATCGGAATCCTCGCGCCTTTGCCGGCGGACACGGCCGGGATGACGTCGGGCACGGAGCTCTATGATGCCGGCATCGGATTCGCCGTGCCGCTGGTCGACATCGTGCGGGTGCTGCCGAATCTACGCGACGGCCGCACGCTCACCGCGGGCATTCTCGGCATCGGGTATGCAGCCCGCGATCCCTTCACCGGGCAGGCCACGATCGCCACCTGCCGGGCCGGCTCACCGGCCGCCCGAGCCGGCCTGCGCACGGGCGACACGGTCGTCGTGGCCGACGGACAGCCGGTCACACGCATCGCCGAACTCCGCAACGTGCTCGCCCCGAAGTATGCCGGCGACACGGTCGATCTCGTGGTGGAGCGGCGCGAAGGCGATCGCAGCGAGCGGGTGGCGGTGCAGGCCACGCTCGCGGAGTCGTTGCCCCCGTGGCGGCGGCCGATGATCGGCGTCGTTCCAGCACGACACGCGGCTGATACCGATGCCGGCGCCGCAGGTGTCGAAGTGGGCTGGGTGTGGCCCGATGGGCCCGCGGCCCGAGCGGGAGTCGAGCCTGGCGACACGGTGACGGCGGTGGCGGCCGACGGTGCTCCGCCGCAGCCGGTCGATTCGGCGGCGCTGCTCGCCGGGGCTGTCGGCGGCTTCGAGGCGGGCCGCACGCTCACGGTCACGATCCGCCGCGGCACGACGGAGCGCACCGTGGACCTCGCCGCCGTGTCGCTCCCTGACGTTGTTCCCGCCGACGCCGAACCCGAGCCCGAGCCTGGTGCTCCCGCGACGGTCGAGCGTCTCGAAGCAGCGGAGATTGCCCGGCCGCCGCTGGTTGTCCTGCCCGACGCGAAGGCAGGCCCGTTGGGAGTGCTCGTCTATTTCGGCTCACCGCCGGGGGCGGGAGATGGTGAGGCCGGTTCGAAGGCGGCCGAACCGTGGCGCGAGGTGGCGGCGCGTCAGCGGGTCGCCGTCGTGCTGCCGACGGCCGTCGATCCGCAGCGCTGGGGCCGGGACGACATCCGGGCGGTTGCCCGGGCCCTCGACTCGCTGCGCACGCGGCGGCCCGTCGACGCCTCGCGCATCGCCGTCGCGGGCCGTGGCCCGGGGGGCACGTTCGCCTGGCTGGTCGCCGAGGCGCTCGGCCCCGCGGTGCGCGGCGTGGCCCTGCTCGATGCCGCCCTGCCGCGGCAGGCAGTGATCGAGCCCACCGAACCGGGTCGCAGCCGTTGGGTGTTGTTCGCCGTGCCGCTTTCTGGCGGCCCGCCGAAAGTCGACGCCGACCGGGCCGCGCTCGGTGACAACGGTTACCAGGTGGGCCTGCTGCCCGACGTGTTGGGCGATGGGCCGCCGGCCGAGGCGCTCTGCCGCTGGGTCGAGTCGCTCGGGCTGCTGTAGCGCGCCGCATCAGCCGCCGCTCAGCGCGAATCGGATGTGGGCACGAGGGCCGAGGCGCCCACCTTCGACCAATAGCGGGAGAATCGTCCCAGATCCCGGACGCCGTCGCGCCGGCAAAACAGCGGCCATGGCTCGACCGTGATCGGCAGTGTCGTGGAGAGAGCGTCCGCCTGCCGGCGGACGTGCGGGCAGGGGGTGTCGGTGACGGCGATCCCGTCGCACTCCAGCGCCGCGGCCCTCTCGGCGAGCACCCTGGCCGGGTCGCCACGGCGGATTTCCAGGCCGGGAATCTCGGCGAGGCACTCGCTGATGAAGAGTAGCCGCTTGAGCGTGGGCCGTTCGGTGGCCAGCCACTCGGGATCGAACACGAACACACGCGGCTGGTCGGGGTGCACGAGCGCGGCGGGGCTCGTGGCTGCGAGAGCGTCGAGCGTGAGCCAGACGAGCGGGCGGCGCGGCCGCGCCGTCTCGCGACCCGCTCGCCACGGCGGGGCAGGGGGGATCCGCAGCGGAGGGCGGCCGCCCTCTCCGCCAGGCTCGAACCAGCGGCTGGAGAGTTCGTCGTAGGTGCCTTCGACGTCGCAGCGCCCGCGCACCGGGCAGGCGGAGCAGTGCGATCCCGCGGTGAACGTCTCGAGGTTCTCGCGATTGAAGAGGTAGGGCTTCGCGGAAAATGTGCCGGCGACCCACTGCCAGGAGAGGTGATTGCTCGCCGGGTCGGCATCGAGCAGATGTTCCATGAACCAGTCGGCGCCCGCCTGCCAGCGCACGCCGCGTGTGTGCACGAGCCAGGATGCCAGCCACATCCGTTCGTGGTTGTGGAGCCAGCCGCTCTCGTGGAGCTGCCGGACGAACGCATCGATGCAGGCCAGGCCTGTGGCTCCCGCAAGCACATCGTCGGGCATCCGGTCGAGCGGCTGCCCGCCCCGGCGCCGTGCCGCCGGCGGCTCGATGTCGCGGGCGATGGCCAGGCCGAGGGCGGCCTGCACCTGCCGCCAATAGTCGCGCCAGCCGAGTTCGGAGACGAGCTTCGTCGCGTCCTCGGGCACCCGCGCGCGGGCAAGCGCCGCATCGCGCACTTCCGCGAGTGAGAGCACGCCGTGGCGGATCCACGGCGAGAGTTTCGTCACGCTTCCACCGACATGGTTGCGGGTCGTGGCATAGGCGACAGGGTCGATGGCCGCGAGCCGCTCGAGCGCCGCCTGCCGGCCGCCGCGGATCGCGACGCGGCACACCGCGTCGAGCGGTTGCCCACGAACGCTGTCGGGAAAAAGTTCCGCGAGGCGGGCCACGAGCGCCGGGCGGTCGCCGGGGCGCACGGTCGTAAGGTCGTGCAAATCGCTCATCTGGAGCCTGTGCGACGGGGTGACGTGGGAACCAGCCGCACAGATGATGCCTGTTTCCTGTGCACAGCGATGCTCTGAAACCGTGCCTCGCCGAGTCGTCGGGCTTCGGGCGCGGAGGTATGTGATCGATTTCTCGTCGGAGAGCGATGCATGAAAACGGGCAAAAAACGCAGTCTAGGGAGAAGAAGCATCCCAACGAATGAGGGGCGAGCAGAAATCGGGCATGGCGTTCGGCACGGCCTTTGCTCCCAGGGAAATTCTGTTGGTTCAGAGGCAGTCAGGACGTCCCTGATGCACGGAAGGTTCAGGCCCTGCGGAGGTGCCCCCTTCCGACGTTGGTATCCCTTCTGGAGTCGCATGATGCGTTCATCGCCACGTGTTCTATGGTGCCTGACCCTGGGCCTCGTGCTCGGGTCGGCATGGTTGGTTTGTGCCCCTGGTTTCGCGGAGGAAGCTTCCCAAGCGGCAACTGCGGCCGCCCCGGCTGCCCCGACACCGCCGACCACGGAAGAAATCGTTCCGAAACTGTGGATGGCCGCCGACACCGTGTGGGTGCTCGTGTGCGGCATGCTCGTGTTCTTCATGAACCTCGGCTTCGGGTGCGTCGAGTCGGGCTTCGCCCGGTCGAAGAATGCAGTGAATATTCTCTCGAAGAACTTCGTCGTGTTCGCGGCCACCACGCTCGCCTACTGGCTCTTTGGCTGGGACCTGATGTTCGGTGCCGGTGACGGCGCGTGGATCGGAAACTCCGGCTCGTGGATGGTCGGCGGCCTCGACAACAGCCCGGCCGTCGGCGACAAGTATCAGGGCGTCTATGGTGCACTCAGCTGGGCGAGCGTGCCGCTCTGGACGAAGTTCTTCTTCCAGCTCGTGTTCGCCGGAACGGCCGCCACGATCGTCTCGGGGGCCGTTGCGGAGCGGATCAAATACCACGCCTTCGTCATCTTCAGCTTCCTGATGGCGCTCGTGATCTATCCCGTCACCGGCCACTGGGTCTGGGGCTTCGGCTGGCTGGCCAAGGATTGGAACTTCTGGGATTTCGCCGGCTGCACGGCCGTGCATTCGGTCGGCGGCTGGGCGGCTCTGACCGGGGCGCTCATCCTCGGCCCCCGCATCGGCAAGTACGGTTCCGACGGTCGCGTGCATGCCATCCCTGGCCACAACATGATGGCGGCCTTCATCGGCTGCCTCGTGCTTTGGTTTGGTTGGTTTGGCTTCAACCCGGGCAGCACGTTCGGCGTCGCGGCCGACGGCGGAGCCCTGGCGGCCCAGGTGGCGGTGAACACCAACATGGCCGCCGCCGCCGCGACGCTCACGGCCACACTCACGGCCTGGCTGTTGCTCGGCAAGCCGGATATCGGCATGACACTGAACGGCTGTCTCGCGGGGCTCGTCGGGATCACGGCCTGTGCCGCGTTCACCAACATCACCTGCTCGGCGATCATCGGTGCGATCGCCGGCGTGCTCGTGGTGCTCTCGGTGCTGTTCTTCGACAAGATGCGAGTCGATGACCCGGTGGGTGCCACGAGCGTGCACCTCGTGTGTGGCATCTTCGGCACGCTCTGCGTGGGCCTGTTCACGACGAGCGACCTCACCGGCACCGTTGCCAACACGCCGTTCGGCTGGGCTGCCGTCGGTGGCCCATCTGCCGGCCTGTTCTTCGGCGGTGGCACCAAGCAGCTGATCGCCCAACTCGTGGGTGTGCTGGCCGTCGGCGCCTACGTGGTGCCCGTCTCGGCGGTCGCATGGCTCATCATCAAGGCGGTCGTCGGCCTGCGGGTCGCCCCGCAGGAAGAGATCGAGGGCCTCGACATCGGCGAGCACGGCAACGAGGCCTACCACGGCTTCGTGATGGTGCGGACCGAGTAACGTCCAGAAGGATGCCCCAACGGCTTGGGTGGGCACTCCGCCTAGCTCACCCAGGCCGGGGCATTCTGGCTTCACGCCCGCCGGGCCATCCATGGCCCCGGCGGGCTTGGGCCGTCGCGGGCACAGCCAAGGTGTGCCCGGACGGCCTGCGGCCGGCATCCAGCCGGCCGTGGGCATGGCCTTGCGGCCATGCCGAGCGTAGGCCGTGCGGCGCCGGGCCTGCGGCCCGGCTGCACGGCGGTCGATGGCGCGGCGCGGGCAGGGTTCTTGTCGATCCGCTCCATGTGCTCTTCGTCACGGCCGGCTACGATGGGGAGCCCAGGCGGAGTCTGTTTCATGAAACTCATCATCGCGATCATCCAGCCCAATAAACTCGAGGCCGTTAAGCAGGCGCTCTCCGACGTGGAGGTGTTTCGGCTCACCGTGCTCGACGTCCAGGGCTTCGGCCGGCAGCGCGGGCATGCCGAGGCCTATCGCGGTCATGAGATCGCGGTCAACCTGCTCCGCAAGGTGCAGCTCCAGATCGCCGTCAACGACGACTTCGTCGAGCCCACCATCGCCGCCATCGTGAAGGGCGGCCGGTCGGGCGACGAGGGGGAGATCGGCGACGGCAAGATCTTCGTGCTCCCAATGGACGAATGCGTGCGCATCCGCACCGGCGAACGCGGCATCGAAGCCATATAAAACCTTCGTTGCACCTGTTCGGGGCCGCCCATGCCCCGTCGCCGGACGTTCGCTGCGGGCCTCCCGCCCTTCGCTCACTCGGACCTGTCTGCGCTCCGGCATCCATGCCTGCGCTGGTCAGCTACGCCGGCTCTCGGAGCACGGGCTGCCCCTCACGGCCAAGGATCACGCAACAAACCTTATAACTGCGTATCCATACGCCCATGCATGACGTCACGCTGATCCTCACGCTCACGACAGCCCTCACGGCGGCGCTCGTTCTTGGATTCATCACCCATGCGCTGCGGCTCTCGCCGATCGTGGGGTATTTGCTGGCCGGCATCGCCGTGGGGCCGTTCACGCCCGGCTTCGAGGCCGATCATGGCGTGGCCGAGCAGCTGGCCGAGGTGGGCGTGATCCTCCTGATGTTCGGTGTCGGGCTGCACTTCCATGTGCGCGAACTCGTGGCCGTGAAAGGCATCGCGGTGCCCGGGGCCCTCGTGCAGAGCGCCGTCGCCACCGTGCTCGGCGCCCTCGTCGGCCGGCTCGTCGGCTGGGACTGGCCCACTGCCGTGATCTTTGGCGGCGCCACGTCCGTCGCGAGCACGGTCGTGCTCATCCGCGTGTTGTCCGACAACCACGATCTCCACACCCGCGCCGGGCACATCGCCGTCGGCTGGCTCGTCGTCGAAGATCTGCTCACGGTCGTGGCCCTCGTCCTCCTGCCCACGCTCTTGAATGCCCAGTCGGGGCCGGTGGGCGCGGCGACGGCGCTCGGCCTCGCGGCCCTCAAGATCGGGCTTCTCGTCGGGCTCCTCGTGATCGTGGGCGGCCGGGTGATTCCTTGGACGCTCGAGCGGGTGGCGGCCACGCGGTCGCGGGAATTGTTCACGCTCGCCGTGCTCGTGATCGCGCTCGGCATCGCCGTCGTGTCGGCGACGTTGTTCGGCGTCTCGATGGCCTTGGGCGCATTCCTCGCCGGGATGATCGTGGGCCGCAGCGATTTCAGCCTGCGTGCCGCCTCGGAAGCGTTGCCGATGCGCGACGCCTTCGCGGTGCTGTTCTTCGTGTCGGTCGGCATGCTCTTCGACCCGCGCACCCTCCTCGAGGCCCCCGGGCTGATCGCCGCCACGCTCGGCATCGTCCTCGTCGCGAAGCCGCTGGCGGCACTCGCGATCGCGCTCATGCGGGGCTATCCGCTCCGCATCGCGCTGCCGGTGGCGACATCCCTGGCTCAGATCGGAGAATTCTCGTTCATGCTGGCAGCCGTGGCCCGCGAGCTCGGCGCGATGCCCGATCGGGCCGTCGATGCCCTCGTGGCCGCGGCGATCGCCTCGATCACGCTCAATCCGCTCCTCTATCGCGCTGCCCGGCTGCTGGAGCCCTTGCTCGCCCGCCGCTTCGCCTCGACGGCGGAGCCCGCTGGAGAAGCCGATCACGCCTCGGGATATGCGGCGCATCGGGCGATCGTCGTCGGCTACGGGCCGGTCGGGCAGACGGTGACGCAGCTGCTGCTCGACAACGGTATCGAGCCGATCGTGATCGAGCTCAATCTCGACACCGTTCGCCGGCTGCGCACGTTCGACGTCCGGGCCGTGTATGGCGACGCCAGCCGACCCGACATCCTCGCCGAGGCCGACATCGCGCGGGCCCGGCACCTGTTGCTCACCGCGGCGACGGGGGCGGCCGAGGAGGAGATCGTGCGCCGGGCACGCGAGCTCAATCCCGAGATCCGCGTGGTGGCCCGCACGCAATACACGCGGCAGGTTCCCGCCGTGCGCAAGGCCGGCGCCACCCACGTGTTTGCCGACGAGGGCGAGGTCGCCCTCGCGATGACCACGAGCATTCTCGGGCACCTCGGGGCCACCGACGAGCAGATCGACCGCGAGCGGGCCCGCGTGGAGGCGCTGTTTCGAGCGGGGTGAGCGTTCAATTGCGCCGGCTGTGGGCCACCCGATCCCCCTCGCCGGACGTTCACTGCGCCCATCCTGGGCTCCGTTCACTCGGATGTGCCTGCGCTCCGGCATCCTGCCTGCGCTGGTCACATACGCCGGCTCGAGGGACACGGGTAGCCCGCAGCCTCCCCTTCTGCCTAGCGAAAAAGCTCCAACTATGTCGCTACGGCGAGCGTTTTACGGCCGCTGCGGGTGCAGGCGGGGCTGTACGCCGAGGGCGAGGCGGTTGATGGCCGCGAGGAACGCCTTCGCGGAGGCTTCGAGCGAGTCGGTCGAGACGCCGCGGCCGCGTTGCACCTGGCCGGCGTGCTCGAGTTCCACCGTCACCTCGGCCTGGGCGTCCTTCCCGACGGTCACCGCCTGCACGCGGAAGTCGCGACACACGGTCGTGATCCCGGTGAGCTTCTCGATCGCCAGGAAGATGCCGTCGATCGGGCCGTCGCCGGCCGTCACGGTCACCGACGCGGGCGTGCCGCTCTGGAGCACGTGGAGTTCGACCGTCGGGGCGATGCCGCTCGCGCTCGAGAG
>CAMAVC010000038.1 GCA_945861585.1 Planctomicrobium piriforme
ATCGGCAGCGGGCTCATGGCTGCGGCCTCCGGGCGGAAGGCTGGGGCGGCTGCGGCACGCTGGCCGGCAGGTTCATGAGCGGCAGAAACTGCTTCGCGTCGGCGTCGAGGATCACCTTGCCGCCGAGCTGCGGGAGCACCTGGCCGATCGTCTCGAGGTACAGCCGCTGCCGCGTCACCGCAGGAGCCTTTTCATACTGTTCGAGGAGCGCTCGAAACCGGGCCACGTCGCCCTCGGCCTCGTTGACCCGCTTCGTGGCGTAGCCCTCGGCCTCGCTGAGCTGCTTCTGCGCCTCGCCACTGGCCCGGGGCACGACCTTGTTGTATTCGCCGTTGGCCTGGTTGATCATCTGCTCGCGCTCCTGCTGGGCGCGGTTCACCTCTTCGAAGGCCTGCTGCACGGCCGTCGGCGGATGCACGTTCTTGAGCTGCACCTGCTGCACCCGCAGCCCCATGTGGAGGGTTTCGGCGAGGGCGGAGAGCTTGGCGATCGCCTCGTTCTCGATCCCCTGCCGGCCGATCGTGAGCACTTCGTCGACGGTGCGGTCGCCCACGACCTCGCGCATCACGCTCTCGGAGAGGTCGCGGAGCGTGGGGCCGGGCTCGCGGTGGTTGAAGAGATACTGCTCGGGGTCGGCGATCTCGTATTGCACGACCCACTCGACATGCGCGGCGTTGAGGTCGCCCGTCACCATGTCGCGCTCCCGCTCCTGCTCGTTCGAAACCTGGTCGGGGTTCGTCGTGTGCCCGGAGCCGAAGCCAAACTCCATCTTCAGCTGACGCTTCACCGGGAGGATCGTGACGGTGTCGATCCCGAAGGGCAGCTTGAACCGCAACCCAGGCCCCGACGTGCCGATGAACCGGCCGAACCGCTGCACCACACCCACGCTCTCGGGGCCGACGGTGTAGACGCCGCGGGCGAGGCCCGCGACGAGCAAGAGCGCGAGCGCCGCCGTGAGGAGCGCCGGCAGGGGCAGCCCGCCCCCGGTGGGGAGCCGGGGAAACTGCGACTGGTTCGGAAATCGTGGAAAGTCAGCCATGCGTCTCAAAAGACAATACCCTCGCGAAGAGGCGCGTGCCACCTGACAGAAACCGTTCGCCGAGGTGACGGCAGCCGCCAATGAAAACCGGTGTTTTTTTCGATCCGCCCGCGCGACTATCGTGCCGGGCATGACGCACCACTCCGACATCGAACGCCAGATCGAATTCGACTTTTTGCGGGCGACGGAGATCGCCGCGCTCAACACGCTCCAGTGGCTCGGCAAGGGGCAGAAGGAGCTCGCCGACGCGGCCGCCTGCGACGCGATCCGCGGGATGTTCGATCTCGTAGAGATGTGCGGCGAGATCGCGATCGGGGAGGGGATCAAGGACGAGGCCCCGGGGCTCTTCAAGGGGGAGAAGGTGGGCACGTGGCGGGCAGGCGCACCGCGGTTTGAGATCGCGCTCGATCCGATCGACGGCACGACGAACGTGGCCAAGGGCATGCCGAACTCGCTCTCCTGCATCGCCGCCGGCCTCGTGACCGACGGCACGCCCTGCCTCCTCGACGTCCCCGCCTTCTACATGCAGAAGCTCGCCTACCCGCTCGAGGTGCGGAAGGCGTGGGTGGCCGACCCGACGCTACCGATCGACATCGACGCGCCGGTGGGCGAGGTGATCGACGTCACGGCCAAGATCCTCGGCAAGGAGGTGCGCGACGTGGTCGTCTCGATCCTCGACCGGCCGCGGAACGAGTCCTTCATCGACGAGGTGCGGCGGAAGGGGGCGGCGCTGCGGCTCATCCAGGATGGCGACATCGCCGCGGCGCTCGCGCCGGCGATGCGTACGAGCTCGATCGATCTCTACGTGGGCATCGGGGGCGCGCCCGAGGCCGTGCTCTCGGCGGCCGCCCTCCGCTGCCTCGGTGGTGGAATGCGGGCCAAGATCTGGCCGCGCGACGAGGCGGAGCGAAAGCATCTCGAGGCGATCGGCTGGGGCGACCGGCTGGGCACACAGTTTATGTCGCGGGATCTCGCCCGCGGCGACCACATCGTGTTCGCGGCCACCGGTATCAGCACCGGGCCGCTGCTCGAGGGTGTCGACGTGCGCGGCACGATCGCCACCACGCATTCACTGATCTTGCGGGCCAAGAGCGGCACGGTGCGATTCGTGGAAGCCCACCACGATCTCGACCGCAAGACGATCCACCTGCGGAGCACGCAGGCCGAACGGCGGGTGTGATGCGGCATCACGTCGGGAGCACCCGCGCGCCTGCGGCGGCCCGTGTCGCGAACATCTCGGCATCGATGCCGGTGGCCAACAAGTAGTCGCGGTGCACTGCCGCCGCCACGGCGTCGGCCGCTGCCGCGGTCACGAGCGCGATCGCGCAGCCCCCGAATCCCCCGCCGGTCATCCGGCAGCCAAACACTCCAGTCTGGCGGATGGCAATCTCGCACAGCGTGTCGAGTTCGCGACAGGAGACCTCGTAGAGGTCGCGGAGCGACGCATGGCTTTCGTGCATGAGCCGCCCCGCGGTGGGCCAGTCGCGCTGCTCGATCGCAGCAACGAATGCGAGCGTCCGGTCATTCTCCGCGAGAACGTGCCCGGCCCGGCGTCGCTCGAGATCGGAGAGCGCGTGGTGCCTGGCCACAGAGCATCTCGATGACGGTGGCCGTGGCCACCTCGAGCGCGGCGCTGCTGCTCAAGCCGCCGCCGGCAGGCAGGTCGGCGGTGATCACCGCGTCGAATCCCGGGATCTCCCAGCCCAGCTGTTGGTAGCCGGCGAGCACGCCCGCGGGATAGCGAGCCCAGTCGCTGCGGCCGGGCTCGAGCGCCGCCCGCAGGTCGAGCAGTGCCGCGCCCGCTTCGCGCTCGGAACGGAAGGCAGCCATGCGATCCCGACGGCGCGTGACAGTGATCGTGACACCCCGTTCGATCGCCATCGGCACGACGAAGCCTTCGTTGTAGTCCGTGTGCTCACCGATCAGGTTCACGCGCCCGGGAGCGTGAACGACGAAGGCCTCGAGGGCCGAGGAGCTCGGGCGATTCATGGCGGCTCGATGGAAGATTTCGCGCATGACGACGGACAGGAAACCGGCGTCAGTCTAGTGCCTCGTGGTGGCTCACCATCGCAGAGGCTGGTACGCTCATGACTCGAGTCGGTCGCAGTGATGTGAATCCCGTTCGTGTGATTCCAGGAGGCGGTTCCATGCAGGCTTCGCGCAGGACAGTGTCCCGGCGGCGTGCCCTTCAGGCGGGGTTGTCCGCCGGGGCTGCCATCGCCGTGCCCACGATCATTCCCTCGTCGGCCCTCGGCCTCGACGGAGCGGTGCCGCCGAGCGAGCGGATCATCGTCGGCGGCATCGGCATCGGTCGCCGCGGCGAATACGATCTCGGCTGCTTTCTCGAGCAGTCAGACGTGACGTTCGCCGCCATCGCCGATGTGAAGGAGGGTCGTCGCCAGGCCGTCAAGAAGATCGCCGACACGAAGTACGGCACCGAGAACTGCACGATGCACCGCGACTTTCGCGAGGTGCTCGACCGCAAGGACATCGACGCGGTGCTGATCGCCACCGGTCCCAACTGGCACGGCCTGATGGCGATGCTCGCCGCCAAGGCGGGCAAGGACATCTACTGCGAAAAACCCTGCACGAAGAACATCGCCGAGACGCTCATCCACCGCGACACGATGCGGCGGTGTGGCACGGTGTTCCAGGCGGGCACGCAGCGGCGCAACCTGCCGCACTTCGCTTTCGCCTGTGAGCTCGCCCGCACCGGCCGGCTGGGGAAGATCAAGAAGGTCTACGCCCATCCGAATGGCCTGAGGGCGACGATGAGCGGCTGGCTTCCGGCGGAGCCCGATCCCGATCCGAAGGTGGACGACTGGGACATGTACTTGGGCCCGGCAGCCTGGCGGCCGTTCAATGCCAACACGCTCAAGGACGGATTCAACTTCGAGAAGGGGGGCGGGCTCGTGGGCGGCGGCGTCCTCGAATGGGGCTCGCACTGCGTCGATCTCTGTCAGTGGGCCGTGAACGACTGTCTGCCACCCGTGGAGTATCAGCCGCCCGCGAACGACCAGCTCGTGTGTCGGTATGCCGACGGCGCCGAGCTCATCTTCCGCGAGAAAGGCTGGATCCCGCTCGGCTCGTGCCCCGTGCGGTTCGAGGGCGAAACGGGCTGGGTGGAGGCCGGCGATTCGGGGAAGCTCGTGCTCAGCTCACCGGCGCTCCTGGCCGGTCGCAAGATCGAAGAGATCGGCGGCTATCCAGCGACGGTCCACGTCCGCGACTTCCTCGACTGCGTGAAGACCCGCGGCAAGCCGAAGGGCAATGCCGACGCGGCCTGCAATGCCCACATCGCCTGCCACGCCGCGAACATCGCGATCGCCCTTGGCCGGACGGTGAAGTTCGACAACGCCACGAACATGTTCGTCGGCGACGACGAGGCCAACCGGCTGCGGTCGGAAGCCCTGCGGGAGCCATGGCGAGTATGAACGGAGCCTCTACGATGCCCTTGAAGAACCCGAAGACTCTGTTGCTGACCATCGTCGTGGCTGCCGCCTGTTCGGTGCCCGCTGGCCTCGCCGTGTGCGCGGCGGAAGCGTTGCCGGCCGAAGCCGAGCTGATCGCCGTGCTCCGCTCCGACGCAAGCGAGGCCGACAAGGCGCTCGTCTGCAAGAAGCTCGCGATCAAGGGCTCGGCTGCCGCGGTCGGCGACCTCGCGAAGCTGCTCGCGAACGAGCGGCTCGCATCGTGGGCACGGATTCCACTCGAGGCGATTCCGGGCCCCGAGGCCGACGCCGCGCTGCGCGCGGCCGCCGGGTCGCTCTCCGGCCGGCTCCTCGTGGGCGTGATCAACTCGATCGGCGTGCGGCGCGATGCTGCGGCCACGAGCCTGCTCGAAGGTCGGCTCGGCGACGCCGACGCCGAGGTTGCGGCCGCAGCAGCGGCCGCGCTCGGCAAGATCGGCACGCCTGCCGCGGCGGCGATCCTCGCGAAGCAGTTGACTGCCGCAGAGCCACGGCTCGACCACATGGCCCAGGCGGCCATCGTCTGTGCCGAGCGGCTGCTTGCCGCCGGCCAGGCCGGCGAGGCTGGGAAAGTCTACGGCGCCATCCGCACGGCCAAGGTGTCGGAGCAGCGGCAGGCCGAGGCCACCCGCGGCCTGATTCTGGCTCGTGGCAAGGACGGCATTCCGCTCCTCATCGAGACGCTCCGGTCGCCCTCGCGGCGGATGGCGAACATCGGCCTGTTCACGGCTCGCGAACTGCTCGATGGGCCCGCGGCCGGCGACGTCGATGTGGCGCTCGTGGACGAGATCACGCGCATGGCCGGCGGTGGCAGTGCCGACAAGGCGGCGCTGCTCGTGAAGGTGCTGGCCGACCGCAACGCCGACGGCGGCGTTCCCCCGGGCCTGCAGGCGACAGTGCTCCGCTGGGCGGCGAGCAGCCCGCAGGCGGTGCGCCTGGCGGCGCTCGAGGCGATCGGCCGGATCGGTGACGCATCGGCCGTCGATCCGCTCGTGTCGCTCGCGGCTGATCCGGCCGTGGCGGATGCCGCGCGGATGGCGCTGGTGGCGTTGCCTGGCGAGGCCGTGAACCGGGTCGTGATCGGCCGGCTGTCAGGTGCCGATGCAAAGTTGCAGCCGATTCTTGCCCAGGTGATCGGCGCGCGGCGGATTCCTGCGGTCGCGCAGCTGCAGCCGCTCGTGGCAAGCGCCGATCCCGTGGTGCGCGGCGCTGCGTTCGAAGCCCTGGGCAACATCGTCGATCTTGCGAACCTCGGGCTGCTCGTTGATGCCGTCGTCAAGCCGCGCGATGCGGCCGAAGGCGAGGCGGCGCACAAGTCGCTCCTCACAGCGTGCGTGCGGATGCCCGATCGTGACGCCTGTGCCGAGAAGCTCGCGACGGCGGTGGCCGCGGCCTCGGGCGAGACCAAGACCAAGATCCTCGACATCGTGGGCGAGGTCGGCGGCACGAAGGCCCTCGCCACTGTGAAGGCCGCGGCGATGTCGGGCGAGGAATCGCTCGCCGACGCCGCCACGCGACTGCTCGGCAAGTGGATGACGGCCGATGCGGCGCCCGTGCTGCTCGACCTCGCGGCCGCGCCGATCGGCGAGAAGTATCAAACCCGGGCGATCCGCGGCTACATCCGGATCGCGAGGCAGTTCGCGCTCGCCGATGCGGAGCGGGCGGAGATGTGCACGAAGGCCCTCGCCGCGGCGAAGGATGCGGCGGATCGCAAGAGCGTGCTCGAGATCCTGCCCCGGTATCCGAGCCCGGCCATGCTCGCGGTCGCCGAGCAGGCGTCGAAGCTGCCCGGCCTCGAAGCCGAGGCGAAGGCCGCCGCCGATGCGATCCGGGCCAAACTTCCCAAGTAGGACAGGCTTCAGCCTGTCGCCCTCGAGGGCCGTCATGAGGAACTCGATGTCTCGTCTTGCAGCGGTCTTTTGCATGACACTGCTCGTCGCCGTGCCGGCCCTGGCCGACGTGACGTTTAAGAAGCAGACCCTCAGCGAACGCTTCGTCGCCGAGGGCTGCGACATGGCCGACTTCGACAAGGACGGCCACGTCGACATCACGGCTGGCAACACGATCTGGCATGGGCCCGATTTTTCGCGGCAGACCGAGTTCACGCCTCCAGCCGACAATCCGAGCGGCCCGACGAAGACACCCTACGATCCCACGAAGGGGTATTCGGACTACTTTCTGGCGTACGCGCACGATTTCACCGGCGACTCGTGGCCCGACATTCTCGTGTATGGTCTGCCGGGCGAAGCGGCCCATGTGTTCGTGAACCCGCAGGGGAAGCCTGGCCACTGGGAGAGGCACGCGATCTTCGACGTGGCCGACGGCGAGTCGCCCGACCTCGCGGACATGAATGGCGACGGACGGCCCGAGCTCCTCGTGCACTCACGCGGTCAGCTGGGATTTGCCGAGATCGATTGGAAACAGCCGCTGGCGAAGGCGCGGTTTCGCCCCGTCACGCCGAAGTCGCCCGAGAACGACAAGAAGTATTTTCGCTATACGCACGGCTACGGCGCGGGTGACGTGAACGGCGACGGCCGCCCAGACCTGCTCACGAAGGACGGCTGGTTCGAGCAGCCGGTCGATATCTCCAAGGACACGATCTGGCCGTTCCATCCGGGTCCGTTCGGACCGCCCGACGCGCCTCGCGGCGGCGCCCACATGGAAGCGTACGACGTCAATGGTGACGGCCGCACCGACGTGGTCACGAGCTACGACGGCCATGGCTACGGGCTCGGCTGGTTCGAGCAGAACGCCGACGGCACGTTTACCGAGCGCCGGATCATGGGCTCAAAGCCCGAGGACCACCCCCAGGGGGTCGCGTTCAGCCAGCTGCATGCACTGCGGCTCGTGGACATGAATGGCGACGGCCTCCGCGACATCGTCACGGGTAAACGCCGCTGGGCGCACGGGATCAATGGCGATGTGGAGCCGAATGCGCCGCCCGTGCTTTATTGGTTCGAACTCGTGCGCGACGGGAAGGGCGGAGCCACCTTCGTGGCGCATAAGATCGACGACGACAGCGGCGTGGGCACGCAGGTGACCGTGGGACACCTCGACGCGGACGGCAAGCCCGACGTGATCGTGGCCAACAAACGTGGCGTGTTCGCGTTTTTTCAGCAGGCTGGACGATAGAATGCGTCTCGTGACAGGCTGAAGCCTGTCCTACTTTTTTGGAGGTCATGCATGCGGTTCATTGCTCTGATCGTGGCGTTCGTTTCGTCCGCTGCCGTGGCCGCCGACCCCTGGCTCGTGATCGAAGGGGGCGAGGGGCCCGGAAAGGGCAAGCATGTCGTGCTCGTGAGCGGTGATGAGGAATACCGCAGCGAGGAGGGGCTCACGCAGCTGGCGAAGATCCTCGCCAAGCATCATGGGTTCACCTGCACCGTGCTCTATGCGATCGATCCCGAAACGGGCGAGATCAACCCCATGAACCAGAAAAACGTCCCGGGGCTCGAGGCCCTGCGGAAGGCGGACCTGATGGTGATCGCCACGCGGTTTCGCAACCTGCCCGACGAGCAGATGCAGGAGATCGATGCGTATCTGAAAGCCGGCAAGCCGGTGATCGGGCTGCGAACCGCGACGCATGCGTTCGCGCTGCCGAAGGAGTCGCGATTCGCCCGCTACAGTTGGAACAACAAGACCGACATGTTCACCGAGGGCTTCGGCCGCCAGGTGCTGGGCGAGACGTGGATCAGCCACCACGGCCATCACGGCCACGAGAGCACGCGCGGCCTCCTCGTGCCCGAGGCGAAGGAAAATCCGATCGTCCGGGGCATCAAGGACGGCGACATCTGGGGCCCCACCGACGTGTACGGCGTGCGGCTGCCCTTGCCCGGCGACTCCAAGCCGCTCGTGCTCGGGCAGGTGCTCGAGGGGATGACGCCCGATGCACCCGTCGTCACAGGCGCCGACGCCAAGAAGAACGAGCCGATGATGCCAATCGCATGGACCAAGACGTATGCCGTGGAAGGCGGGCCGACCGGCCGCGTGTTCACGACCACGATGGGCTCGTCGACCGACCTGGCATCGGCCGGCCTGCGGCGGCTGCTCGTGAACGCGGCCTACTGGGCGGTGGGGCTCGAGGACAAGATTCCCACGGCCGCGGACGTGGAAGTCGTGGGCACGTATGAGCCGACGCCGTTCAAGGCCGGTGGCCACAAGAAGGGCGTGAAGCCACTCGATCTGCGGTAAGTAGGACAGGCTTCAGCCTGTCAGGAATACCGACAGGCTAAAGCCTGTCCTACGACGTCACGACAGGCTAAAGCCTGTCCTACATCTGCCGGGCAAACCGCTTCGTTGCCGGGAATGAAAAGATCCCCGGATGCAGGAGGTCCGCGAGCACCTCGAGCGAGTCGACGAGCCGCGGGCCGGGGCGGTTGAAGAGATGGTGGCCGTCCACCGCGTAGATGCGTCTGGTGCGAAAGGCCCGGAGCATCTTGAGCCGATTGCGAATCGCAGGCGACTCGGCTTCGGCGACGACGCGGTTGAGCGTGAACCCACACGGCACGAGGATCACGATGTCGGGGTCGGCGGCGATCACGTCGTCCCAGGTGATCCAGTGGGAGTGACTGCCCGACTTGCCGAGCACGTCGCGACCGCCGGCGAGCGATACGAGTTCCGGCACCCAGTTGCCCGCCGCCATCGGCGGGGCGAGCCATTCGATGATGCTCACCGTAGGACAGGCTTCAGCCTGTCGTGCGTCGGCCCGCACCCGGCACGCCACGCTGGCAACGCGTGCCCGCAACCGGGCCACGACCTCACGCGCCTTTGCAAGCGTCCTCGTGGCTGCCCCCACGGCGAGGATGTCGGCATAGACGTCGGCGAGCATTGCCGGGGAGAGCTCGAGCACGCGGGCGGGAAAGCTCATGCGGCACACCGCCGCCCGTACGTCGGCCGTCGCGACCGCGCACACATCGCAGGCCGCCTGCGTGAGGATGAGGTCGGGCTCGAGGGCGGCGAGGCGTGCCGTGTCGAGCGTGTAGAGGGCATTCGTCGTCGCTGGCCCGTCGGCCGCATCGGCGAGCGCCCTGCCGACGGCGTCGTGGATCTGCCGGCTCGTGCCGGCCGGATCGATCCGCGGGGCGGTGAGTGCGGGCAGTGTCGCCACGCTCGCCGGCTCGTCGCACTCGTGCGACCGGCCCACGAGCCGGTCGGCGAGCCCGAGGGCGGCCACGATTTCGGTCGCGGCCGGAAGGAGCGAGACGATTCTGAGCGCGGGCCTGGCTTCTGGAGCGGCGGGTTCCATCATGATTCCGGTAGGATTGAGCATCTGGAGGTCCTTCCATGTTACAGCCGGCCCACGATCACACGCCCGCCGAGCGGCTCACCGAGGCCGCCCGGCTGCACGACTACCGCTACGCCTCGAACCCGCTCGCCGACGGCACGCTCGGGGCGATCCCGGGGGCGCGGTTTCCGGCGGAACTCCACGAGCGCGGGATCACCCGCACCGTACCGCTCGACACGAGCATGGCCCTCGGCTGCCCGGGCCCGGCCACGACGCCGGGATTGTGTGCCAACTTCGTGCACCTGCGGCCTGGCGACGCCCACGTGACCGACGCCAACGCCACGAGCCAACTGTTCTTCGTGATGCGGGGGAGCGGCTGCTCACATGTCGGCGAAGGCGGTCCCGGCGACCACGAGATTCCGTGGCGGGCGGGTGATCTCTTCACGCTGCCAGCCAAGAGCCGCGCCGAGCACATCGCGGCCGACGACGCGGCGCTCTACTGGGTGCACGACGAGCCGCTGTTGCGCTATCTCGGCGTCGAGGCCACGCGGCGGCACTTTGCTCCCACGCTCTACACCCACGCGGCGATCATGGAAGCGCTTCAGGCCGTGATGCGCGATCCGGCGAGCGCGAAGGCGAGCCGGGTGAGCGTGCTCCTCGGGCACCGTTCGTTTCCGCAGACGATGACGATCACGCACGTGCTGTGGGCGATGTTCGGCGTCCTCCCGGTGAACGCGGTGCAGGCGCCGCACCGGCATCAGTCGGTGGCGGTGGATCTCGTTGTCGATGCCAAGCCGGGCTGCTACACGATGGTCGGCCGCACGCTCGACAAGGACGGCATGATCCAGGACGGCGAGCGGTTCGACTGGAAGCCACATTCGGTGTTCGTGACCCCGCCGGGCCTCTGGCACTCGCACCACAACGAGTCGGGCCATCCCGCCCACATCCTCCCGATCCAGGACGCGGGGTTGCACACCCACCTCCGCACGCTCGATATCCGCTTCACCCGGCAACTCACGGGCGGCGGGTGCGAGGTGGTGGAGAATGCCGGCTAGGGCGGTGTTGAGGGCTGGTTTCGTCCGTACAGGGCTCGCGAACCACCCATTTTCTCCAGGATTCCTGACCGGAATTCGTGGTACGTCGATCACGATCCGCACGACCGGACGACGAAAGCATGGGAGAAGTTTTTTCCCTGGGAGGGTATTGAGACCATGAACACGTGGCGCGGTTTTTCCGGATGTGCCGGTGTAGCGTTGTTTGCTTTCGTGCCGACTGTCGTACTGGCCTCGAGCTTCGAGGACGGTTTGCAGGTCAGTGATCGGTCCGAACTGTTCTCGCCCGTGGCCGAATCCGTCCTCGTGGACATGGGAAACGATTCGGTGTCGCTCGATGGCACGGTCGGACTGCCGCACCAGCGTGAGTATGTCGCAGCGGACGAACAGTCGGTTCCGTGTGCCTCATGCCCAGTGTACGAGAGCGACGATTGCCCGCAGTGCATCGGCTGCATCGACGACGGCAGTCTGTCGGTCGCATCGTGCACCGATGCAGACTCGGCGCCGCGCCGTTCGCGAGCAGGGTGGATCAATCGCATCCTCGGGCCGGCCGATCCACGCTGGGTGGTTCAGGTCGACGCGCTCATGCTCTGGCAGGGCAACATCGCGAGTCGGCCCATTCTGCTCAACGCGGCAGGTCTCACGGCACTCGACGTGAACCAGGCACAGACGCCCGTCTCCGTGGGCACCCGATACGGAGTGTTGTTCAACCTCGACGAGTGTTTCGCCATCGAAGGCAACTATTTTCAAGCAGGGCTCTTCGACGGTCGGGCCACGCCCGTGGGTGCGGGCCCGTTTACCCCGGCGAATGTCTACGGAGTGGGTCCGCTCCTGGGGCAGGTCGATACAGCGCAGCTGACCAGCAGCGGCTTCATCAAGAGTGCCGAGCTGAATTGGCGCCGCCGGAATCCCGGACCGTTGACTTGGCTGGCAGGCTTCCGGTGGGTCGAGTGGAATCAGGGCCTGGGTATGAATGGCACCTATTCGACCGGTCAACTTGGGAACGGCAATCTGGCCTCCAGCACGATCACGGGCAACGATCTCTACGGTGGGCAGGTGGGCGCGGATCTCAGTCTGTGGAACAACAAGACAGGCCCGATTACCGTCAATGGAATCGGCAAAGCCGGCATCTTCTACAACAACGCGTTCCAACACTCAGCCGTCACGACGACGGCGAGTGGCACGAACGAAGTCGGGTCGGTCGCGGATCAGACGGCCTTCTTCGGCGAGGTGGGCGCGAACGCGAATGTCCGGCTCACGAACTGGCTGTCCTGGCGGGCCGGCTACTCGGTGTTCTGGCTGAGTGGTGTCGCGATCCCCGCCGATCAACTATCGCAGGCGAACCTGGCCGTCTCACCTCCAACGGCGCTCATCAACACCAATGGCAGCGTGCTCCTGCACGGGGTGACGACGGGTCTCGAGGCGCGGTGGTAGGGGTGCTGAGGCGGATCGAAGCCGTGACAGGCTGAAGCCTGTCCTACACGAGGGCGGTGAGGGCTTCGCCGGTGTGGCTGCGGAGCGGATCGCCAGCGGTCGGGACGATCTTCGTAGACACGGATGCACGTTCCCGCTGGGCATGGATCATGATGTCTTCCGGCGGGCCCTCGGCCACGATCCTGCCGCCGCCGTCGCCTGCCTCGGGGCCCATGTCGATCACCCAGTCGGCCGCCTCGATGACCTCGAGGTTGTGCTCCACCACGAGCACCGTGTTGCCCGTCTCCACCAGCCGCTCGAGCACGTGGAGCAGTTTCTCGATGTCGGTGAAATGCAGCCCCGTCGTCGGCTCGTCGAGAATGTAGAGCGTGTTGCCCGTGCCCGGCTTCGCCAGCTCGCGGGAGAGCTTCACCCGCTGGGCCTCGCCGCCTGAAAGCTGCGGCGCCGGCTGGCCGAGCGTGATGTAGCCGAGCCCCACGTCGACGAGCGTGCCGAGGATCCGCGCGATCTGCGGCGCGGTCTCGAAGAATTGGTGCGCGTCGGCCACGCTCATCTCGAGCACGTCGGCAATGCTCTTGCCGTGCCACTTGGCGTGGAGCGTTTCAGACGAATAGCGGCGGCCCTTGCAGGCCTCGCACTGCACCCACACGTCGGGCAGGAAGTGCATCTCCACGCGGCGTTGGCCGAGGCCCTCGCAGGCCTCGCAGCGGCCGCCATCGACGTTGAAACTGAAGGTGCGCGGCGTGAACCCACGGGTGCGCGACTCCGGCACCTTCGCGTAGAGCTGCCGGATGTGGTCGAACACGCCCGTGTAGGTGGCCGGCGTCGAGCCGGGCGTCGAGCCGATCGACTCCTGGTCGACGAGGATCACCTTGTCGATCTGGTCGAGCCCCTTCACGGCATCGTGCTGCCCGGGCTGCTCGCGGGCTGCGTGGAGCCGGCGGGCAAGCGCCCGCCAGAGCACTTCGAGCACGAGCGACGTCTTCCCGGAGCCGCTCGGGCCCGTCACGGCCGTGAGCACGCCCAGCGGAAACCGGGCGTCGAGTCCTTTCAGCGTGCGATGGCGGATGCCCTTGATCTCGAGCCACTGCCCGGGCACCCGGCGGCCTGTCTGCCGCTTCTTCTCGAGCACCGCGTCGCAGGCCCGGCGCTTCTTGAGATAGGGCCCCGTCACGCTGGCCTTCATCGTCGCGAGCTTCGTGGGCGCGGCGTGGGCCACGATCATGCCTCCCTCGCGGCCGCTGCCGGGGCCGAAGTCGAGGGCGTGGTCGGCCGCGTTCACCACGTCGCGGTCGTGCTCCACGACGACGAGCGTGTTGCCGAGGTCGCGGAGCTTACCGAGGGCGCGGATCAGGCGATGCGTGTCGCGTGGATGGAGGCCGATCGTCGGCTCGTCGAGCACGTAGAGCACGCCCGTGAGGCCGCTGCCCACCTGGGCCGCCAGGCGAATCCGCTGGAGCTCGCCCCCCGACAGGCTCCCGGCGGGCCGGGCCATGTCGAGATACTCGAGCCCCACGTCCACGAGGAAGTTCACCCGCGAGACGAGCTCGCGGAGCAGATCGCCCGCGATCTTCTTGTCGGCGTCCGAGATCTCGATGGCCGCGAGTTCCTGCTGCAGCCGGCCGAGCGGCATCCGGCACCAGACGTCGAGCGAGCGGCCCCAGAGGGTGACGGCGCTTGCCTCCTCGGCGAGTCGGCTGCCACCGCAGTCGCTGCACGGTACCTCGCCCATCACCGCGTCGACTTTCGAGCGCAGGCCGACCACGAGCCGGGCCGCCTCCTCGCAGGCGTTTTCGAGGCCTTTGAATTGGAACGCGAACCACGGGGGGGCATCCTCTCGGCTCACGCCTCGGGCTTTCTCGGAGGAGGGCCGCGGCACCTCGATCCAGCGGTCGCCCGTGCCCTCGAACAGCACGCGCTGCTGGAGGCCCGAGAGATCGGCGAGCGGCACGTCGGCCGGGAGGCCGGTGGCCGCACACAGGGCCTCGAGCATCGCCCGGCTGGTAGCGCCGCAGTCCTTGCGGTCGAGGCTCGGCCACAGATCGAGCGCGCCCTCGGCCAGCGACTTCGTCGCGTCGCGCACAAGCGACGCATGATCCACGCCGGTGCGCGTGCCGAGCCCATCGCACGCGGGGCACCAGCCGAGAGGGCTGTTGAATGAAAACTGCCGCGGCTCCAGCGGCTTGAACCCCCGGCCGCACGAGCGGCAGGCGAGCCGGCGGCTCATCACCTCGACCGGCCAGTCGGGCTCCGGCAGCGGCTTGCCGTCGGGCCCGTCGGCAACGCGGGCCACGAGCATCGTGCCCGCGCCGGCGTCGAAGGCCGCCTCCACGCTCTGGGCAAGCCGGCTGCGCTCGGCGGGGCTTGCCGTGACGCGGTCGATCACGATCTCGATCCTATTTTTCCGCTTCCGGTCGAGCGACGGCTTCTCGTCCAGGTGCACCGTCTGCCCGTCGATCCGCACCCGCACGTAGCCCGCCGCCCGCAGGCTCGCGAACAAGCTCTCCGGTGTCTGCCCGACCCGGAGTTCG
Organism: Planctomicrobium piriforme; assembly: GCA_945861585.1. Classification (GTDB taxonomy): domain Bacteria; phylum Planctomycetota; class Planctomycetia; order Pirellulales; family UBA1268; genus RGVT01. The sequence continues at coordinate 14,751 of CAMAVC010000038.1, forward strand.
ACTGGCGCGAGCAGGAGCATCCGCGTGCCCGACGGACATTCGAGCAGCCGCCCGACGGTTTCATCGACGCTCTGGGCTCCGACCTCGAGGCCGCAGTCAGGGCAGTGCATGGCGCCGAGCCGTGCGGCGAGCACGCGAAAATAGTCGTACATCTCCGTGAGCGTGCCGACCGTCGAGCGGGGCGTGCTGCCGCTCGACCGCTGCTCGATCGCCACGGCCGGCGACAGCCCCTCGATCCGCTCGAACACCGGCTTCGGCACCTGCCCCACGAACTGCCGGGCGTAGGGGGAGAGGCTCTCGACATACCGCCGCTGCCCCTCAGCGTAGAGCGTGTCGAACGCGAGCGACGTCTTCCCGCTACCACTCGGCCCGCAGCAGACCGTCATCGCGCCGCGCGGGATGTCGGCATCCACCTGTTTCAGATTGTGCTGGGCTGCGCTGCGGACCATGATCGCCGGCGGGCCCGGATCGCGCGACGCTTTTTCAACCTGCGCCATGAGCGCGGCGGCATCGACGGGCTTCTTGCGGCGCACGGCGGTCTTCGCCGCCGGCTTCTTGGCTGCGGCCAGAATCGGTACGAGTGCCTTGCCGGTGCACGAGGCCTTCACCTTCGCCACCTGCTCCGGTGTGCCCTCGGCCACGATCCGTCCGCCGCCAGCGCCTCCTTCCGGCCCGAGGTCGATCACCCAGTCGGCCCGCTTCACGACGTCGAGGTTGTGCTCCACCACGAGCACCGTGTTGCCCGCCTCCACGAGCCGTTCGAGCACCGCGAGCAGTTGCCGCACGTCGGCCATGTGCAGCCCCGTCGTCGGCTCGTCGAGAATGTAGAGCGTCTTGCCGGTCGAGCGCTTAGCCAGTTCGCGCGAGAGCTTCACCCGCTGGGCCTCGCCGCCCGAGAGCGTCGGGGACGGCTGGCCGAGATGCAGGTAGTCGAGGCCCACGTCGTGCAGCGTTTGGAGCTTGCGCGCGATGTCAGGGGCATCGGCGAACAGTTCGAGGGCGTCGCCGATCTCCATGTTCAACAGTTCGGCGACGTTCTTCCCCTTCCAGCGGACCTCGAGGGTGTCCTTCGCGAACCGGGCCCCGTCGCACACGTCGCAGGTCACCCACACGTCGGCGAGAAAATCCATGTCGAGCCGCGTTGAGCCGTTGCCTTCGCAGGCCTCGCAGCGGCCGCCCGACACGTTGAAGCTGAACCGCCCGGCCTTCCAGCCGCGCTTCTTCGCCTCGGGCAGCATCGTGAACAGCGCACGGATGTCGTCCCAGACCTTCACGTAGGTCGCCGGATTCGACCGCGGCGTGCGGCCGATCGGCGACTGGTCGATCACGATCACCTTGTCGAGCTGGTCGGCGCCGGTGATCGCGTCGAACTCGCCCGGCACTGCGGCCTCGCTTCCGAGCAGCCGCCGCAGCTCGGGCTCGAGCACGTCGCCCACGAGCGAACTCTTGCCGCTGCCCGACACGCCGGTCACGCACACGAGAAGCCCGAGCGGGATCTCGACATCGATCCCCTTCAAGTTGTTGTGACGCACGCCGGAGAGTTTCAGCGTCTGGCCCGTGGGCTTGCGGCGTTTTTCCGGCACCTCGATCGCTTCGCGTCCGGCGAGAAACGCGCCCGTCAAGCTGCGGTCACTCGCCGCCACGTCGGCTGGCGTGCCCGCCGCCACGACTTCGCCGCCCCGCTTGCCCGGGCCTGGCCCGAAGTCCACCACCCAGTCGGCCGCGCGGATCGTGTCTTCATCGTGCTCCACGACGACCACCGTGTTGCCCTTGTCGCGGAGCGCCTCGAGGGCGCCCAAGAGCTTGACGTTGTCTCTGGGATGCAGCCCGATCGAGGGCTCGTCGAGGACGTAGAGCACGCCCGAGAGCCCCGAGCCGATCTGCGCGGCCAGGCGAATCCGCTGGCTCTCGCCGCCGGAAAGCGTGGGGGCTTTGCGGTCGAGCGCGAGATAGCCGAGGCCCACCTGATCGAGAAACTCGAGCCGCGAGCGGATCTCCTTGAGGAGTTCCGTGGCGATCAAGGTCTGCGTGCCGTCGAGAACGAGGTCGGAGAGAAATTCCCGCGCGTCCGCGATCGGCAGGGCACACAGTGCGTCGAGCGAGAGCGAAGGCGGTCCCGCGCGTCGGGCCTGGCTCGTGATCCGCACGGCCCGGGCCTGCGGTGAGAGCCGTGCGCCCTGGCAGGCATGGCAGGGGGTCACCCGCATCAGCTTTTCGAGCATCCGCCGGATGATGCCGCTCTTGGCGTTCCGCCACTTGGCGGCCAGGAGTGCGAGGATGCCTTCAAACTTTGTCTTCGCGCCGCGCTCGGCCCGGCCGCGCTTCCACGCGAGCTTGATCTCCTCGACGCCCGTGCCCGAGAGCCAGATCTTCTTCTGGGCAGGGGTGAGCTTTTCCCAGGGGGTTTCGAGGAGCGTGCCGGGGGCGAGCTTCTTCTTCGCTTCGGCGTGCGCGGCCACGCCCGTGAACAGCCGCCGCATCCAGCGCGGCATGTCGCGGAACGTGCCGAGCACGCCCATGCAGCCCTTCTTGAGCGACTTCGTCGGGTCGGTGACGAGCTTCTCGGGATCGATGCCGTAGATGTCGCCAAGGCCGTCGCACACAGGGCAGGCACCGATGGGGCTATTGAAACTGAAGAGCTGCGGCTCGGGCGTCGAGTAGCTCACGCCACAGGCCACGCACGCATAGCGGCTCGAAAGCACGAGGTCGCCTCCACGATCGCTGGCACCGTCGGCACCGGGATCGATGGCCACGATCACTTGGCCACCGCCGGTGCGCAGTGCGAGGTCCACCGCCTCGGCCAGCCGGCTGCGGCCGGCGGCGTTGGCCACGATCCGGTCGATCACGACGTCGATCGAATGCTTGAACTGCTTTTCGAGTGGCGGCGGATCCTCCACCCGCACGATCCGGCCGTCGACCCGGGCCCGCGTGAAGCCCTGTCGCACGAGGTCGGTGAACAGATCGCGGTGCTCCCCCTTTTGGTCGCGCACCAGCGGCGCGAGCACGAGCACCTGCTCGTCGGCCCGCTGGGCGAGAATTCGCTCCACGATCTGGTCGCGCGGCTGCGCCTCGAGCACGGCATCGCACTCGGGGCAGTGGGCCGTGCCGACCCGTGCGTAGAGCACGCGCAGGAAATCGTGGATCTCCGTCATCGTGGCCACGGTCGACCGCGGGTTCGTGCCAGCCGACTTCTGGGCGATCGAGATCGAGGGCGAGAGGCCTGTGACGCTGTCGACGTCGGGCCGGGGCAACTGCCCGAGGAACTGTCGGGCGAACGTGGAGAGGCTCTCGACGTAGCGCCTTTGCCCCTCGGCATAGAGCGTGTCGAAGGCGAGGCTCGACTTGCCCGAGCCGCTCACGCCCGACAGGCACACGAGCCGACCCCGTGGCAGGGCCACCGTGACGTCGCGCAGGTTGTGCTCGCGGGCACCTCGAACGACGATCGGCGGAACGTGCATACGCCCATTGTAGAGAGCGCTTTACACTGCGGGGACCGTGCCGTACGATCAAATTCCTCGATCAGGCCGCGGAAAACCGCGGCCGGCGTTCGGGGCGGTAGCTCAACTGGGAGAGCGCGGCGTTCGCAATGCCGAGGTTGGGAGTTCGATCCTCCTCCGCTCCAGTTTTAGGCCTGCACGGCCATCCATGGCCCGTGCAGGCCTTGCCCTGCGGAGGGAAAGCCGAGGTTTCCCTCGCAGGGCGGCGCTCGCACCTCCGGGCTCGCGTGGCTGCCGCGGGGCGGCAGCTTCCGCGGGGTGGCGGCTTGTGGCGGCGGGGTGCTCGATGGTGAACGATTCCGCCATGACGACGAACGTCGCAGTAGATCCGTCCACCGCGCTCATGTTGCGGGTGCGCGATGGCGACGCGCTTGCGTTCGAGGAGCTCGTGGCGCTCTGGCAGGACCGGCTCGTCACGTTGTTTCGTCATCACACCGGTGACCATTCGATCGCCGAGGACTTGGCCCAGGAGGTGTTTCTGAGGGTCTATCGCGCGCGGGCCACCTATCGGCCGACCGCGAAGTTCACGACGTGGATCCACACGATCGCCAACAACGTGTCGAGCGACCTGAGGCAGCGGGCCTACCGCCGCAAGGAGCGGGGGGTGCCGCAGAACGTGTCGGCCTCGACGAGCGCCCTCGGCCTCGAACACCTCGCCGTGGCGGCGAGCGGCCTCAGGCCCGCCCGGCAGGCCGCTCGCAGTGAACTGTGCGACGTCGTGCAGGAGGCGATCGCCTCGCTCTCCGACAACCAGCGGATGGCCGTCTTGCTCGCGAAGTTCGAGCAGTGTTCCTACGACGAGATCGCCGCGGCGATGGGGCTTACCGTGCCGGCGGTAAAGTCGCTCTTGTTTCGGGCCCGCGATCAACTGCGCGCCAAGCTCGAGCCCTACGAGCGGGAAGGCACACGATGAGTGATCCCGTGCACGAACCGCAGGCCGACACGCCTGCCGCGGCACTCGGGCCCACGTGGGACCTGCTCGATAGCCTGCCGCGGTCGGCGGCGCCGCCGAGCATGACATCGACCACGCTCGAGATGGTCGCGGCGGCTGCCCGGCCGCGGCAGCGACGGCGGTCATGGTGGCGGGGTTGGCTCGGGCTGCTGGCCGTCGTGGTGAGCGCCTTCGCCGTGGGAACACTCGCCGGCCGGGCCACCGTCACCGATCCGGAGAAGGCCGTGTTCGAGTATCTGCCGGTGCTCGAACACTACGATGTCTTGAAGGAAGCGGGGAGCGTGGAGTTTCTCACCGCGGTGGCCCGGCGGAACTATCCGCCACCGCGCCGACTCGCGTTTGGCCGAGGCGGCGAGGCCGTCGCGCCGGCCTTCGAGGCGATCGATGCGGCGGTGGCGACGTTTGCGTCGGCGTCGTTCGGCCCCGCTACCGGATCGACCGCGGAGCGGCGAGCGGAACTGTCCGATCGGCCCGCCGAACAGCGCCGGCAACTCGCCGATGCCGCCGTGGAATTTCAGCGGCTTTCGCCCGTCGATCGCCGCGATCTGGTGCGTCTGGCTCGCGTGTTCGGTGGCCGCGATGGCGCGGGCCCCGATCGCGACGAACTGCTCGAAGCCGCGCGGCTGTGGCACCAGTGGCTCGCCACCCGCGACCCCGCCGAGCGCAAGGACGTGATCGAACTCGACACCGCCGAGCGGCTCGAGTGGCTCGACCACTACGCCCTCGTACGGCCCGGCTCTGGCCGCGGGCCAAACCGTGACGGCGGCTTCCGTGGCGTTCCTCCGCCGGGTGCGCTGCCGGGACCACCACCCGGCGGGCCGCGATTCAATGGACGTGTTTCCGAGGATGCTCGTCCGCCTGAGGGCCCGCGCCGTGGCCCGCCACCTCGCGAAGAAACTCCCGCACCGCCTCGTTGAACGTGTCGGGATCTTCGAGCGGCGCCATGTGCCCGCAGTGGGGCATGATCAAGAGCCGCGGCCGCGGGAACACCCGTTCGGCCCGCTCCATGCAGTCGGGTGGCGTGATCGTGTCTTCCGCGCCCACGACGAGCAGCACGGGCACCGTCACCGCCCGCATCGGCTCGACCATGTCGGGCCGAGCGGCGAGTGCCGCGAGCGCCGCGGTGATCGTTGCGACCGGCGTGGCGTGGATCGTGCGCCGCAGGAGTTCCTCGCCGGCAGCCCGGCCCGATCGCGCCCGGCCCGCGTCGGACCTGGCCAAGAGGTTCGGGATCATCGCCTCGGCCACCGCCTCCTGGCCGACCCGGGCGACCGTCGCGGCGAGCTTTTCCCGCGCGGCTCGTGCTTCGGGCGTGTCGGCTTCCAGCTTCGTATCGACGAGGATCAGCGCCCGCACCCGGTGCGGATGCCGCGCGGCCACGTGCTCGGCCACGTAGCCACCCATCGAGAGGCCACAGATCACCGCCGGCTCGGCCACATGGAGCGCGTCGAGCAGGGCGACGGCGTCGTCGGCGAGCTGGGCGATGCTTGCGGGCGGCGGGCCGGCGCTGCGGCCGAAGCCACGCTGATCAGGCACGATCAGCCGCACGTCGTCGGCGAGCGGATCCTGCCCGGCCCACATGGCGTGGTCGAAGGGAAACCCATGCAAGAGCAGCACTGGCAGGCCGCTGCCGCACGTGTGGACCGCCAGGGTCGTGTCGGGCAGGGGGATGGTGTGCATGAGCCTGTCCTCCACCAGACGAGCCCGTCCTACTCGACGAGCTTCTCGAACCGCTCGAGATTGCGCTGAATCGTGCGGTTGAAGGGTTCCGCACGCTTGGCGAGCCGCTGGGCGCGGATCGCCGCGGCGGGTCGGCCGGCGGCGGCATGGCAGTGGGCGAGCGTGTCGAGGTAGCTCGCGTTGTCAAACGACTTGACGAGCGACAGCTTCGAGTAGCGGGTCGCCTTGTCGACGTCGCCCTCGGTGTTGGCGACGAGCCAGGCATACTCGTTGTAGGCCGTCGTGTCGTCGGGCACGGCCTGGATGTCTTCCTCGAGTCGCGCGAGTGCCGCCTTGATCCGCCTGACCGCATCGGCCCGCTGCTCCTCGGTGTTGTCGGGCAAGGCGTAGAGCGCGATCAGCGCGTCCACGTCCTTCGGGTAGGCGGCGAGCGCCTGTTCCACGGCTGCACGGCATCCGGCCATGTCGCCGCGCCGGGCGCGATCACAACTCTCGAAAAAGTGCATGCGCGAGCGATGCGAGCGGGGATCGCGGCCGAGCTGATCGCCGGCTCCTGGCGTGTCGTCGCCGAAGAACCGGTGCACGCACCGTGCCGCCTCGTCGTCGCGCTCGACGTCGTGGAGAAGCTCACCGAGCATCGTCGCCGTCAGCCCCCGCTCGGCGATGGCGAGATCGGTGTCGTCGAGAATGGCTTCGTACGACCGCGTGGCCCATTCGACCCGGCCCCACTTGGCGAGCATCACGGCCGCCTGCAGCCGTTCCAGGAAGCCGTCGTGCGCGAGGGCGGCGAACGCGGCCTCGAACCGTGCGTGTGCCGCGGTTCCACGGCCCCGGGCCTCCTCCGCGGAGGCGATCGCGTGAGCAACGAGGGGGCTGCGGCCGGCGAGATCGGGCACGGCGAGCACCGCTTCGACCGCCTCCGGCAGCCCGAGTTGCACGGCCCAGGCGAGCGTGTCGACGCATGCGGCCACCTGCCGGTCGGGATCGTTGAGGGCCGCCGCACGTTCGAGGAGCGCCTTGGCAAGGCTGAGCGCCGCCTCGCGCCGGCCCGCGGCGAGCAACATCTGCACGTGGCAGCGCTCGAAGATCTGCAGGGTTCGTCCGACCACCACGCGCTCGTCGCTGTCGTCGTGGTCGAGGCCGGGCGGAGTCTCGTCGGCTGCCGGCCGCTGTAGGTCGCCGAGGGCGACCGCGGCCGCCTCGAGCGCGGCGTCGTGGGCGGCGCTTGCGTCGGGATCGGTGAAGGCGACGAGCGCCGCCAGAAACCTCGCCGCCGGCCGGGTGCTCGGGCCCAGCCCCGCTTCGATCCGGCCACGCATCACGGGCCAGGCTGGATCGTCGGGCCACCACTCCCGAGCCAGAAGCGCGGCCGCCACCCGCGAGCCTGCCGTCGACGGATCGAGCCGCGTCACGCGGGCCAGCGGCTCGATGCCGGCGTCGTCGTCGACCCGCAAGAGCCGATGCATCGCCTGCACACGCTCGTCGAATCCGCGCCGCTTGAATCGTGACAGGAGCTTCACGACCTCCGGGGGGTCGTGCGGCATCTCGAAGGGAATCGTCTCCACGAGCCAGCGGGCCCGCAGCGCGACCTCGAGGTCGCCACTCGTCTCCGCGGCCGCGAGGAGCGCGTCGATCGCCGTCGGCCCAAGTGCCTTGAGCTCGGCCGCCGCGGCCTCGCGCCTGTGATAGTCGTCGTCGCCGAGGCCGGCGATGAGCCCGGGGAGCCGGTCTTGGCCACCGGTGTCGGCGCCCGCCGGCACTGCCAGGAGCGCGAGGCAGACGCAGGTCGCGACGGTGGCGGACGGCAGGCGGAGGAGGCCCGGGAGCATCGCACATCTCTCGACGGCGGGTGACGCGAGTCGTTGATCCCAGCCTACGGCCCGCGTGTTGCCCGGGGCAAGCGGGTGGATCAGGCCGCGTCCGGTTCGATACCGAGATCACGGATCGTGAGGAGCGACTCGAGGCGAATTCCCCGGGCCGCGAAGGCCGCCTCGGCACCGGCGAGCCTGTCGATCACCGTGATCACCCGGTCGACGACGAGGCCGAACTCCTGGGCCCGATCGATCGCGAGCAGCGACGAGCCGCCGGTGGTCGTGACGTCTTCGACGATCACGACCCGCTGGCCCGGCTCCACCGGACCTTCGACATAGCGCTTCGTGCCGTGATCTTTCGGTTCCTTGCGGATCATGAACCCCTTGAGCGGCCGGCCCGCGACGCCCGCCATGGTCACGACGGCACCGGTGATCGGATCGGCACCGATCGACATGCCGCCGACAGCGTCGGGGAACTGGGGCTGTGCGGCCAGCCGGGCGAGGATCGCCTGTCCCACGAGCATCGCCCCTTCGGCGTCGAGAACCACCTGCTTGGCATCGAGGTAAAAACTCGCCTGCCGGCCCGAAGCCAGCGTGAATGTGCCGCGTTTGAGCGCCTTGCGGGCGACAAGGGCGACGAGCCGGGCGGTCAGGTCGGCCGTGGAAGCATCATTATTCATCGTGGGCGGAGTATAACAGCGGTTGGTTTTTTGACTCGCCGCGGCGTGGTTTTAGAATGCCCGACATGCCCCGCCACCGGCTTTTTTTCGGGCTCTTGTGCGCGTTCGTCATGGCGGCGTGCGCGACCGTGCCGTGCGTGCGGACTGCCCGCGCCGAAGCCGACCGGCCCGTGCCCGCGGCCACGGTCGTGGTCAGGCTGCCGATCACCGGCACCCGCGACACGCAGGTCAAGGCGGCGATTCTGCGGCAGCTCGACGGTCTGCGGAGTCAGGGATCAAGGCGCGGCGTGCTCGTGCTCGAATTTCGTCCGACCGACGACGACGGCGCCCTCCCCACCGATTTTGGACGGGCCTTCGAACTGGCGCGATTTCTCGGCGACGGTCGGCTCGACGGCGTGAAGACGGTGGCATTCCTCCCGGAGGGAATTCGCGGCCATGCGGTGCTCGCCGCCCTGGCATGCGAGGAGATCGTGATGCCGGCCGATGCCGTGCTTGGGCCTGCGAACGCGGAGGAGCCGGCTGTCGACGACGCGATGCGCGCGGCCTACGCCCAGGTGGCATCCCGGCGGAAGACCGTGCCGGCGGCACTCGCCCTGGCACTGCTCGATCCGGCCGCGAAGGTGGCCCGGGTGGCGACCGACGACGGCGAGCGGTTCGTCGAGGCGCGGGATCTCGACGCCGTGAAGCGCGAGGCAGCGGTGCTCTCGGTGGACGAGGTCGGGCCCGTGCCGCTCGTGCTCGCCGGACGGCGGGCCCGCGAGCTCGGGCTCGTGCGTCTCCTGGCCGGCACTCCCGCCGAGCTCGCCCGCGGTCTGGGAGTCGATGAAAAGTCGCTGGCTGTTCTCGCGGCCGGGGATGGTGGCTGGAACGCCGTGCTGGTCGGCCTCTCCGGGCCGATCACGGCCGATGCGGTCGCCCGCGCCAAGCGCGGCATCGACGAGGCGGTGACGGGTGGCGCGAACTTCGTGTGCCTGAGGATCGACGGCCCCGGCGGCGACCCCGAGCAGAGCCTCGTGCTTGCGACCTTCCTCGCCGGGCTCGATCCGGCCCGGGTGCGCACCGTGGCCTACGTGCCGCGGGAGGCACGGGCCGATGCGGCGCTCGTGGCCCTGGCCTGCGACGAGCTCGTGATCGCGCCGACGGCCGTGCTCGGCGGCGAGGGAGCCGCCACGGTCGATCCGCGCCGCTCGGAGGCGCTGGCTGTCGCGTGGCGCGAAGGAGTGGCCAAGCGGCGCGGGCGGTCGTGGTCGCTTCCTGTGGCGCTCGTGGCACCCGGGGTCGTGGTGCATCGGGCGGTGCAGCCGGCGAGCGGGCGGACCGAGTATTTCAGCGACGACGAACTCCTGGCTCGCGACGACCGCGATTCATGGAAGCTCGGAGACGACGTGGGCGTCGGGCCGATCGAACTCTCCGGCCGGTCGGCGGAGGCGCTGGGTCTCGCGACCCACGTGGTCGACGGGTTTCCGGCGGTCGTGGCGACCTACGGCCTCCCGGCCGACATCGCGACGCAGGAGCCGGGCTGGGCCGACCGGCTGCTCGACGCGCTGGCGAGTCCGGGCATGGCGTGGCTGTTGCTCCTCATCGGTGGTGCCGGGCTGTACATCGAGATGCACACGCCCGGCATCGGCCTCGGCGGCTTCGTGGCGATGGTGGCGTTTATCGTCTACTTCTGGAGCCAATACCTGCACGGCACGAGCGGCTGGCTCGAGGTGATGTTGTTTCTCGCCGGCATCTTCTGCCTCGCCGCGGAGATCTTCGTCCTGCCTGGCTTCGGCGTGCTGGGCCTGGGCGGCGGGCTGCTCGTGATCGCAGCGCTCGTGCTCGCGAGCCAGTCGTTCGTGCTGCCGACGAACGACTATCAGATCCGCCAGCTGCAATGGTCGCTGCTCGGAATCCTCGGCGCCGCGGTGGGCGTGGCCCTGATCGCCACGCTCGTGCGGCGCTGGCTGCCGCGGGCGCCGGGGCTGCGGCATGTGCTGCTCGAGCCGCCGGCCGCCGAGGAGAGCCTCGACGACCCACTCATGGATCTCGTGGGCGCAGCGGGCGTCGCGACCACGCGGCTCGTGCCGGCCGGCAAGGCGCGGATCGACGGCAGGCTGGTCGACGTGACCACCGACGGCCAGCTCGTGGAGCCTGGCGAGGCGGTGCGGGTGGTCGACGTGCGTGGTCGACGGATCGTGGTGCGGCCCGCGGACGACGGGGCAGGTGCACGATGACGGCCGTGGTGTGGGTGCTTCTGCTGCTCATCGTCGGGCTGGCCGTGATGGTGCTCGAGGTGTTTCTGCCCTCGGGCGGCATCCTGGGCTTCCTCAGCCTGACTGCGATCGTGGCGGCGATCGCCACCGCGTTCTTGGAGCTGGGCGCGACGGCCGGGTTCGTGGTGCTCGCGGTCGCGACGGTCGTCGTGCCGACGGTCTTGGCCCTCGCATTCCGCTGGTTTCCCGAGACGCCCCTCGGCCGGCGCGTGTTGCCGCCGCCTCCCGACCCTGCCGATGTCGCGCCCGCGGCGGCGCGGCGTCTTGAACTCGAGAAGCTTCTCGGCCGCAGCGGACGCGCCCTGAGCGAAATGCTTCCCTGGGGCATGGTCGAGATCGACGGCCTGCGGGTCGAGGCCCAGAGTGACGGCGGGCCGATCGAGTGCGGGGCGCCGGTGCAGGCCGTCAGCGTGCAGGGGCGGCATCTGGTGGTGGCCCCGGTTCGCCTCCGGGAGCCGGCCGGCGAGGTCGTACGACCGGTGCAATCGGAATCACGGTCGTCGGGACCGGCGGCCTCCGCCGCGGCCGACCGGCTCTCGCCCATGCTCGAAACGTTCGACTTCGATCGGCTCGACCCCCCGCAAACTTGACTCGCCCCCGCCCCGGAACAAGTCTTGAGGGTTCGGAGAGCAGATTCCCGGTGAACGGAGCACACGCATGCCCACGTTGATTGTCCTCGGCCTCGGCATTCTCGCCATGGTCGTCGTGTTCGGACTCCTCGCCCGCTACCTGCGGCTCTGGCTGCAGTCGTATGCGTCGAGCGCGGGGATCGGCCTCTTCGATCTCGTGGCGATGAGCTTCAAGAAGGTGAACCCCACCGTGATCGTGCGCAGCAAGATCATGGCGGTGCAGGCCGGGCTCGGAGATTCTTCTGGTCTCACCTGCCAGGCCCTCGAGGCCCACTATCTCGCCGGCGGACGCGTGCCGCTCGTCGTGCAGGCGCTGATCGCAGCCAACAAGGCGAAGATCAAGGAACTCGACTGGAAGCTCGCCACCGCGATCGACCTGGCCGGCCGCAACGTGCGGGAGGCGGTGCAGACGAGCGTCTATCCGAAGGTGATCGACTGCCCCGGCAAGAACAGCGGCCGCGAGTCGCTCGACGCCGTCGCGAAGAACGGGATCCAGCTCAAGGTGCGGGCCCGTGTGACGGTGCGCACCAACCTCAACCAGCTGATCGGCGGCGCCACCGAAGAAACGATCGTGGCTCGGGTCGGCGAGGGCATCGTGTCGGCGATCGGCTCGGCCGAGCGGCACACCGACGTGCTCGAAAACCCCGATGTGATCTCGAAGACGGTGCTCGCCCGCCGCCTCGACGCCAACACGGCGTTCGAGATCGTGTCGATCGACATCGCCGATATCGACGTCGGAGCCAACATCGGCGCCCGTCTCCAGGCCGATCAGGCCGAGGCCGACACCCGCGTGGCCCGGGCCAACGCCGAGGGACGGCGGGCGATGGCGGTGGCCAAGGAGCAGGAGATGATCGCAGGCATCGAGGAGAGCCGCGCGGCGCTCGTCGAATCGGAGGCGGAGGTGCCCAAGGCGATCGCCGATTCACTGGCCACCGGCAGCCTCGGCATCGTCGATTACTACAAGCTCCGCAATCTCCAGGCCGACACCGATATGCGGCGCACGATCGCGGGGGGCGGGACGCCGGCTCCTGTCGTGCCATGATCGTTTCGCTCGCGTCCCTGCAGATGCCCGTCGTGTTCGCCGCCGGCATCGACTGGCTGGAAGCGATCCTGCCGATCCTGTTCGTCGGTTTCTGGATCCTGTCGCAGGTGTTCGCCCTGTTCCGCCGCGTGGCGGGCGGCCCGGCCCGGCCGCCGGTGGTGCGGGTTCCCGACCTTCCGCGCGACGAGGCCGCCATGCCCCGGCCGCCCGTGCGGCCCGAGGCCGATCCACGGGCCGAACTCGACAAGCAGATCGCCGACTTCTTGCGCCAGGTGACGGGAGGAGCACCGGCCGCCGAGCCCGTGCAGCCACCCACTCGGCAGCCTGCGTCACGGCCAGAGTCACCGTCGCAACCGCGCACCGCGAAGCCCGCGCTCCCGCCCCGGCCTGCTCCGACGGTTCAGCCGCCGCGGCTCGCGCCGTCATCGACGCGGCTGGCGGGAGAACGCCCGCAGCCGGGCGGCGAACGGCACGTGGGTACGCTCGACGTGCAGACCTCGGACGTGGCGCGACACGTGAAGGACGCCTTCAAGGAGCAGTTGGGGCATCTGCACTCTGGTCTCGAGCAGCCTGGCGTGGAGGCGGCCCAGACCGAAGCATCAAGGCGGGCGACACGTGGGCGAGTGTCCGCCCGCGAGCTTGTCGAGGCCGCCCGCGATCCAGCGACGATCCGGCAGGCGATCCTGCTCCGCGAGATCCTCGAGCGGCCCGTCGACCGGTGGTGAGACGGCCGAGCGCCAGCAGCGCCTGCATGGCATGTCCGCCGCTGTCAGCCGGGCGCAGGGTGCCACGCCGCCGCCATCGGCGTGGAAGACGCCGAAGCTGGGAACGCTGGGCGAACCCGGCAGGTTCCCCGGCGAGCGGCCTGGAGCGGGCGAAATTCGCGGCTTGAGCGGCCTGCGGACCTGGTCTACAAGGCAGGTGCGGCCCGCTACCGGCAGGCCGTCCGCAGCGCGTAGACGAGGTTGCCCAAGCCTCGTCTACGCGCCTTTGCGCGGCGTGTCTCCATGGATGGATTCGCCCCATGACATCGATGCCACCGCCGCACCGCGTGGGTGCGATCGTCGTCACGATCGTGGTGGCATGCTTCGGGGCAGCGCGTGCCGACGATGGGCCGATGACTGCCGGCACCGCTGCGGATCGACTCCTGCCGACGACGGTGCGCGTGGCACGAGACCACACCTATCTCCGCGCCGGACCGGGCGCCGACTTCTACCCGACGGAACGGCTCGCACAGGGTGCCGAGGTCGAGGTCTGGGCGCTCGATGCCTCGGGGTACGCCGCCGTGCGGCCGGTCGCGGGCAGCTACAGTTGGATTCGTGCTGCCGACGTCGACGACGAAGCAGCGCTCGACGGCGGCGAATCATCCACGCAGATCGCCCCTGTGAGCCGAGTCGGCGTGGTCGTCGTCGACGGCGCCGTGGCGCGGATCGGATCACAAGTCAACGATCTCCGCCACGTCGCCCAGGTGCAGCTCGAGGCCGGTGAACGGGTGCGAATCATGGAAGAGGTGCGAATTCCGTCGGGCCGCCATGCGGGCCTCTGGATGCGCATCGAGCCACCGGCGGGCGAGTTTCGGTGGGCGAACCTCGCCGATCTCACCCTGCCGCCCGCGCTCGCCGCCTTCGTGCCGCGCTCGCTGCCGGCTGATGCCGACACCGGGGCCGCGCTTGCAGCGCTCAAAGATGCCGGTGCCGCCGTGGCCGCGGCAGTGGAGGAGGTGCGCGACGCGGCCGCCCCGCCGACACCGCAGCAAGCGCCTCCGCCGACACTCGCGCCGGTGCCGCTCTCGCAACGGCTCTTCGGCGGCTGGCTCCCGATGGGCAGCGGCGTGCTCGAGGCGACCGCCCAGCCCGCGGCGGTCGCGGTCACGAGCGGCGGCGGGGCTGCCGCTACCGACGAGCTTGCCGACATTGATCTGGCGCTCTCGCTCGCCGTGACCGGCCCGCCCGACCAGATGAACCTGGCCCCGATCCGTGAGCGGCTGCGGGTGGCCGCCGCCAAGACCACGTCGCAGGCCGAACGTCTGCGGGCCGAGGCGATCGACGCCCGGCTGACGCGGTTCGAGGCGATTCATGGCAAATACCAGGCCCTCGCCTCCACTGCCCCGGCCGACGCATCGCCGCTGCGGCTGGGCAGCATGTGGTCGAGCCTCTCGGCGCTCGGCACGCGGCCGGTGCGGCCGGGCGTGCTCCCCGGCGGCGGCCCCGCCGACGGTCAGCCCACGTGGACGCCCCCCTCGACACTCGAGACCACCGGGCGGCTGGCGACGGTCGTCTCGCGCCGGCCCGATGCGCCGCGCTGGGCCATCGTCGACGACCACAACACCGTGCTCGTGTTCGTCACGCCGCAGGCCGGCGTCAATCTCGCGCCGCTCGTGGGCCAGCAGGTGTCCGTCCGCGGGGCGCAGGGCTACATGCCCGAATACAAGCGGCCGTATGTCGTCGCCTCCGAAGCCCGCCCGCGGCTCGCCGCAGCGCCGCAGACCAACGGCGACCTCACGCGCTGAAAGGCGCCGGCTCGGGGTTACCCCGTACCGTCTCGCCGGACGCTCACTGCGCCCATCCATGGGCTCCGTTCGCTCGGACCTGCCTGCGCTGCGCCATCCTGGCTACGCTGGTCAGCTACGCCGGCTCAACGGTAGGGGTAACCCCTCGCCTCCTCAACTGGAGAGGGGAGGCGGCGGAGACGGTCGGTGCGATGCGGAAGAGCCGACGGGCAGATACGCGGCTTACACCGAACGCACCATCACAGTTGAGACGGGACTAGCGATCGCCCTCGGCGATGGAGCAGCGTACCGCCGGCTCCGACGCCGGATTGGGCGCGTCGAGATAAGTCGCACGCGTGCCCGAGGCTGGCGCTCGTGCGCAAGTCCAGGTCAACGCTGCAGCGTGTCGAGCTCGTCGGTCGAGAGCCAGCGGGCGGCGAGTTCCGTCTGCACCGCTTCGGGGTCGCCTGGGCGGCCCGCGTTGCGGCCGGCGGCGCG
>CAMAVC010000039.1 GCA_945861585.1 Planctomicrobium piriforme
ATGTCGGGCCGCACGTCCGCGATCTGGGGCGGCTCGAACGTGCCCTCGAGCTTCGCCTCCAGCCGAAAGGGCACGGGCTTCACGGTGTACGTCGCCGACTCGGCAGCCGAGACGAGGCGGGGAATGGCAGCAACGAGCACGAACACTGAGCGACGAAACGGCATGCGAGTTCCTGAAGCTGAGAAGGCTAAAAACCCCCTGCAACGCTAAACCGCCGGGGAACACGCGTCAAACTCGTGCCCTTTTCGCGCCCAACCTCGACGCGCCCAACCCAGCTTGTGACTGCCCGCACCCTCTCGCTTGACGTTCGCCTTGGCCCTCCAGGCCTAACGCCTTGGATCCCTTCCAAGAACGGGAGGCGAGGGGCTGCCCCTGCCATTGAGCCGGCGTAGCTGACCAGCGCAGCCAGGATGGCGGAGCGCAGGCAGGTCCGAGCGAACGGAGCCCAGGGATGGGCGCAGTGAGCGTCCGGCGAGATGGTATGGGGCAACCGCGAGCCGGGTTGGGCGCATTCGGGCATGACAGGCTGAAGCCTGTCCTACAGCAGCAAGCGAGACGCTTGCCCCACAGGACGGCAATCCCGAGCCGGATTGGGTGTGTGAGCGTTACGCCCGCGAGCCAGTCTGCTCGCGCCACCACTGCACCGTCGCCGCGAGGCCGGTGTCGAAGGCCTGCTTCGGCTCCCAGCCGAGGAGCGTGCGGGCCCGCGTGATGTCGAGGCCGCGGCGCGGCTGGCCGTCGGGCTTCGACGGATCCCAGGTGATGTGGCCTGTGTAGCCGCAGGCGGCGGCGATCTTCACCACGAGGTCGCGGATCGGGATCTCGATCCCGCCGCCGAGATTGATCGGCACGGGCTCGTCCATGATCTCGGCCGCCTTCACGATTCCCTCGGCCGCATCGTCGACATAGAGAAACTCACGGGTCGCCGCGCCCGTGCCCCAGCAGACCACTTCCGCAGCGCCGGCAAGCCGTGCGTCTTCGCACTTGCGGATGAGCGCGGGGATCACGTGGCTCGAGGCGGGGTCGAAGTTGTCGCCGGGGCCGTACAGGTTGACGGGCACGACGACCGCGCTTGCGAGCCCGTACTGACGCCGGTAGCCGTCGAGCATCACGAAGATCGCCTTCTTCGCAACGCCGTAGGGGGCGTTCGTCTCTTCCGGATAGCCGTTCCAGAGGTCGTCTTCACGAAACGGGATCGGGCAGTGCTTGGGATAGGCGCACACGGTGCCGGTGTGGACGAACTTGTCGAGGCCCCGGCGACGGGCGTGCTCGACGAGGTGCAGGCCCATCGCCATGTTGGCGTAGAAGAAGCGGCCCGGCTGGGCCATGTTGGCACCGATGCCGCCGACTTCGGCGGCCAGATGGATCACGACGTCGGGCCGGGCCGTGTCGTAGAGCCGGGCCACGTCGGACTCGACGGTGAGGTCGAAGTCTTTCTTGCGGGGCACGAAAAGCCTGTCGTCGGACACGCCACGGTTTCGCAGCAGTCGGCAGACCGCCCGGCCGAGGAAACCCGCTCCCCCGGTGACGACGATCCGTTTGTGTGCCAGATCGGTCATCGGTGGAGGCTCAGCGGTTGGGCACCGAGGCGTCGTGACCCGCGGCCAGGAGCACCTGCTCCTTCCGGGCCAATTCGAGATCCGACTCCACCATCAGCGCCACGAGTTCGTCGAACGACACGCGCGGCTGCCAGGCGAGCTTGCTGCGGGCCTTCTTGGAGGAGCCGAGGAGCAGATCGACTTCGGCGGGCCGGAAATACCTCGGGTCGATCTCCACGAAGTCGCGGTAGTCGAGATCGAGCCGCCCGAACACTTTCTCGCAAAACTCGCGCACCGAATGGGTCTCGTCGGTCGAGATCACATAGTCGTCGGGCTCTTCCTGCTGGAGCATCAGCCACATCGCCTCGACGTAGTCGCCCGCGAATCCCCAATCGCGCTGCGCGTCGAGGTTGCCGAGGTAGAGCTTCTTCTGCAGGCCAAGCTTGATGCGGGTGGCCGCGCGGGTGATCTTTCGGGTCACGAACGTCTCGCCACGCCGCGGACTCTCGTGATTGAAGAGAATGCCGCACGAACCGTGGAGCCCGTAGCTTTCGCGATAATTGACCGTGATCCAGTGGGCGTAGAGTTTCGCAACGCCATAGGGGCTGCGCGGATAAAACGGTGTGGTCTCCTGCTGGGGCGTCTCCACGACCTTGCCATACATTTCGGAACTCGACGCCTGGTAGAAGCGGATCTGGTAGCCGACCGCATCCTGAAAGTCGCGGATCGCTTCGAGCAGCCGCAGCGTGCCCACGGCGGTCACGTCGGCCGTGTAGGCGGGCTGGTCGAAACTCACGCGCACATGGCTCTGGGCGGCGAGGTTGTAGACCTCCGTCGGACGGATTTCACGGATCAGTCTGGCCAGGCCGTTGCCATCGGCCATGTCGCCATGATGGAGCACGAGCGGCCGATCCATGTCGTGAATGTCTCGGTAGAGATGCTCGATGCGTTGCGTGCCAAACGTGCTCGAGCGGCGCACGATGCCGTGCACCTCGTAGCCTTTGTCGAGCAACAGTTCGGCGAGATACGAGCCGTCTTGTCCGGTGATTCCGGTGATCAAAGCACGTTTGGCGGAAACCGACACAGCTGGAACCTCCTGGCCTCGAGAGTCTCGGCAGATGGCCATGGGCCACTCATCGGGAGGATACCCGAGCCGAGCCGGTCGGGTCAGCGCCGATCTGAAATTCAGCCGGCGGCCGTCGTGCGTGCAGAAATCACGGCGGTTTCTGCGGGGTCGGTCGCGTTGCCCGCCGGCGGCGTGCCACCCTCGGGCGCGGCACCCCCTTCCGCACCGATGCCAAACATCGCCTCGTCAAACTCGGGCAGGAGCGCCGAGAGGAAGTCGGCGCAGATCACCGTAGCCTCGCCGCCCGGGAGCCGGGTTTCATCGATGATCGCGTAGAGCTTGTAGACGGCCGAGGTGCCGGCCAGCTCGATGCGGGCGATCTGCGGGGCTATCCACCGACCATCGACGCCATACGTCCAAAATACACGGAGCGTCTGGCCCGTCTTGCGAAACGTACCGGTAAACGTCTCGGCCTTCCGGCCATCGTCGAGGGGAATGCTCTGCCGGTGCTCGGCTTCGGCGATCTCGAACCCGGCACCGGGATAGCAGCGATCGGGCGTGTGGCCGGAAGCATCGTGCGGCGTCGCGCAGACGATGAAGGCAGACACCTTCGCCCCCGTCTCCCGATTCGTGAACAGTTTCGAAATGTGCCCAACGGCTCCGGCGCGTTCGAGCTGCTTGGGATCGCTCGCCAGTTCCTGCACGTATTCCCAGCTGCCAAACCGGTTGGGAAACCGGCCCTCCAGCCGCTCGGCTGCCGCCTGGAGATCGGCCTTCACGTTGCGCCCGCTCCAGCGGTCGGTGAACATGCCCTGCACGAGCGTGACGCCCACCACGAGTCCGGCAGCCGCCACCACCGGCAGGAGGCTGGAAACCGACGCCATCTTCATGCACCACCCCCGCCCGGATTCCGAGCCACGTTACCTCGGCAGCGGCGATTCGTAGAGTCGCTGCGGCCGGGAATCGGCATAGCCGTTCACGACCAACCCCAGCACACGCACGCCGACCGACCGGAGGCGATCGATCGTCGCATTGATCAGAGGGATGCGGCTCGTATCCCGCATCGATGCGACGATCGCAACGTCGCTTTGCTGGCCGAGCAACAAGGCGTCGGCAAACGCCAGCACCGGCCCGGCATCGATCACCACATGATCGAACGAATCGCGATACTGCCGGATCAATCGGGCCAACTCGGGCCGCGACAGAGCCGTCACGGCCGCGTAGTCGCAGACTCCGCCCGTCACGGCGAAGAGCCCGTCGATGCTCGTCGGCTGCACGGCCTCGTCGGCGGTCAGTTCGCCGCGCAGCAATTCGGCCAGGCCGCGGCCCAACTCGAGGTCGAGCGCCAGGTGCACATTGGGATGCCGCAGGTCGCCGTCGAGCAGGAGCGTGCGTTTGTCCGAGCGGGCGAGGCTCGCCGCCAACTGGGCCGCGAACGTCGTCTTGCCTTCGTGCTCCACGGCACTCGTCACGAGGATCACCCGCGGCGCTTCACGGCCCGACTGCGCGATCAACGCGCGAATGCTGTCGACGCTCTCGGCCATCAGTCCGTCGTCACCGCGCCGGCGCGACCTGCGCACCCGCGGCAACGTGCCGAGCACGCGCACGCCAAGCCGCTGGGGCACTTCGTCAGGAGAGCTCAGCCGGTCGCGCAGATAATCGAGCAGCACGATGAGCCCGCCCCCGAGCACGAGCCCGGCGCCGCCGGCGAGCGACGTGAGCATGATGCGGAACAGGCGGTCGTCGCCCTCGGGCACGCTGGCCTCCTCGATCAGCGTCACCCGGCTGGGCATCGACAGGTCGAGCGACGACGTCTCGAGCTGGATGCCGATCTGATCGTTGACTTTCTGCAGTTGCTCGATCTCGCTGCGGCGGTGTTCAAGGTCGGCATTCGCCTTGCCGAGCTCTGTGACCTCCTTGGCCACCTTGTCGAACTCCTTCGACGTCTCCGCCAGGGTCTGGGCGAGCATTTCCCGCCGCATCTTGAGCACGACCGGGCTTTCAAGTGGCTGGCCCGAGCGGCGGCCGGCCGTCTCGAGGGCCATCTGGGCCACGATCTGCGGACGCAACTCCTCCCGCCGCTGCACCATGCGCTGCACGATCTGTTCGCGCTGCGCCCGCAGCCGCTTCACGGCCGGCTCGTTGGCTCCGCGGGCACTCCGCTGCTCCTGAAAGAGGATCGCTTCGTCGAGCGAGGCGAGCTTCCCGTCGAGTTCGAGCAGTTGCGGGTCGCGCACGAGCGCCGCATCGACCATTTCGTCGGGCAGAGCGTCTTGCTCGGCGATGTCGCCCCGCGTCTTCGCCGCGATGATCGCGAGCTCCGCATCGATTGCCGTGAGATCCCGCTGCGTCTGCGACAGCTGCGCACGAAGCGTGCCCAGGTGATCGAGCAGGAGTGCACGCTGCGTGATCACCTCGGCGCCATTGCCTGTGCCGAGGGTGCGGGCGAGCGAGTTGAACGTCTCGCGTTGCTGCCGCATGTCGGCCACATTTTCCTTGTATTTTTTCTCGAGCGCGTCGCGCCGCCCGAGGCCCTCCGACCGCTCCTTGTTGACGATGTCTTCCAGGTAGCTGCTGGTGACGGCGTTGACGATCTTGGCCACGTCGGCGGCGTTTTTGCCACGCAGGCGCACCTGCACGACTTCCGACTCCATCGGCGCGGTCACCTGGATCGAGCGCGTCAGCCAGCCGACGAGATCCTCGTCCTGCTCCTGAATCAGTTCCAAATCGGCGATCCCGGTCCGCCGCAGCGCCGACGTCATCACGAAGGGCGACTTGATCAACGCGACCTGCGTCTTGCGGTAGGCCTCGTACTCCGAATTGTCGCGGCCGCCACCCCCAAGCATGCCGCCCTTGTCCCGCACCCGCAGCCACGCCACGGCCTCGTAGCCGCGCGGCAGGAAAATCCAGGTCGAGATCGCGGCCGCCGTCGCCAGCAGCACGCCGAGCGACACGGCCGGCAGCCAGCGGCGCCGGAAGGCGTGCCAGACGCGGCGGTAGTCGACACCGCCTGCGAGCGGATCGTCACCCGGATACGCCGGAGGCGAAAAGTGCGGGGCAGGCGCAAGCGCAGAATCACGAACCACGAGCCCGCCGGCCGAGGGCCCGGCCGTGGCAGATCCCATTGCAGCATCCGTTGCCGTCGTTGTCTCGCTCATGCAGCCACCAGGTGGGGACTATCGCCTCCACTTCCACTGTACCCCATATTTTCGGGTCAATCCGCACGCTTTGCCGGCGGCACCCCAGAGACGGGCCGGATCACCGCCGATGGTGCCGCCTGGCGCGGTCGCACTGCCGCGGCCGGCGCCGGTTCCGCCACCTGCCGACGAGGCGCAAGTGCCGCCACCGTCGAGTCTTCCGTCACGAACAACATCGCCAGAATCTGCTGGAGCATGAACAGCATCCCCAGGGCCATCGGCATCATCACCCAGCCTGCGAGGTCGTGAAACACCATTTCGGCGAGCTCCGAATTGGCCACCTGATAGAGGAGACCGGTGACAGTGATACGGATCGAGTTGACGATCAGTGCGATCGGAATGGCACTCGCCAAAATCACGAGGTTTTCCCACCAGGCCCGGTCTCCGAGCAGCACCAGCGCCACCGACAGCGCCACGAAGATCGTGAGCATGCGCAGACCGCTGCAGGCGTCGACCACGCCGAGGTGCATTTCGCCCACCACGATCTGATTGCCTTCGCGAAAGGCGTCGAGACCCAGGGTCTGGAGGGCGTAGGTGCTCACGATCGTGGCGAGCGTCTGGAGCGGCCCGAGCAGGTACCTTGTGGCCTCGTCGGGCAGGGGATACATGAAGATCAGAAACGCGATCGGCGCCCACGCCCAGCGGAACATGCTCCACCCACCGACGAGGAGAAACACCCCGGCCAGGGCCGGCACGAACGTGTACATGTCGATGGTCACGATTCGGTAGCGGGCCACCGCGAGCCGCAGCCCGAAGCTCGCGATCAACAAGAGCATGCCTGCAATCCGCGCTGACAGCGCCACCGGCTCGACCGGCTTCCGCCACCAAAACAGCAGCGCCACGGAAAAGAGCGGCACGATCCAGCCGTGCGAATACTGGGGATTGCTCCAGCTCGACTGAGCGTTGAGGAGCCCTGGCCAATAGCTGTAGATCAACAGGCCCGTGAGCAGCAGGATCGCCAGCCAGGCACTGCGGCCCTCCGGCCGCGCGAATTCAGCCGCGCACTCACCGAGCCGCCGCTTCGTGCCTTCGATCAGCCCCTCGTCAACGAGTGGCTGCGCCGGCCTCGTGGCCGCGGGCTGCGGAGTGCCGCCGGAAACGATCGGAGTGATGGCCATCGGTTTTGCTCTGCCTCCCTCAGGACGCTTCAAGCATACACCACTCGACAAGCCGCCTCGGGGAGTCAGCTCGCGGGCAACGGCCCAAAAAACGGGGCGTCGATCAACCGCCGGGCTGCCAGACGGTGGCCAGCCACCACCAGGCCACGGCCTGCACGGCGATCGCCATCAGCAGATCGACACATCGCGGCCCCGGCTCGGCACACCGCCCCGCCACCGCCCCGAGCCCGATCCGCACCGCGGCCGCGAACGGCATCACCGCCACCGCGGTCACCAACCCCTGCCATCCGAGCACGCACCCGGCGCAGACGAGTGCCTGCCCCAGCACACGGTTTCCCACCGCGGCCCCGACCACGCCGGCCACGCATCCGCCGAGCACCGCCTGCGTCGCGGCGGGCCAGCCGGGCTCCGTCAGCGGGCCACCGCCGGCCACCGCCAGCGCACCGAGCCCGAGGCAGGTGCCGCACCACCAACTCCAGGGCACGTCCACGCCATCGGCCTCGAAGAGCGTCCACGCGAGCACCACGCAGAGCAGCGCTGCATGCGCGAGGCACACGAGCGCGAGCGGCCAGTCGGGCTGCATGAGCAGCACGTCGGCGCCGACGCGGCCGGTGCCGAATCGCCCCGGTGGCCACGTGCGGCCACCAGAGAGCAGTTCGATCGCCGTGATCGCACCGATGAGCATGCCGGCGGCCTCCACGAGTGGATAGCGCCAGTCGATCGGGCTGCCGCAGTCGCGGCACCGCCCACCGAGCACAAGCCAGCCGAGCACCGGCACGTTGTCATGCCAGCGCACCGGGCTGCCGCATGCCGGACAGCGCGATCCTCCCCGCACCACCGACTCTCCGCGTGGAGCGCGATGCGCGACCACGTTCAAGAAACTCGCCACGTTCCCGCCCAGGATGCAGAGAAACGCCGCGATCGTCGCGTCGGCGAACCAGGCCACGGGCCATGCGATCAACGCCGCCATGTGCGAGAGGCCTCGAAGATCAGTCTGGGACCGGGGGTGCAGGATCGTGTAGGGTACCCAGTGGATCCCCACCAGGGCAGAGGCAGCGGCATGGCGTCGGCAGATGATGATCCGATGGACTCCAGCGCGGGTGGCGCCCGCCCGCGACTGCCGGCCTGGGCCAGCGTCGGGCTGCGTGTGTGCGCCACGGCCGTGCTCATGGCGCTGGCCCTGCGCGGCGTGGAATGGCCGAAGCTGATCGGTCTCTTCGGCACGATCGACTGGCGGTGGTGGGCTCTGGGTTTCGCCACGGGCATGGTCGTGCAGGTGATCGCTGCGGTGCGCTGGGCGTTGCTCGCCCGCCCGATCGGATTTGCGTATTCGATCGGGCTCTTCGTATGGCGATTTTTCGAGGGGGCGTTCTTCAGCCTCTGCCTGCCGACGTCGATCGGCGGTGACGTGGTGAAGGCCTACCGACTCGCCGACTCGACGCCCGGCCGGCTCCTGGCCGGGTGTACGGTGCTCGCCGACAGGCTCGCCGGGCTCGCCGCGCTCGGGGTGCTCGCCGGGGCCGCCGTCATCGGCAAGGAGTGGTCGCTCGGGGTCGGGTCGACGATCGGCGTCGGAGCCGCGTTGCTCGGCGCAGTGCTCGCCGTGATCTGGCTCGCAGTCGGGTCGCTCGATCGGCTGCTCACGCTGTTTCCCGAACCCCACGCCGCACGGCAGTTCATCTCACGGCTCCTGCCCTATCAGATGCGGCCGAGCCTCATGACCCGGGCCGTCGCCTGGAGCCTCCTCGTGCAGATGGGCGGTTCGATCGCGGTGGCATTCGTGGCGCGAGGCCTCGGCGTGACACTGCCGCTGTCCGTGTGGTTCGCCGTGGTGCCGCTGGTCGCGCTGGCGATGGTGCTGCCGATCAGCATCGGCGGCGTCGGCGTGCGCGAGGGGGGCCTCGCCTTCCTGCTCGCCCCGTCCGGCGTGCCCGCGGAGCAGGCCGTCGCCATCGGCCTGCTGTGGTTTCTGACCACGATCGCCAACGGACTGGTCGGCGGACTGCTGTTCCTGCTCGATCGCACGCCGAGCCACCAGACGCCGGCCCAGACACCAGCTCAGGCGCCGGCCGCCAGCCTCCAGGGCTGACGTCAGGCCTGCGTGCGGGCCCGGGCCGCCCACAGCAAGAGGCCCGCGACGGTCTTGGCATCTTCGATCCTCCCGTCGAGACACATGGCCACGGCCTCCGCCACCGGCACCACCCGGGTGCGAATGTGCTCGCCGGGCTCGAGCGCCTGCGGCCCCGGCACGAGATCCTCGGCCACGAACAGGTGCATGCGTTCATGAAGGATGCCGGGTGACATCCAGAATTCACCGCGGCACGACAGACGGCCCGCCCGATAGCCGGTCTCCTCGGCGAGTTCACGGGCGGCCGCCTCCGCGAGTGTTTCGACGCGATCGAGCGTGCCAGCGGGCAACTCGACCAACGTCTTTCCCACCGCCACGCGCACCACCTCCACGAGACAGACGTGATCGGGATCCACGAGCGGGATCACCACGACGCTGCCGGGATGTTCCACGACGTCGCGATCCCGCCCGCCGTCCGGCTCGGCGATCCGCACCACCCGAAAGCGGCGTGCCGTGAACACGACCTCGCCACCGCGGGCAGATGGCGGAGTCGGCTCAGTCTCACTCAGCGGCAGCTCGACAACGCGCACGGCAACGCCCCCGACATCGATCGCGGCGGCGGCCTTGCACGCCTTGACCGGGAGCATGGCCAGCCCGAGCCAGGCACCGGCGCGGCCCGTCGGCCCAGCCGACGTGATCACCCCGCACTCGACGCTGGCGGCACGGACAGCCTCACCCGCGGCGAGCGGCTGCCCGGCGGCGAGGCCGACGAGCCGGCGATTCACATGCCCGAGGGCGTCGAGCCGCGCGACCGTCTCCTGCCCGAGGTAGCAGCCTTTCGAGAACGAGATCGCCGCGGCACCGCGGCCGAGTTCCTGGGGCAGCGTCTTAGCCGGAATGTCGCACGGCGCTGGCCAGCCTGCGGCGATGCGCAGCTGCTCGAGCGTCGCCGGTTGGGCCGCTGCGCAGCCCGCCGCCTCGAGCGCCATCACGAGCGGCAGTCGATCAGCGCCCGCCGCCTGCACGAGGACGCCTCCCGGCCCGGCCCAGGGCACGGTGACGACAGCCACGGGAACGCCGCCGATCGCGCTCTGCACGTGGCCCCACGGCCGCGTCGGCACGGGCATGCCGATGAGTGCCCCGATCATGCCGGCGGCTGTGGGGCCTACCACGACGATATTCGCGCGCGTGGCGGTGGCATCGACGATCTCGAGCCGTTCACGAATGTGATAGCGCTCGAGGTGCTCGGCCAACGACACGGAGCCACCGGGAAACGTATCGATCCACACGCCGTCGTCGGTGCGCAAGACCGCCGCCAGAGCGAGCACCTGTCCCTTGGCGTCTGCGAAGAATCCCTCCGTGCCCGAACCGGGCTCCAGCGGGCCGATCGCCGCCGTCGTGAAGCCATCGATAAAGCGCTGTGCGTCGGGGCCGCGTACGAGCACGGTCGGCCTGAGACCGGCGTCGAGCCAGCAGGCGGCAGAAGCGGCGGGCGTGGTGTTCATGCGAGGCGCCTTTCTTCAAAACGGATGGCGGGTCCCAGGCTACCAAAGCGTGTCTGCGAGGCGGATTTGCCGGCGGAAATTCCTACCCGGGCCGAAAATTTTTCCGTCTCGCGCGAACGCTGTCCGGCCCCCCTGCGTACATCTCTCACCGCGACGATCGCGGCCGCGACGGGCAGCCCGGTGCCCGACGCGGAAACGCCTGTCCGGCACGCCCTGATGACGAAGGAAGGTTTCGATGGCCACTGTCGACTATGCCACCGAATGCGACGACGACTTCGATGACCACGATCCGTTCGCCGTCGCCGACAGCGGCCACTCCGACGTGGCCCGTGCCGCGGGTGAGGCCGACTCGGCGCCCTCGGCGCAGCGGCGGCAGCGTGAGCCGCTGCGAAGCCAGAGGCGCATGCACAGGATCGCCGACGTGCGAAATCGCCAGGGCGTGACCCTGCGAAACGTCGCCCGCCGACTCGGGGTCGAGATGGCCGTCGTCCGGCGGCAGGAGCAGCCCGAATCCGATCTGCGGATCTCGGAAGTGATGCGCTGGCAGGAGGTGCTGGAGGTGCCGATCGCCGAACTTCTCGTGGAGGGCGACGGCCAACTCTCAGGCCCGGTGCTCGAGCGGTCGCGAATGGTGAAACTGATGAAGACGGCGGCTGCACTCCGCGAGGGGACCCGTGGCACGCCCACCGGACGCGTCGTCGACATGCTGGTCGACCAAATCCTCGAAATCATGCCCGAGCTCGCCGATGTCACGCCCTGGAACACGGTGGGGCAGCGGCGGACACTCGACGACGTCGGCCGCACCGCGCTCTGTGCGTTGCCGGAAGACATCTTCCGCCATTCGGCAGGAGGTTGACCGACCGCCGACGGTGCGTACGATCGCGGCACGGGCATGCGGTGCCCGCGCACCAGACAAAGGCAAAGGGTCAATTTCCGTGTCTTCGCTGCTCGGCGTCCTCGGCATCACGGTCATTCTGTTTTTCGTCGTCGCGGCCACTGCCCGGGCGATCCTCGGCCGCTGACTGCGGTCCGTCCCTGCTCGTGGCGGCTCCGACGACGAGCGCGGCGGTGCACAGCCCGAGCGTGCCGCCCAGCACGAGCCAGGCTGCGATCGCCAGCCCGACGTAGTCGCGCAGCCACACGCGAAGCGGCGGCTCGGGGCTCTTGGGAACCTTGCGCTGCACCGGCCCATCCCGACCGGTCTGCTCGCGCATCGCATTCCGAAAGTCGTCCCAATCGGCCTGAGCCTCGGGCCGTTCCAGGGCGGCAAGCCAGGCGTCTCGCTGGCTGAGCAGGATCACCGGCGGCACCGCCAGGATCAGGCCCCACACGGCGATCAGTGCGGCGAGCGTCCCGGCGGACACGCGGCGGTGGTGAACATGCTCCATGCCCCCCATTCTCCACGCCTTTCCCACGGGGACAATCGGTCTGGTGCCGGGACCGTGGTCCTTGCTACGGTGCGGACGACGCACTCGCCGGCGCGGCCCCTCTCCTCCGATCCTGCTCATGCACCACCAGAGCCTGCCCACCGATCGCCTGCCACCCTTCGTGGCTCCGCTGTTCGCCCTCGCCCTTGCCCTGCTCGGCTGCCAGACAGCGGCGGAGGCGCAGAGCGGCTGGCTGCCAACGGCCTGGTTTTCACCGGCGGAAATGCCTGCCGACGCGATGTTTCCCCTCGCCGAACGTGACGGCCCGTGGCTCGTGCTCGCGACCACGTTTCGCGGCGAGGGTGCTCGCGACGACGCCCGCCGGCTGGCGCAGGAACTGCGTCGCGATCACAAACTGAAGGCCTACACGCACGAAAAGTCGTTCGACTACACGGGCAAGCAGCAGGGCCTCGGCCTCAACCCCGACGGCTCGCCGAAGAAGATGCGGTATGCCAACTCCGAGCAGGTGATCGAGGTCGCCGTGCTGGTGGGCGATTTCGCGTCGTTTGACGACCCACGTGGGCAAAAACTTCTGACCACGATCAAGGGGCTTCAGCCCCAGGCGCTCAGCGGCGAGGCGGGCAAGAGCCGTTCGTTCGGCGACTTCCGCAAGATGATCGGGCTCGACAAGGCGGCGAAGGGCCCGATGCACCTGGCCTTCGTGATCCCGAATCCGCTCTTGCCAGAGGACTACTTCTCGCGGCAGGAGATCGACGCGTTCGTCGTGGAGATGAACGCCGACGTGACCCACAGCCTGCTCGACTGCCCTGGCCGCTACACCGTCCGCGTGGCCACGTTCACCGGCGCGGGGACGTTCGACCAGAAGGCGATCGCGTCTGGCGACGAAGACGTGAAACTCGAGAGCCGGCTCGCCGAGGCGGCCGACAAGGCCCATCGGCTGACAGCGGCCCTGCGTCGCTCCGGCTGGCAGGCGTGGGAATTTCACGATCGCGAGTCGAGCGTCGTCTGCGTGGGCAGCATCGACCAACTCGCCGTTCCGCAGGCCAACGGCGCCGCCACGGTGCATCCAGAAATCGCGCGCATCATCGGCGAGCTCGGCCCCGATCCCACGAAACTCGCGGCCGGCACCCTCATGCCCCGCTCGATCGAAGGGATCCTCCTCGACGTCAAGCCGAAGCCGATCGACGTGCCCCGGGCCCCGGGCGGCTGGCGGTGATGGACTCGGCTCCGGCGACCGTGGTGCTCGGCACGACGAATGCGGGCAAGCTCCGCGAACTCGTCGACCTGCTCGCACCCGTGGGCATCCGCTGCCGATCGCTCGCCGACGAACCGCGGGCCGTCGAGGTCGAAGAGACGGGCAGTTCGTTCGCCGAGAACGCCGCCCTCAAGGCTTCTGCCCAGGCGCGAGCCATCAACGCCTGGGTGCTCGCCGAAGACAGCGGCCTCGTGGTCGACGCCCTCGGCGGCGCGCCGGGCGTCTACTCGGCCCGGTTCTCCGGTCCGGAGGCGACCGACGCGACGAACAACGCCCTGCTCCTGGAACGGCTCGCACGCCACCGGGGTGCCGACCGCTCGGCCCACTACGCCTGCCATGCGGCGCTCGCCGACCCTGGCGGCGCGATCGTGGCCACGTCGGCCGGCACGTGCGGCGGCATCATCGCCGAGGCCGCCAGCGGCGCGGGCGGCTTCGGCTACGATCCCCTGTTCATCGTGCCCGAGTATCAACGCACGTTCGGCGAGTTGCCGCCGGCCGTGAAGGCCGTGATCAGCCACCGCGGCCGGGCCCTGCGGGCGCTGGTTCCGGCGCTCGTGCGGCATCTGGTGCCGGCAGGCTGTGCGGCGCTGCAAGCCGACGCTCGATGACACCGACGACGTCATCGGTGCCGTCGATCCGACCGGCCACCGCGTCGAGCCTCGGCCGAAAGTCGTCGAGCCGGTCGATGAACGAGCGCACGAGGGCCGTCGTCACCTGCTCCAAAAGCGTGAAGTCGCCACAGCCCATCCCGGCCAGAAAGTGGCTGTTCATGAGCTGCTCGGCATGCGCCCGCTCCGGCAGGAGCAGCATCGGCTTGCCGAGGTGGAGCGCCTCGCCGATCAGTTGATTGCCGGCGGCGGAGACGAGACAGCGGCAGGCCGCAAGGTCGTCCACGAACCGGCGGTCGTCGATGGCATGGAACGAGACCGACCCCAACGCATCCCGCTCGCCGAGGCCGTACACCTTCACCGGCAGGCCGCAGTCGGCGAGCGTGGCCAGCGCTGTAAACGGCGTGTGCCTGCGGAGGTAGCTGAGCACGAAGCCCTCGTTCCGCGGAACCGCCCGGGCCACCTCGGCACGCAACAGTGGCCCCACCTGCACGGCATGCTCCCAGCCGCGCTTGAGCGGCGGGCGAAAAAATGCCGAGACGACCGTGTCGGTCGCCTCGGTCACATACATCCAGACCGCGTGGCTCATGAGCCACGCCTGCCACTGCAGCCACCACGGCAGCGACGACAGATCGTAGGCGAGCAGAAAGTGCTGGTGGTCGACGCTCACGAGCGGAATGCCCTGGCGGGCGGCGGCCCGCGGCAGCGCCGGCTCGAAGTCGGTCACAGCCAGGTCGGCGCCGAATGCGTCGAGCTCGCCGAGCAGCAGATCGACGAGCGGGCCGAGGTGCCGGGCCTGGTAGTCGAGGCCGGTGGCGATCGAGCGGGTGACGTCGAGCCGGCCGCCGCTGTACTGAAACACGATGCCCGGGATGCCGACCACGCGAATCCGTGCGTCGCCGGCGAAGCGACGTGACAGGAACTCGAGAGCGTCGGCCGACGTGAAGACGAGCAGTTCGTGCCGCTCGCGCAGCCGCTCCGCGAGCGTGGCGATCCGGGTGGCGTGGCCGCGCCCCTCTCCGCACAGACTGATTGCGATGTGGGCCATGCTCGGGCGGGAACGGGACGATGGGGGCTCGCGTGGACGGTATTGTGCCGCGAACCCGGGCCGCCCACCAAGAACGTCGGCTGGCGAGCCCGGGTGTCGGACGCCGCCGCCATACCCTACGATGCTACCCTGACGCCCGTTCCTCACTGCAGCGCCGTGCTCCGTGGCATTCTCACGTCGTTCGTCGTCCATCGTCGTGCTCGCGGTCGGCCTCGCGGCCGGTCTCGTGCACCCTGCGACAGCGGCCGACAGCGACGTGGGCCTGGGATCGGCGGCAGGTTCGAGCATCGCCGTCACGGTGGGCGACACGCCGATTTTTCAGTCGGAAGTCGAGGCTGCCGTGCGGCGGGTGGCCCAGGGGCGCGTGCTCGACCCCGAGCGTCAGGCCCGACTGACGGCCGAGACGGTGGACCAACTCGTCGACGAGCGGCTCTTGCGCCGCGAGGTCGAAGCCCGGCAGATCACGGTCGACGAAGACGAGGTGACGGAGATCATCACCCGCATGCGCGGCCAGCTCGCCGACCGGCGAATGACGATCGAGACGTTTCTGGCACAGTCGGGGCGGGACGAGACCTCGCTACGCAACCAGATTCGTCTCGAGCTCGCCCTCAACAAGCTCCTGCTACCGCAGCTCACGAGTGCGTCGCTCGAGGCCGCCTTCACGAAGCACCGGCGCGATCTCGACGGCACGCTCGTGCGGGCCAGCCACATCGTGCTCCGGCCCGACCCTGGCCGTGGCGCCGAGGCGCTCGCCGACCTCGAGCGGCGAGCCGCACGCCTGCGCACCGACATCCTCCAGGGCACGGTCAGCTTCGCCGAAGCTGCCCTCCGGCATTCGGCGGGCCCGAGCCGGCGGCAGGGGGGCGACGTGGGATTTTTTCCCCGGCACGGCGTGATGGACGAGGAGTTCGCCCGCCAGTCGTTCGCTCTGGCGAAGGGAGAGATCTCGAAGCCCTTCGCCACCCCGTTCGGCGTGCACCTCGTGCGGGTCACCGACCTGAAGCCGGGCGACGCGCGTCCGGATACGCTGCGGCCGCAGCTCGAGAAGCTGGTCGTTCAAGATGCGATCCGTGAGATCGTAACGCGGGGGCGGCAGACGACACCGATCACCTACGCTCCTGGCGTTCCCCACTTCGCCACGGCTGATCCCGGCAGCCCGCCCGGGCCGCGCACGATCGTCATCGAGCCCGGTCCGTAAACCGTTTCGCACCACCGCTGGCCCCGGCGGATTCAGGGTTGTGAGGCTCCCTTCGCCCCGCTACCTTCCTTCCCCTGTTTCGCATCGCTCGGAGTGCCGTTCGTGGCCGGGACCTCAGTCATGAAACTTCGCTCGTGCCTCCTGCTCGCGTGCATGGCAATCGTCCCGCTCGTGGCGATGTTCTCGCACAAAATTCCGCGCGACTGGCGGCTGGCAGCACAGCGCCTGGCACGCGGCGAAGCACCCGTTCCCCCCACCCCTCAGTCGCCCGCACCCGTGCCGCCCGCGCCTGTGGCAACCGCCGCCGTGCCGGTGGCAGCCACACCGCCACCGCAGCGCTCTGCCGCGCCTCCAGTGCCGCCTCTCGTGCCGGCGGTGCCACCCGCCGAGCCTGCTTTGGCACTCGTCGACGTGGCGAAGCCGATGTCGCCCGTTCCGACGTCGCCAGCCGCGGCGCCCGGTCCCGCCGACACAGCTCGCGATCGCCTCATGATCGAAGACCAACTGCGGGCGCTCGGGGCGGTGTCGATCGAGTGTGTGCCGATGATGCAGGGCACGTCGCATCGCTGTTCGTGCCGCGTGCCGGCCGATCCCTCGGGGCAGCTCCAGCGCGTCTTTCAATCATCGAATCCTGACCCGGTCGTGGCTCTGAAGAATCTGCATGGCCAAGTGCAGTTCTGGAAACACCGGCTCGCCATGCGGCCCGATGTCACGAATCCTTTGCGAACCTCCGGTGACGGCGGCCAGACTGGCCTGCGCTGACCAGCCACGCGAGAGCCGCCCATGCGCAAAAAGCCCAAGACTTCGCGCGGACTGGCCGGAAGCCTCGGGGGGCGGCCTCAGCTCCGCATCTGGACTCCGCCGCTGGCGTCGCCCCCGCGTCGCCCTCGTCGCCCACCGTCGCCACGCCGCCGGGCGAAGCCAGCGCCCGAACAGTTCACCCCGGGCCTCCACCCGCGGTCGGACGACCTGGCACGCTTGGAGGCCGCGCTCTTCATCGCGCGGCAGCCGCTCTCGCCTCGTCGCCTCGCCAAGCTGGCCCGGCTTCCGGATGGCACGAAGGCCCGTGCCCTGATGCGGGAACTGCGCCGACTGCAGGACGGGGCCGGGGCGGCGTTTCGGATCGAACAGATCGCCGGCGGCTTCCAGCTGCTCACCCGCCCGGCACTCGGTCCGTGGGTTCGCCGGCTGCTGGCCAAACCGCCGGAAAACCGGCTCTCGGCCGCAGCCCTGGAGACCCTGGCGATCGTCGCCTACCGGCAGCCCGTGACCCGCGCGGAGATCGAGGCGATCCGCGGCGTCGGCTGCGAGGAGATGCTGCGCCAGTTGTTGGAGCGGGATTTTGTCGCCAGCGGCGGCCGCACCGACGATCTGGGCCGGCCGCATGTGTACCAGACGACAAATCGGTTTCTGCAGGCCTTCGGACTGGCTCGGATCGAAGACCTGCCGCTCCTGGAATCGCCGAGCCCGTCCGCCGCCGCGGGCCCCGCCCCGGCGGAAGCCGGTCCTGCGGCCTGAAATTTAGCCCGTCGCGACACTTGCACTTCTGGCAGCGGGGCGACACACTTTTCAGGCCCGTTCGAAATCCCGACCCCACCGAGGAGCTTTTTCCGTGACGATCGTTGCGAATCCGCGAGGACATCAAGACGTGATGGCTGCCGATGTGTTCTCCTGGAACGAACTCCCCGAACTGATGGCTGCCGAAGAACTCTTCGACGGTGCTACGCGTGCCGAAGCCAGCGATCGCGCGCTCGTCGCTCGCGGCGACGAAGACGAGGATGAAGACGAGGATGAAGATGATGACGACGACGATGAAGATGATGACGAAGACGACCTCGAAGCCGACGACGAGGAGTGGGAAGAAGTCGAAGACGACGATGAAGACGAGGAAGAAGAAGAGGACGAGGCCGAAGACGAAGAGGATGAAGACGAAGACGACGACGAAGAGTGGGAAGACGATGACGAGGAGTGGGAAGACGACGACGACGACGAGGACAGCGAGGACGAAGACGAGGATGAAGACGACGACGACTGAGTCGGTCGTCGCCTGAGCAGGGATCGCGCTTCGTTCAGGGACTGATTTCCAGAGCGGTCGCCCCGGCGTTCACTGCCAGCCGCAGACGGCGGCCCTTGCGATCGACGTCGATCTCGATGTGGTCTCCAGCCGCTGCAAGTTTCGCGAGCATATCCGGCTGATCCGCGAGCGGCATGCCGTCGATCGCCACGATCCGGTCGCCCAGCAGCACGCCGCCCTTGGCCATAGGCGAGCCGGTGGTGACACGCACGACGATCGGAGCCTCCGGCTCACACGCGTCGCCCCGCGTGCCGATGCCCCAGCGGGGCCGAGGGCCCGACGTGACCGTCTCGGCGGCGGGCATCTCGAGCCCGCGCCGCGTGGCGGCCGACTCTGTGCGGCACTGCCCGCGAAACGGCCGCGACGGGCGCGGGTCGTCGGCGATGGCGGTCACGAAGTCGAGCACGAGCCTCGTCACCGGCTCGATGCCGGAAAAGTTGACGAGGTGCGTGTCGTCGCTGGGGCGGTGGTATTGGTCGTGGAGCCCCGTGTGGAACATCACGGTGGGGATCTTCGCGGCGATGAACGGATAGTGGTCGGAGTCGTCGGTGATTTCCCAGTCGAACACGAGTTCGAGGTTCGCCCGGGCATTCGCCTCGAGGCAAGCCATGCGCAGCCCCGCCGCCGTTCGGGAGCCGTAGACCTCGAGCCGTTCGCCGCGGAGCCGGCCGATCATATCGAGGTTCACGGAGAAGACGGGGGCGTATGCCGCGAGCACCGCGGGGCGGACCCGTAGGAAGTGATACGACCCGAGCAGGCCCTTTTCCTCGCCGTCCCAGAAGGCGATGAGCAGCGGCCGCCGCGGCCGGCTCGGCAGGTGGCCGAGCGCCTCGGCCAGCTCGAGCAGCCCGGCGACCCCGGAGGCGTTGTCGTCGGCACCGTTGTGGATGTAGCCGGTGGGGCCGTAGCTGTTGCTCGCGGTGCCGTAGCCGACGTGGTCGTAGTGGGCTCCCACGACGACCAGTTCGTGCGCCAGCGCCGGATCGCTGCCGGGCACGAGGGCGAGGATGTTGCGCATGGCGCCGAAGTTTTGATAGAAGCCGCCGTTGTCGCCGGCAGGCTGGAGGCCGAGCTTCTCGAGGGCCGCCACGATGTAGGTGCCGGCGGCCCGGCCGCCGCGGCTGCCTCCCTCGCGGCCTTCGAAGGCGTCGTCGGCAAGGGCGTTGACGTGGCGGCTGGCATCGGCGGCCTGAATGGAGGCGTGAGCCGCGGCCATGTGCTCGGCGGCCGAGAGCGGCATTGCCGCCGCGACGGCGGCGAGAACCATGAGCGTCTGAGACAGTCGGGTGCGATTCGTCGGGGCCATCTGCCGCCTCCTTGCGGGACCGTGGTTTGCGGTCCAGAATAGACCGGCGATCACGCCCCTCGTCCACGGGAGTTTTCGCGGGTTTGGAGAGGTGGCAGAGTGGTCGAATGCGCGTCTTTGCTAAAGACGTGTCCGGTCAAAAGCTGGACCGCGGGTTCGAATCCCGCCCTCTCCGCTGGATTCGGGAATTGTGGCGGCTATTCGGAGGTCAGCACGAAGTCAAAGACTCCGCTCTTCTCGACATCGATCATGGGCGGGGTTTGCTCGTATTTGCCGGGAACGATGTTCGGCGTGAGATCGCGTTCGGTGAGTCCGTCCCGGCTTCCGGCCACGGAGATCCTGACGGTCTTTTTTCCGGGCGTGACCCACGCCTCGTAGCCGCCCTCGATGATCGTTGCACCGCTCGGGAGATCGCCGGCGGAGATAATCTCGAATCGGATCGCCCCCTCCCGTGCCGGAACGCCGTCGATCGACACGACCCCATGGATCCGGCAGCAACGAGGGCCCGGTCGTCCGCACCCCACGCTCGCGACACCGGCCGCCAGCAGGGCGATGGCTAGATACAGGGCGTGGTGGAATCGAGTGTGCGGCATGGCTGCGCCGTCGGCTGGCCCCGGCAACATCGAGCGACTGCCGCTCTGGCGGCCGCAGGCATCCCGGAGAACTTCCTGTCTGAGCGACATCAGAACGCCCCGAGCACCTGTGCGTCGTTCCTGCAGGCAAGCTTCTGCCAGACTCCCAACCAGGCGGCGTTCCAGTTGTCGTTGTTTCCAATCCCGTTGCCTGCCTGCCAACTCTGGACGGAGTCTGCAATGAACACGACCGCTCCGTCGGCCATCGCCACCTGCACTCCGCCCCCATGAAGGCTGCGCGCGGCGATATGCCGGCCGGGAGAGCCGGTTGTCGACGTGCAGGGCGTCTTCTGCTGCCAATAGGCATCCGACGGGCTGGCCTGACAATAGGGAATGACGTCGGCTCCACCCGAGTTGGGTTCCACCCGCGCGGAGAACAGCGCCCCTCCGCTCTCGCTGTCCCAGACGCACCCCCGGGGTTCATACCCGGCCCCAAACGTGAACGTCGGACTGACGGCCGGACTCACGAGCGTCTCTCCGAGCAGCATCGTCTTCGAGGTGCCGTCGGTGATGTCTTTGATGCGCATCGCGGACTTCTCGAAGAAGATGCCGTCGCCGGTCGGTGAAATATTGCCAGACGATCTGTTGTTGTTTTGTTCCATGCGCCCTGTCCCGAACGAGCCGCTGTAGTTCGTGTAAACACCCCGCGGCTTCCGGGTCGGCCCGACGAAGTCAGACGGGCACGCAATCATCGGCAGGGGAGCCTCGATGACCGCGCGCGGTGTCACGGCGAAGACAATATTGCTCCAGTTGATGGCGGCAAACGTAGATCCGCCTTCGACGTAGGGCAGCAGATACACCATCCATGAAGCACGCCTCGAGTCTGTCCATGCAGATGGGAAGGATTTTTTGGCATCGTGATGGCCGTGCAGGCCGATCGCGAGTTGCTTGAGATTGTTGCTGCAACTCGACCGGCGTGCCGACTCCCGTGCGGCTTGGATGGCGGGGAGCAGGATCGCCACGAGCGTGCCGATGATGGCGATCACGACCAGCAGCTCGACCAGCGTAAACGCCACTCGTGAGCAACGCCGCATGATCATCATCGCCCCTGACGCCTGCCCCTGATGCCGGCCCATGCGACCGTGGCAACACCCATTCCGAAGAGGGCCAGAGCCCCTGGCTCGGGCACGACGATGAGATCGACACGCCCGGTGGTCGATGTGTCGATCTGGTACGACCGGCCGGCGCCCAGGGATGGCAGCGTGTTCAACGACAGGCCGCCGGAAGCGAAGGTGCCACCTGAGTAGTTGAACAGCCGCCACGCCGTGCCATTTGGCACCGCGGTGAAGTCGCCGCCCCCGATCGCGGACACATTCAGCACTCCATCGAGCGAGAAGTTGCCGGTCACCACGATCAGGTCGTTGACCCCATCCCCGACCGCGAAATTCGACCCGCTGAGCTCAAAATTCAAAATTGAGGCGGCGTCGAGAGACAGGCCCGAGTTCATCGTGAGCGTGCCCGGACTGTTGCCCGGGGCGACAACGCCGCCGGCAGCAACCGTGACGAGCCCATTGAGAAGACCAGCTCCCGCCAGCGTCGCGCCATTGCCGACGTTCATCACCCCGGCGACGCTGCCGTTGACCGCGAGCGCACCGGCGACGATGTCCGTCGGGCCGGAGTAGGTATTGCTTCCGGAGAGGGTGAGCGTGCCGCTGCCGATCTTGCTGAGCCCCAGCACGGCATTGAGGCCGCTGTTGCGAAGTACTCCCGCAAACGTACTCGTCGCGTTGTTATCGCCAATCGAGATCGTCGAAGTGCCGCTCACGCCGTCGACGGTGCCGGTGCCGCTCAGGCCGTTGATCGTGTCACTGAAGCCGTTGAAGCGGAGCGTGCCGGCGACCGCCACGTTGCCGGCACTGCCGCCGTTGGGGAGTTGGTCGCTCGCCGCAAGCGACAGAACCGTGGACGCCTCGACCGTCGTGGTGCCCTGGTAGTTGTTGGCACTGGCCGAGGTGTTCGAGAGCGTGACGGTGATGTTGCTGGTTCTCAGCCGCAGGCCGTTGGGGCCGGTGATCTGCCCCCGGGCCGTCACCGAACCCGTTGCGCCGGAAGAAAAGCTGACGGGGGACAGATTGGCGGTCAATTGGCCGTGCAGCACGTTCCCGGTCGTCTCCGCCCTCAACGCTGCAAATCCCCCGTCGGCGTAACCTGCGGCATTGAACACGAAAGGGTTGTAGACGTTCGTGTTCGCGGCAGTCAGCCCGAACTGGGCGTTGCCCGTCGTCGTGCCGATCGTCACGGTGCCCGTTCCCAGATTGCTGCTCTGAATGCTCCCGTCTCCATTGAGGCTCGTGGTGATGGTGGAGTTCCAGAGCCGAGTCAGCGACGCAGAACTCGAGATCGTGAGCCCTCCGGAAAACGTGTTGTTCGTATTCGCCAAGTTGGGCGTGAACTGTCCACCACCCATGAGTACGGCGACCTTTTGCCCCGCCCCGCCGTCCTCGATCAGCGTGCTCAACGACGTGCTGAATGCATTGATCGTGAGCGTACCGGTGCCGACCACCGAGTTCGTGATCTTCGCGGTCGCAGCGCCAGCGGCCAGCGAGGCCACGGTGGCATTGAATCCGTTCAGGTCCAAGACGCCCGTGCTGTTGACCGTGAGGGCCGTCGCCGCCGGCAAGGCCGATGCGCTCCCCACGCGGAACGTTCCGGCGCTGATCGTGGTGGCCCCCGAGTAGGAGTTGGAACCGGACAGTACGAGTGCGCCCGAACCGATTTTGAGGAGGCCGAGCGCATTCGCCCCGCCGTTGGGATTGGCGATGGCGGAGGCATACGTCAACGACGTGCCGCTGCCGCTGTTGATGCCGATCATCGAGCCGTTGAGAAAGCCGGTGGAACCGGTGCTCGCCATGCCGAGGATCGTGGTCAGATTCGCTGCCGTGAACTGCGGCCCGACGGAACCGGTCGTGAACAGGGCGACAGCCCCGGAGCCGGTGGTCAGATTCGTGGCTGTCCAACTTGACGTGGTGCCGCCGTAGAGGGTGTTCACGTTGTCAAACAGCAGCGTTCCGGCGTTCACGCGGGTCGGGCCGGCGTAGGAGTTGCTTCCGGAGAGGGTGAGGGTGCCGCTGCCGAGCTTGGTGAGCCCCAGCACGGCGTTGACGCCGCTGTTGCGAATCGCTCCCGAGAACGTGCCCGTGGCGTTGTTATCGCCGATCGAGATGGTCGAGGTGCCGCTCACGCCGTCGACGGTGCCGGTGCCACTCAGGCCGTTGATCGTGTCGCTGAAACCATTGAAGCGGAGCGTACCGTCGAGCGCCACGTTACCGGTGCTCGCGCCGTTGGGTATCTGGTCGGTCGCTGCGAGCGACAGAGTCGTCAATGCCTCGACCGTCGTCGTGCCCTGGTAGTTGTTCGCACTGGCCGAGGTGTTCGAGAGGGTGACGGTGATGTTGCTGGTTTTCAGCCGCAGGCCGTTGGATCCGGTGATCTGCCCACGTGCCGTCACTGCACCAGTTCCGCCCGTCGCGAAGTTCGCGGGCGAGAGATTGGCAGTCAACTGGCCGTGCAGGACGTTTCCGGTCGTGTCAGCCCGGAACGCCGCAAATCCCCCGTCGGCATAGGTGGCGGCGTTGAACACGAAGGGGTTGTAGACGTTCGTGTTGGCGGCAGTCAGGGCGAACTGGGCGCCGCCCGTCGTCGTGCCGATCGTCACGGTGCCCGTCCCCAGATTGCTGCGCTGAATGCTCCCGTCTCCGTTGAGGGTCGTCGTGATGGCGCCGTTCCAAAGCCGAGTCGTGACCGACACGCTCGAGATCGTGAGCCCTCCGGAAAACGTGTTGTTCGCATTCGCAAAGCTCGGAAGAGACTGCCCACCCCCCACGACCACGGCGACCTTTTGCCCCAGCCCACCGTCCTCGATCAGCGTGCTCAAGGACGTGTTGAAACCGCTGACCGTGAGCGTGCCTGTGCCGACTACCGAGTTCGTGATCTTCGCGGTCGCAGCGCCGGCCGCCAACGAGGCCACGGTGGCGTTGAATCCATTCATGTCCAAAGTGCCCGTGCTGGTGACTGCGAGGGATGCCGCCGAAGGCAACGCTGATGCACTCCCCAGCCGTAATGTTCCGGCGCTAACCGTCGTCGTGCCGGAGTAGGTGTTTGCGCCGGAGAGGAAAAGCGTGCCGGCACCCGCTTTCGTCAGCCCGGCGCTTCCTGCGAGGATCGAGCCGATCGAGCCACTCGAATTGGCGGTGATGGTGGGCGTCGTGCCGGCAAGCCCGATCGTGCCACCCGTGAGCGTGTAGCTGCCCGACCCCGCCGAATTGAACGTGATGGCGTTGGTCGTGACGGAACCGCTCACCGTGACGGTGCCGGCGGAGCCGCTGCCTGCGCCGAAGAGCGCGGCACTGGTCGTCAGATTCGGCCACGCGACGTTCGCTGCGCCGTTCCACCAGTTCGTGCCAGACGTGCTCCACGTGCCCGGGCCGTCTTGAGGGCTGGCGATGGCTGGGTCGGCGTCCCATGTGACCTGCCCACGCGCGGGCAAGGCCATCAACGCCGCGAACCCAACAACAATCCCGACGATCAGCCGCGATACTTCAGCCCGGCGCATGCCCCACTCCTCCACAGCAAATGACTCAAATTTTTCGCGATTGAGTTCCCACCGAAGCCACCCAGGAAATGGTAAATGTACCACCTTGAGTCGACGAGTCAAGAAAAGCGGGACATCGGTCCTGGTGCACAATCTCCCCGCGGGCGAACGACCCCGCCCCAAAAAAGCCCTACGCCGAGGGCCCCACCGATTTCCGGATGCACAACCGTGGTGTCACTCGCGATTCCCGGGGTTTCGCCGCACGGTGCCGGCCTTCCAGCCGGTCGAGGAGAAGGCGGGCTGCCTCAGCCCCGATCCTGCCGGGATCTTGGTTCACCGTCGTCAACTTCGGCCTCAGCCCGTGGAAATCGGTCAAGTCGCCAAAACCCACGACCGAGACGTCGCGACCGACCCGAAGTTTCAACCTTTTTGCCGCCCGATACACGTGCGCTGCCATGCGATCGGACGCCGTGAAAATCGCCGTCGGCCGGTCGTGCGATGCCAGCATCTCAGACGCGGCGAGGCTGCAATCGCTTCGCTTGCAGTCTGCAAACTGATAGGCGACATCGTCGCGGTCACCCACCACGCCTTCAAACCCACGCCGCCGTTCGGCATAGGTCGAGACCCACTGTTCGCCACTGATGTGAGCGAGTCGCCGATGCCCTAGCGACAGCAGATATTCCGCCACGACCCGTCCGCCAGCCTCGTCATCGGTGCCGCTGAAGTCGGCGTTGGTGCGGGGGAGTCGACGGTCGACAGCCACCAACGGCAGACCGCGTTCCCAAACCTCGCGGAGATACATCTGCGACACCGACCCGTCGGATGGCACGAAGATGATGCCATCGACGCGCTGCTCGATGAGCCGGTGGAGATACTCGAGCTCCTTG
Source organism: Planctomicrobium piriforme (assembly GCA_945861585.1). Classification (GTDB taxonomy): domain Bacteria; phylum Planctomycetota; class Planctomycetia; order Pirellulales; family UBA1268; genus RGVT01. The sequence continues at coordinate 25,420 of CAMAVC010000039.1, forward strand.
TCGTCTCGATTCGCGCCCGGACCATCGCCATGGAAGTGAACGACGGGGAGATACTTGTGGGCGGCGAGTTCGTCGTGAATTCCGCGAACCACCTGCGCTAAAAACCACGAGCCCAGCGGTACCATCACGCCGACCATGCCGCTGCGGCCGCCCATCACGGCGCGGACGAGACGATTGGGACGGTATTTCAACTCCCTGGCAGCGGCGAGCACCCGCTGTTTCGTCTCTTCCGCCACGCTGCCGCGGCCACTCAACGCCCGCGACGCCGTCATCAACGAAACGCCCGACGCCTCGGCCACCTGCCGAATGTTCGGTTTTTTTGGCTTCGGCGGCGGGGACTGCTTCACAACAGACTTTCGACAAGGCGCGTGCTGGTGCGCAAACGGCCCGCTACTTTACCAAGGCACGGCGAGCTATGATACATGTACCTCACGTACCGTCGGGATGGCCGTGCAGCGTTCCAAGATCGGCAAGCCGGTTCAAGGCAGTTTCGCAATCGCCGCGGTTGTGTTCGCCGCTGCGCTGCCCGTCCGCCAGGCGTTTTCGGGAGCATTGCCCGTCAGGCCAGCCGTGACAGCCTCCACGCTGCCGCTCCTGCACAAGCATTGCGCATCGTGCCACAACGCCGATGACGCCAACGGCGGCTTCCGCATCGACACGCTCCCTGCAACGCTCGACACGGCCGACACAGCCGATCGCTGGCAGAAGGTGCTCGGCGTCTTGAACTCGGGAGAGATGCCCCCGCAAGACGAGCCGCAGCTCGATCCCTCCGCCAAGACCGAGCTGCTCGACGATCTCGCCCAGGCGCTCGTTGTGGCCCGCAAGGTTTTGGCTGATACGGGCGGCGCCATCACCATGCGAAGGCTCAACCGTCGGGAATACGTGCACACGCTCCAGGAACTGCTCGGAGTGACCGCCACGGCAAGCGGGCTCCCCGCCGATGACGGTGCCGGGACATTCGACACGATCGGCGCCCAGCTTTACGTCTCGGCCGATCAGATCGAGCAGTATCACGAGATCGCCACGACGGCGATCGAGGACGCCTGGCGACAGTACGGTTCGCCACATCCGTCGCGCACGCATCGCATGGAGGCCGAGGTCTCGACGCCCGGCGTGCGGAGCCGGCTGGCCGAGCGAATCGACGAGCGCCGCCGGTACGTACTCTGGAAGAATGCCGTCGAGGAGGCAGCCCGCAAACCGGAAAACCAGGCGGCCGTCGCCGAGATTCGCAAAACCGCGAAGCCTTCCGGTTTCGAGCCCATCCTGCAGGGATGGCACACCCTGCAAGGTGCGCCGTCGCCACAAACCTTCCGGTTCGCCGATGCGGTGAACGCCTTCGAGATGGGCCACCGCGACTTTACGTTACGTGTGCCGTATCACACGCTCTACGCGTCGCACCCGGCCGTCGAGATGGGCGCGTTCCTCGCGGTCAGCGATGCAAAGGTCAACATCCACCTGCAGTTTCGGATGCCGCAAGACTGGCCACCGGGCGAATACACGCTTCGGCTACGGGCCGCGGCCACCGCTGAGTCGCCACCTGAACGGCGCTTTTTGGAATATGGCCCGTGGGGGCCGGAGGTGGGCGCCGGTTCGGCGGGATGCCGTGAGATCACGGGCACGATGCAGGAGCCGCAGACGCTCGAAATTCCGGTTCACGCCGAGGGTGGGCAGCTCTTTGTCTTCCGGGAGAAAGGCTCCTACGACAGCGATGCGCAGGGGCACCGCGTGTTTTTCGATGTCTTCAACAAAAATGGCGTCGGCCCGCCGCTCAATATCTGGATCGACTGGGTGGAAATCGAGGGGCCGCTCCCCGCAGCGCAGCAGGCTCCCGCGGCCCTCGCCGCGCTCCTCACCGTGCCGCCCGTCGAGCAGCCGGGCGCGACGAAGGCCTCGGCCGAGCAGGACATCCGGGGCACACTGGCAGGGTTCTGCCTGCATGCGTTTCGCGGCCGCGCACCCGAGGCGGGGTTTCTCGATAGGCTTGTCTCGATGTACGAGGGGGAGCGCACCGCCGGCCGGTCGTTCCGCGAGGCTGTCACCGCGCCGCTGGCTGTCGTGCTGTCGTCGCCCCACTTCCTGTATCTCGCGGAGCCGACCCAGGCCCAGCAAAGACGCCGGCTCGACGGCCTGGAACTCGCGTCGCGGCTCTCGTATTTCCTGTGGAGCGGGCCGCCCGATGACGCGCTCCTCGCCCTCGCCCAGTCGGGCGACCTCCACGAGCCCGCGGTGCTCGCGGCCGAGGTCGATCGCATGATCGCGGATCCAAAGTCGCGGCGGTTCGTCACGGCGTTCACGCACCAGTGGCTCGGCGTCTCCCGGCTCGACTTTTTTCAGTTCAAGGACAGCCTCTTTCCCCGTTACGACAGGCAGGTGAAGGCCGCCTCGCGGCAGGAGATCTTCGAGACGTTCGCGTTTCTGCTCCGGGAAAACCTCGGCCTCGGCAACCTCCTGAAGAGCGACTTCGTGGTCGTGAACGCGGTGCTGGCGAGCTACTACGGCCTCGAGGGGGTGCATGGCGACGACTACCGGATGGTGAAGCTTCCGGAGGGTTCGCCCCGCGGCGGCCTGCTCGGCATGGCCGCGATCAACGCGATGGGCAGCAACGGCGAACACACGAGCCCGGTCGAGCGGGGCGCGTGGGTGCTGCGGAAGCTCCTCGATGATGCCCCGCCACCGGCCCCGCCGAACGTGCCGCAGCTCACGCGGCTCGAAGGCCAACTCCTCACCACCCGCGAACGAGTGCGGGCCCACCAGGAAGAGCCTCAGTGCGCCTCCTGCCACAGGAAAATCGATCCGATCGGCTTCGGCCTCGAAAACTTCGATGCCGTCGGCCAGTGGCGGACCAGGGATTCGTACACGAAGCCCGGAGTGGGCACGAAGGAGTGGGAGATCGATCCATCAGGTGCGTTGTACGGTGGCCCGGCGTTCAAGGATTATTTCGAACTGCGGGATCTCGTGGCCACGCGGCAGGCCGACTTTGCCACCGGCTTCACCGAGGCTCTCGTGTCGTATGCCCTCGGCAGGCCGGTCGGGTTTACGGATGACGGCCTCGTCGCCGCAATCGTGGCCAAGGCTGCAGGCCAGGGCTATGCCGTTCGCCAGTTCGTCCACGCTGTCGTGCAGAGCGACGCCTTTCGCATGAAGTGACCTGCTGACCAAAGCCCGGAGAGACTCCATGCTTTCAGACTCGTCGCGACGCCGATTCCTACGGTCGGCCACCGCACTCGTGGCCCTGCCGACGCTCGAATCGCTCAGCTTTCGGCGGTTTGCCCGAGCTGCAGAGCCGGCGTTGCCGAAGCGGATGGTCTGCCTGGGCACGGGCTTTGGCGTGACCTCGGAGACATGGCTGCCGAAGATCGACGACGTGGGCTCGGCTTACACGCTCCCGGAAGGCCTCGCCCCGCTTGCCCGGCACAAGAGCGACTTCACGCTCGTGCAGGGCTGCCTGCACGAGTTTGCCAACGACCCGCATGGCGGCAGCACCTTCTGGCTGACTGGTGCCGGCCCCGCCAAGTCGCTCTCGATGGACCAGGTCGCGGCGGCCCACCTGGGCGCCGACACGCGGTTTACCTCGGTCCAGCTCAACGCCAGCGAACCCGGCCTCGACGGCCCCGGCCACGGCCCGGGGTTGTCGCTTGCCTGGGACCGCCGCGGCAAGCCGATCGCCGGCTTCAATAGCCCGGTGATCGCCTTCCACAGGCTCTTCTCTGCCGACGACGTGCCGCTCGCCCAGCGGCAGCAACTGCTCGCCAAGAAGCGGAGCGTGCTCGACGCGGTGCTCGAAGACGCCAAGAGCGTCGATCGCGGGCTCAACGCCGCCGACGCCGACAAGCTCGACGAGTATTTCCAGGGAATTCGCGACATCGAGACACGCTTGGGAAAGGAAGAGCGGTGGCTGGGCCAGCCGAAGCCGAAGTCGCCACTGCCGCAGCCGGGTGAAGGCCTCGTGGGCCGTGACGAGGTCTTGCTCATGTACGACCTGATCGTGGCAGCCCTCCAGACCGACAGCACGCGGGTGATGACGTTCCGCCAGCCGATTCAGCACCTGCTCACGAGCCTCGGGATCGGCGTGGCCGCCCACGACATGAGCCATTACCATCCCGGCGAGCGGATGGCGGCGGCGCAGAAGCGCGATCTCGCACAGAGCGAGATGCTGGCCACGCTTATCGACAAGCTCAAGGCGACGAAAGAGCCCGATGGATCGAGCCTGTTCGATCACACGACCGTGGTTTTCGGCAGCAACATCCGCTCGATCCACTACCTCGACAACTGCCCCACGCTCATCGCCGGACGTGGCGCCGGGATCACACTTGGCCGGCACATCGTGCAGCCGAAGCACACGCCGCTCTGCAATGTCTGGCTCACGCTGCTCGAGGGTACGGGCTGCACGATCGAGTCGTTCGGCGACAGCACGGGCGTGATCGACGCTCTACGGGCGGGGTAGCGAACCACGGCCGGTCGTCCCGTGGCGTCAGGCCTGTTCGCACACCGATCACTGGCGGCCGAGGGCGGGAGTCTACCGATCGACCTCGGCCGGCGGCAGACGGGAGAAGAGCATGCCGCTGGCAACGAGGGATGCGGGGCCGTCGTAGCGCAGGCTGCCCGGCCCGCGGAGGTCGCATGTGCCGAGGGCGGCGCACGCCTCGGCCA
>CAMAVC010000040.1 GCA_945861585.1 Planctomicrobium piriforme
CGCGTGAGGCCGGGCGGGCCGATGCTCATGATTCCCCATCCACTCGACGCCCCGTGCCTGCCAGACAAACCGGAGCTTCTGCTCCCGCCCTGCTGGCGGCCCGTGTCACAGGCATCATGACCGCACAGCGCGGGCGATGGCGGGGCACCGTCTGGTACCCTTGGAAACCATGGAACAGTTCCTGACGACGGCGTGGCGGTGGTGGCTGATCGTCTGGCCGCACGTGCTCGCCGTGTCGATTCTGGCGATCAACGTGCTGGCGAGCGCCCATGCGATTCTCGTCAAGCGCGACACGCGCTCCACGATCGGCTGGGTGGGACTGATCTGGCTGTCGCCCGTGTTCGGAGCGATCGCCTACGCCGTGCTGGGGGTCAATCGAATCCGCTCGCGGGCGACCCAGCTGCGGGCCGGGGCGCTGACCGTGATCCACGAGCTCCGGGCGTCGGTGCCCGGCCCCGAGCGGCTCACCGCCGCGATCGGCCCGCCGGGGGCCCCGCTGCGGTCGCTGGCCACGCTCGTCGGTGAGGTGACGAATCGGCCGCTCGTCGACGGCAACACGATCACCGCGCTCGCCGGGGGCGACGAGGCCTATCCGCGGATGCTGGCCGCGATCGATGGCGCCACCCGGAGCATCGGCCTGTCGTCGTACATCTTCGACAACGATCCCACTGGCAGGATCTTCGCCGAGGCCCTCGCGCGGGCCGTGAACCGCGGCGTCGCGGTGCGGGTGCTCGTCGACGGCATCGGCTCGCGCTACACGTATCCGCCGATCACCGGTGTGCTCGCCGCCCGGGGCGTGCGCGCGGAGCGATTTCTGCCCACGACGGCGCCCTTCTACTTTCCCTACGCCAACCTGCGGAATCACCGCAAGATCCTCGTGGTCGACGGCACGATCGGCTTTACGGGCGGCCTCAACATCCGCGACGGCTGCTGGCTCGCCCACGAACCCGCCCACCCCGTGCGCGACATGCACTTCGAGCTGCGCGGGCCCGTGGTCACGCAGTTGCTCGAAGTCTTCGTGGAAGACTGGGCGTTTGCGTCGGGCGAGTCGCTCGTGGGCGATCCGACCACCGCAGGCATCGACGGGCCCTGGGCCCCGGATCAGCACGTGGCGGGCACGACGCTCGCCCGTGGCATCCGCTTCGGGCCGGATGACCCGGACATCGGCCGGATCAAGCTCGTGCTCGTGGGAGCGCTGGCCGCCGCCCAGAAGACGGTGCGGATCATGACGCCCTACTTCCTCCCCGACGACGCCGTCTGCCAGGCCCTCGACGTGGCCGCGATGCGCGGTGTCGAGGTCGACATCGTGCTGCCCGATCAGAACAACCTCGCGCTCGTGAGCTGGGCCTCCACCGCGATGCTCTGGCAGGTGCTCGGCCGCGGCTGCAAGGTGTGGATGTCGCCGCCTCCCTTCGACCACACGAAGCTGATGGCCGTCGACGGCGCGTGGGCGATGTTCGGCAGCGGCAACTGGGACGACCGCAGCATGCGGCTCAACTTTGAGTTCAACGTCGAAACCTACGACCGCACGGTTGCCGGCCAGATCGACCGCCACATCGCCGACGTGATCGCCCGCTCACGGCCGAAGACCCTCGCCGAGGTCGATGACCGCAGCCTGCCCATCCGGCTCCGCGACGGCATTGCCAGGCTCTTTTCTCCCTATTTGTAGGACAGGCTTCAGCCTGTCATGCATCCGACAGGCTGAGGCCTGTCGCTACCGGTCGGTTGGCAGTGCCGACGGCATTTCGTACAACGCCTGCCATGGCCACCGCCGCCCCCCCGACTGCCGACTCCATCGACGCCCTCCGGGCGATCGGCCGGGAATTTCACGGCCGATCGTGGTCGCTCGGCACGAGCAGCAACTACAGCGTCGTGCTCGCGCAAGATCCGCTCGAGCTGTTGATCACCGCCAGCGGGAAGGACAAATCGGCCCTCGGCCGTGACGACTTCGTGCGGGTTGATGCCGCCGGCCGGCTGCTCGACGGCGGCGCCGGCCGCAAGTCGTCGGCCGAGACATTGCTGCACTGCCTGATCGCCGATCTCGTGCCGGGCCTCGGCGGGCTGCCAGTGGGCGCCATTCTTCACACGCATTCCGTGTGGAGCACGATCCTTTCGCGGGCCGACCTCGCGCGGGGCAGCCTTCGGATCGAGGGCTTCGAGATGCTCAAGGGCCTCGAAGGCATCGGCACGCACGACACCTGTGAAGAGGTGCCGATCTTCGCCAACAGCCAAGACATGGTGGAACTCTCGGGCCGGATCCGCGAGCGGTTTGCCCAGGCCGACTGGAGCGATCCGCGCCGTCCGCCACTGCATGGCTTGCTGCTTTCCGGGCACGGCCTCTACACCTGGGGCCGCGATCTGGCCGAGGCCCGGCGGCACATCGAGATCCATGAGTTTTTGTTCGAGGTCGTGGCCCGCAGCCGGATGCTCGCCGCCGCCTACGCCCACTGACCCACACGCGAAGGAGTCTGTTCATGGCCGTCGTCACCGTGCCCGCTGAGAGCCGCCGGATCACAGATCCGGCCGAGATCACGTCGTTCCTGGCGTCGCACGGGATCGCCTACGACGTCTGGCCGCTGGCCGACCGGGTCGATCCCGCCGCTCCGGCCGAGATGATCCTCGCCGCCTACGCCCCCGAGATCGAGGAGCTGAAGCGACGGGGCGGGTTCGTCACGGCCGACGTCGTCGACATCTATCCCGACACGGCGAACCTCGACGCCATGCTCGCCAAGTTCAACAAGGAGCACACGCACACCGAAGACGAGGTGCGTTTTATCCTGCAAGGCAGGGGTGTGTTTCACATCAATCCCGTCTCGCGGCCGGTGTTCGCGATCGAGGTCTGGGCGGGCGACATGATCAGCGTGCCGCTGGGCACCCGCCACTGGTTCGATCTCTGCACCGACCGCCGGATCCGTGCCATTCGCTTGTTCCAGGACATGACCGGCTGGACTCCGCATTATCTCGACGACGGCGTGCACGCGGGCTTCGAGCCGCTGTGCTTCGGGCCGGCCTGGATTCCGCCCGCCGGAAGGATCACCACGTGATCGTGTTCGACGGCCCCGGCATCCTCCTCGACGTCGAGGGTACGACGTCGTCGATCTCGTTCGTGTACGACGTGCTGTTCGAGTTTGCCAAGCGGCAGGTGGGAGAGTTTCTGGTCGCTCAGCGCGACGATCCGCTCGTCCGCGGCCTCGCTCACAGCCTCGCCGCAGAAACGGGCGTCGATCCAGCCGCCGCGCCGGAGCGGCTGGCGCTCGCGGCCATCGACCTCATGAACCGCGACGTGAAGAGCACGCCGCTCAAGGCTCTCCAAGGGCTCATCTGGCGGAGCGGCTTCGAGTCGGGCGAACTCGTGGCCCACGTGTTTCCCGACGTCCCGCCGGCACTCGAGCAGTGGGCGGCGTCCGGCCTCGACGTGCGGATCTATTCGTCGGGGTCGATCGAGGCCCAGCGACTGTTCTTTGGCCACACCGCTGCCGGGAATCTGTTGCCCACCCTCCGTGGCCACTACGACACGACGACCGGCCCGAAGCGGGAGGCGTCAAGCTACGCAAAGATTGCCGCCGACATGGGGATGGAACCGCGGCAGATCCTGTTCGTGAGTGACGTCGGCGCGGAGCTCGATGCCGCCCGCACCGCCGGCATGGCGACGGCGCTGGCAATTCGGCCCGGGAATCGGGAGCCGGGCGGGCTGTTCGCGCACGAGCCGGTCGAGTCGTTCACGGAAATCGTGGTCTGACGCCGATACTCCCCGGCAATGGCCATGCACGACGGATCGACCATGAACGACACTCTCGTCCGCTGTGCCGTGGGGATCTCGACCGACGCCGACATCACCGCGGCGATCCAGGCAGCCGCCGCCGAGGCTCGCGCGGCGCTCGGGAGCGGCACCGCGGACCTGGCGATTGTGTTCGTCTCCGGGGGGCACGACACGCCCGTGCGGGCCGCCCTCGAGGGGCTAGCCGACGTGCTCGGCGTGCCGCACGTCCTCGCGGCGACGGCCGAGGCGGTGCTGGCCGGCGGGCGTGAATACGAGTCGGGGCCCGCGGTGGTGGTCTGGATGGCGCGGCTGCCTGGGGCGACGATCGTGCCACTCTCGCTCGAATACGCGCAGTCGGTCGACGGGGGGGTGTTCCTCGGCTGGCCTGAAGAGCTCGACGGCGAGTGGCCTGCCGATGCGACGCTCCTCCTGCTGGCCGATCCCTTCTCATTCGACGTCGAGCGGCTCATGCGTCGCATGGACGAAGACCACCCGGGCGTGCCGGTGATCGGCGGCTACGCCAGCGGCGGCAGGCGGCCGGGCAGCAACGCGCTTGTCGTGGGGCCTTCGTCGTACGACTCGGGCGCCGTCGGCGTCGTGATCGGCGGCGCGGCGATCCGCCCCGTCGTCTCGCAGGGATGCCGGCCGATCGGCGAGCCGCTCGTGATCACGAAGGCGGAGGAAAACCTGATCGTCGAGCTGGGAGGCCGCCCGGCCCTCGAGCGTCTTCGCGAGATCTATGCAGGCCTCGATCCCGAGACGCAGCAGCTCGTCAAGACGTCGCTCCACGTCGGCCGCGCCGCGAGCGAATATCAGGACCACCGTCAGCGGGGCACGTTTCTCGTGCGCAACGTCGTCGGTGCCGACCCCGAGATGGGGGTGCTTGCGATCGGGGACGCCGTGCGCGTGGGGCAGACCGTGCAGTTCCACGTGCGCGACGCCGGATCGGCCCACGACGACCTCGTGGTGCTCCTCGCCGAGCGGCGGGTCGAGCGGTCGGCTGCTCCCGCCGGAGCGCTCGTGTTTACGTGCAACGGCCGGGGTTCGCGGCTGTTCGACACGCCGCACCACGACGCGGCGTGCCTCCAGGAGAGCCTCGGGCCCATCCCGGCGGCCGGATTCTTCGCCCAGGGGGAGTTCGGCCCGATCGGCCGGCGGAACTGCCTCCATGGGTTCACGGCGAGCATCGCCCTCTTCGAGCAGGGCTGCCCCAGGAAGCCCGAGGCGTGAGCCGCGAGGGCGACGCTTCGCACTTTCCCGCCTCGTTTGCGATTGCCCCGCATTCCTCCGCCGGTCTACCCTCCCGCCCCCGATCAGGCCCAGGAGGCGTCCGATATGAAGCCGCTCACGGCAGTGTTCCCGATGGTCTGCACGCTCGCCGCGCTCGCCGGCTGTGCGCACAACCACGGCAATAATTACGCCTACGCGCCGCCCTATGCGCCGCCTGTGTATCCGCAACCGCCGGGTGTCGCGCAGCCCGTGTCGTATGCCGCTCCCCTGGCTGGTGCGCCTGTCGTCGGCGTGCCGCCCGTGGGAACTCCCGGCCCGGCGCCCGCGGGCGTGATCGTTGCCGGCCAGACGTCGCCGTGTCCGCAGGGCTGCCCCGACGGCATGGTCGTGGGGGCCTCTGGAATCGTCGAAGGTGGCGGGCAAACGCCGCCGTGCCCGCCCGGGCCATGAGCCTCGCGATGCGCCGAACAGGTATAGTGACGACGCTGCAGTCGCGCATCGTGACCGTGGCGGAGGCTTATCGTGTCACGTCCGTGGTTGATCGCGTGCTCACGCAGCCCCGAGCTGATGGACGATCCGGCGCTCGACGCCGGTGAGCATCTCGAAGCCCTCACGGCTCTCGCTCGGATCAATGCGATCTCGCGAACCGCCGCGCAACTGGCGGCCGCCATCCACCGACTCGTCCCCAAACCCCCTGTCGGACGGAAGCCGATCGACGTCGTAGACGTGGCCTGCGGCGGTGGAGATGTCACCATCGACCTCGCCCGTCGGCTGGGCCCGCGCTACCGCGTGACCGGGATCGACATGAGCCCGCGGGCCGTCGAGCGGGCGACTGAGCAGGCAGCCCGAAGCGGCGTCTCGAGCGCATGGTTCACCGTGTGCGACGTGCTCGCCGCACCGGTGCATCGCTGCGACATCGCCGTCAGCTCGCTGTTCTTCCACCATCTCGACGACGGGCCTGCGGCCGCCGTGCTCCGGGCCATGGCGACATCCGCCGCAGTGGGGGGCGTGGTTTCCGACCTGGTCCGAAGCCGACGCGGTCTGGCGCTCGCCTATCTGGCCACCCACGTGCTGACCGCGTCGCGCGTGGCACGCGTCGATGGACCGTTGTCGGTGCGGGCGGCCCGCACCCGCGCTGAATATCGGTTGCTTGCCACGGATGCCGGGCTCGGCGAGGCGCGCATTCGGCGTGCCTGGCCGGAGCGGGTCGTGATCGAATGGACGACTGCCGTCACGGGAGCTCGCGCATGATCGCTGCCACCGTGGCCCTCGCCGAGGCTGGAGAGACCGAGTGGGACGTGCTCGTCATCGGAGCCGGGCCTGCCGGCGCAGCTGCGGCGCTGCGGATCGTGCGGCTCGGGCTGCGCGTGCTGCTCGTGGATCGCGGTCGATTTCCCCGGCCCAAGGTGTGCGGCTGTTGTCTGTCGCCGGCGGCGGTCGGTGAACTCGCCGCGCTCGCCCTGCCTGCCGAGTGCCTGCCGCCCGCCGTGCCGTTGCATGCGGTGTGGATTGCCTCCCGAGGCCGGGAAGCCCGGATCGACACGTCGGGCGGTTCGACCGTATCGCGAGAAGCCCTCGATTCCTCGCTCGTGCAGGCGGCCATTCGCGCCGGGGTGGCATGGATGCCCGCGACGACCGTCACGGAAATCGTGGACTGCCGCTCGGGCACGGTGGCGACCGTCCGCCAGGCAACGGCCGCCGCCGCACGGCTCCGGGCTGGCTTCGTCGTGATTGCGGCGGGCCTGGCCGATGCGATCCGCATCCGCAGCTCCGGCGAGGGGCAAGCCCGCACCGCCGCTGGACGACCGCGTCGCGTCGCCAGCGGGAGCCTCATCGGCCTCGGGGCCACGCTGCCGGCCGCCGTCGGTTCGCTGCCCGAGGGGGAACTCGTGATGGCAGTCGGTCGGTCGGGCTACGCCGGCATCGTGCGACTGGAGGATGGACGGCTCGACCTGGCCGCAGCGGTCGAACCCGGCGCCGTGTCCGCAGCCGGCTCGCCGGCAGCCCTGATCGACGCGCTCGTGAGCGACGTCGGCGGGATGGCGCGGGCGAGTGTGCCTTCAGACGCCCTCGCAGCCGCGGCCTTCCGGGCCACGCCGGCCCTCACACACACGACTCCGCTGACGGCGGGAGACAGTGGGCAGATCATCCGGATCGGGGATGCCGCGGCCTACGTCGAGCCCTTCACGGGAGAGGGGATGGGATGGGCCCTCGCGAGCGGCCGTGTGCTGGGCGAGACATTCGCAGCCAGCGCGTCCCGGGCCGATTTCCAGACCCGCTTCCCGGTCGTGCACGCCCGCGTGTTCGCCGCGCATCATGCCCGGTGCCGCCGGGTCGCCGCCGCAGTGCGCCGGCCGTGGCTGTTCGCGAGCGCGGTGCAGGCCGCTCGTCTCGCGCCGGCCGTCGCGGCCCGGGCGGTGCCCTGGGTGATCGGCGGCGGGAGGCTGGCATGAGTTTCACGATCCTCGGGCTCGGAACCGCGTCGCCGGAGCGCAGCATCGCGCAGACCGATGCCGCCACGCTCGCCGCCGCGTTCAACAATGCGGCGCCGGGCCGAGAGCGCACGCTCGCCGCGATCTACCGGCAGACACGGATCCAGAGCCGGGGGTCGGTCCTGCTCGAGGAGCCAGCGCGCGAGCCGTTCGCCCAGAGCTTCTATTCGCCGGCAGCCGATGCCCACGCCACGGGCCCGACCACCGCAGCCCGGATGGAGCGGTATCGGCAGGCGGCGGGAGCGCTCGGCTGCAGTGCGGCGGGGCGGGCGCTCGAGGCTGCCGACGTCGCTCCCGCAGCGGTGACCCATCTCGTGACCTGTTCGTGCACGGGATTCGCGAATCCGGGCCTGGACCTCGAAGCCGTTTCCGGCCTCGGGCTGCCCGCCACCGTGCAACGCACCCACGTGGGCTTCATGGGCTGCCACGGGGCGTTCAACGCCCTGCGCGTGGCCGATGCCTTCGCGACAGCCGATCCCCGGGCCGTGGTGCTCGTGATCTGCGTCGAACTCTGCAGCCTGCACTTCCAATACGGACCTCGTGCCGACCACATCGTGGCCAACAGCATCTTCGCCGACGGGGCAGCGGCGGCCGTCGGGGTCGGGGCCGGGCATGCCCGCGGCGCCGAGTCGGACCACTGGCGGATCATCGGCCAGGCATCGCGCATCCTGCCGGATTCTGGCGAACAGATGGCCTGGCAGATCGGCGACCACGGGTTCGAGATGTCACTCTCGGCCCAGGTCCCGACGGCGATCGCCGAGCACATCGCGCCATTGGTGGAAAGTGGCCTGGCCGTGCACGGACTCGTGCCGGCAGACGTGCGGTCGTGGGCCGTGCATCCGGGAGGGCCCCGCGTGCTCGCGAGCGTGGCGGAAGCCCTCACGCTCGACGACGGCGCGCTCGACGCCTCGCATCACGTGCTCGCGTGGCACGGCAACATGTCGAGCGCGACGATCCTCTTCATCCTCGAACGGCTGATCGCCACCGGGGCCGACACGCCCTGCGTGGCCATGGCCTTTGGGCCCGGCCTGACCGCCGAACTCGCCGTGCTCACGTAGCGACGGGCCTCCAGGCCTGTCGAATCCATCAGAACCTTCTACACTGCCCGCCGGTGACGGCGCACGTGGACGAGCGATGGAGCGACGAGGTGACAGACCGACAGCATGAGTTTCCGGCTGCCTGGCGGCGGCGCGTGGCGATCGATCGCGTGCGGCCCGAGGTCGACGGCGGCCGCTTCGCCGTGAAGCGTGTGCGGGGCGACGTCGTCACGGTCGAGGCAGACATCGTCTGCGACGGCCACGAAGAACTCGACTGCCGCCTGCTCGTGCGGCACGGGGAAACGGGGCAGTGGGCCACGGTCCCGATGAAGTGCCAGGGCAACGACCGCTGGACGGCCGCCTTCGTGGCCGACCGGATCGGAGCCTGGCACTATGTCGTCACGGCGCGGATCGATACGTTCGCCACGTGGCTGCGCGACCTCGGCCGCCGCGAGGCAGCCGGCGACCCACTCGGCGTGGAACTCGCAGGTGGAGCGCAGCTCGTGTCGGCCGCAGCGCACCTGGCCCCGCCGGCCGTGGCCTGCGAGATCGAGTCGCTGGCGTTGGCACTCCGCTCGCCTGACTGGCAGGCCGCCGCCACGAGCCCCCGGCTCCGCGAACTGATGACGCTCTACGCCGATCGCCGCGACGAGACCCGGCTCGATCCGCCGCGGCCGATCTGGGTCGATCGCGAGAAGGCTCGGTTCAGCGCCTGGTATGAGGTGTTTCCGCGCTCGTGGGGACCGCCGGGTGAGCACGGCACCTTCGCCACGCTCGCCGACCGGCTCGACTACATCCAGGGCCTCGGCTTCGACGTGCTGTATCTGACGCCGATCCATCCGATCGGGCGATCGTTTCGCAAGGGCCGCAACAACGCGCTCGAAGCCGGCCCCGACGACGTGGGCAGCCCCTGGGGCATCGGCAGCCCCGACGGCGGGCACACCGCGATCCATCCGGCGCTCGGCACGTTCGACGACTTCGAACGACTGCGGCAGCGGGCCGAAGCGCTCGGCATGGAACTCGCCCTCGACATCGCAGTGCAGTGCTCGCCCGACCATCCCTGGGTGCACGAGCATCCCGAATGGTTTCGGCACCGCGCCGACGGCACGATCGCGTACGCCGAAAACCCACCCAAGAAATACCAGGACATCGTGCCGTTCGAATTCGAGTGCGAGCAGTGGCGGCAGCTCTGGGAGGCGCTCGGAGGTGTATTCCGGTTCTGGGCGGAGAAGGGGGTGCGCATCTTCCGCGTCGACAATCCACACACGAAACCGTTCGCGTTCTGGGAATGGCTGATCGCAGACATCCACCGCACGCATCCCGACGTGCTGTTTTTGTCGGAGGCGTTCACCCGGCCGAAGACGATGTATCGGCTCGCCAAGCTCGGCTTCACGCAGTCGTACACCTATTTCACGTGGCGTACTGAGAAGGAGGAGACGGCTGCGTATCTCACCGAGGTCACGACGCCTCCGGTGGCCGACTTCTTCCGGCCGAACTTCTGGCCCAACACGCCCGACATCCTCCACGTAACGCTCCAGCAGGGCGGGCCGGCGATGTTCGAGGTCCGGCTCACGCTCGCAGCGCTCTCCGTGGGCAGCTGGGGCATCTACGGGCCGGCCATGGAACTGCTCGAGCACGCGCCGACCAAGGCCGGCAGCGAGGAGTACCTCGACTCCGAAAAATACGAGATCAAGGCCTGGAATCTCCACGCCCCCGAGAGCCTCGCGCCGTTCATCCGCCGGCTCAACCAGATTCGCCGCTCGGAGCCGGCCCTCGCCCGCGTGCGGCCGCCGCTCGTCCAGGAGATCGACGACGAGCATCTGCTCGCCTGGTGCCGGCACGACCCGCTGACGGCGAACACCGTGCTCGTGGTCGTGAACATGCAGCCGGCCGAGTCACGGTCGGGGCGGCTCACGCTTGACGCTGAGGCGCTCGGCCTCGGCACTGCAGCCACCGTCGCCGTGCACGACCTCCTCACCGGCGCTGATGCCGTGTGGACGCTCGACGCGATCATGATCGACTGCACCCCGGACCACCCTGTGCAGGTCTATCGGATCGCACCGGAGGGGCGCGACGCCGTCGTGTCGGACGCCTGATGACGACCGCCGCGACGATCGCCGCCTGGCTGCCCAGCGTTCGCTGGTTCGCCGGCAAGCAGGATGCGACGGCCGACGTGACGCTGTACGACTCCGCAGGGCTCCCTGGCACGGCGGTCACGCTCGCCCTCGTCGACAGTGCCGCCGGCGGCAGTCGCGACCGCTACGTCGTGCCGCTGGTCGGGAGCGCAGACGCGGCCCTCTCCTCGGACTTCGCCGCCTGGCTCGCGCAGACGGTGTTCACCGAAGCGACGCTCACCGCAGACCACGGCGTCGTTCGCGGCCACTGCATCCCTTCGCCCGGTGAGCTGTCGTTCACCCCGGGCACGACGGCGGTTGCGGCCCTGGGCGGCGACGCCTCGAACACGTCGCTCCTCGTCACGCGCGGGCAGAGGCAGCTCGCCGTCAAACTCTTTCGTCGCTGCCGCGACGGCATCCAGCCCGAGGTGGAAATCGGCGAGGTGTTGAGCCGGGACGCCGCTTGGAGGGGCACACCACGGTTGCTCGGCTGGCTCGACTATGCCCCGACCTCCGGCGGATCGATCGTCTTGGCCACCGTGCATGAGTTCGCCGCGGGCTGCCTGAGTGCCTGGGAGCATCTCGGGCCGCTCGTGAGCGCAGGCGGCCTCGCGGGACCCCGTCGCGGTGCGATCCTCGACGTCGTCGCTGCGCTCGGCCGCGTGACGGCGGACATGCATCAGGCGCTCGGTAGGCGGGCCGATCTGCCGGCCTTCGCGCCGATTCACCCCACCGCTGCTGATGCACAGGCCGAGGCGAGCCGGATGGCCGAACATGCGACCGCCGTCTTTGCGCGCGCCACGTCGCGCCTCGAAACGCTGCCGACGTCCGTCGCAGCCGACCTGCGCGTGGTCCTCGGCCGACGCGACGAGATCGTGGCCTCTCTCCGACGCTGGGCCGCGATCGAGTCCGACGCCATGCTGATCCGCGTCCACGGCGACTACCATCTCGGCCAGGTGCTCATCCGTGAGCCCGGGCCCGAGCCGCTCGTCATCGACTTCGAGGGCGAGCCGGGCCGCTCGCTCGAGGAGCGGCGCCGCAGGACGAGCGTCTGCAAGGACATCGCCGGCATGTGCCGGTCGTTCGACTACTTGCTGCGACATGCGGCCCGCAGCGGCTCGACGCCGTACCGTGCGGCCGACCTCGAGCTGCTCGAAGCGACGTTTCTCGACGCCTATCGCGCCGTGGCCCGCGGGCAGGCCTGGTGGCCTGCCGATGCCACGAAGGCCGACGCGCTCCTCGCCGTCTACAAGCTCGACAAGGCGGTGTACGAGCTGGCCTACGAGCTCGCCCATCGGCCCGACTGGGTCGAAGTGCCCCTCGCCGCACTGTTGTAGGACAGGCTTCAGCCTGTCGACATCACCGTCGTGAAGGAATCTCGCCCTCTGCATGACAGGCTGAAGCCTGTCCTCCGGGGATTTACGTGCCAAACACCCCGTTCAGCCGCTCGACGTGCCGCGCGATCTCGCTCGGCTCGAGAAAGCTCGACTCGAGGCTGTTGCGCAGCAGCGTGTAGGCGTCGGACGTCGTCAGCCGGAGCGCGGTGCACGACTCGACGAGATTGTGATTCACGTAGCCGCTGAAATAGGCCGGATCATCGGAATGGACCGACGCCCGCAGACCGGCGGCGAGCAGCCGGGGCAGACTGTGATCTGCAAGCCGCTCAAACACCCGCAACTTCACGTTCGACAACGGACAGACGGTGAGCGGGATGCGCTCTCGCACGAGCCGCGTCACCACACCTGGATCCTCGAGGCACCGCACGCCGTGGTCGATCCGCTCGGCACCGAGCGCGTCGAGGGCCCCAATGATCGACGCCGGCGGTCCCTCCTCACCCGCGTGGGCCACGACGTGGAGCCCGAGCCGCCGGCAGCGGGCGAACACGCCGCGAAACTTCTCCGGCGGATTGCCGCGCTCACCAGAATCAAGCCCTACTCCGAGAAACGCATCGCCAAACGGCTCCGCCTGCTCGAGCGTCTCGAAGGCCTCGCGCTCGGAGAGATGCCGCAGAAAGCACATGATGAGTGCGGCCGAGATGCCCAGCTCCCGCCGTGCCCGCTCGAGGGCCCGGCCAAGCCCCTGCACGACCGTCTCGAACGCCACCCCGCGGGCCGTGTGCGTCTGGGGATCGAAAAAGATCTCCGCGCGCACCACGTTGTCGGCCTGGGCCTTCTGCAGGTAGGCCCAGGCCATCTCGAAGAAGTCTTCTTCGGTGCGGAGGACGGCGGCGGCCGCATAGTAGATGTCGAGGAAGCTCTGCAGGTCGCTGAAAGCGTATGCCTGTCGCATCGCCCCGGGCGACTCGTACGGTAGTGCGATGTCGTTCCGCCGGCCGATGGCGAAGGCCAATTCAGGCTCGAGCGTGCCCTCGATGTGGACATGGAGCTCGGCCTTGGGTGCTCGCTCGATCCTGCCGACGAGCTCGACTGGTGACAGATCGGGAAAGCGTGGTGGACCGGCCATGGCAGGGCGTTACGCGGCGGCTTGGACGTGGACGCTCGTCGTAAGCAGAAGCGGGAGCGGCTCCTGCGGATACCGGCATTCGATTAAGGCGGCGTTGAAGCCGTGGGCCGGCCTGGAGACCTCGGCTTGCCAGCGGCCGTCCGAGGGAGTCAGCCGCGTGGAGCTCCAGCGTGCCTTCCGAAAATCCCGCGACTCGGCTCCGGCCTGCCAGAGCAGCACCTCGTCGGGCGGGGTGTCCGACGTGAGGCTGCACGCCGCGCCAGAGGGCGTCGTGGTAAACGACCAGTCGAGTGTCGGGAGCGTGTGCTCCCCCGCCACATGACGGCCGAGCGCGGCCACGAGCCCGCCCACCCGCATCACCGGCAGCCCGTGGCCCGCATTCGGCGCATACGACACCCAGCGCGGTCCCTCCAGGCCGTCGAGATACAGCCCGAGCGACTCGAGCGGCCAGTAGGGGTCGTTCGTGCCCAGCGCGATCACCTTCGGCTGAACGAGCTGATCACGGTAGGCATAGGGATCGACGATCTCGACCAGTTCCCGGCCTCGCGGCGTGGCAAACAGCTCCTCGACGCCACGCGAGGTGTAGGGCACAAGCTGTTCCGACATCCCGCCAAAGCTCGCCTGCTGCAGCTCGACGTGCCTCTTCAGCGACAGCATGTCGATGACCATCGGCATCGCCCCTCCGACACGCTCGTCGACGGCCGCGGTGAGCCAGGTCGTCCAGCCGCGCTTACTGGCGCCGGTGAGCACGAACTGCTCAACCTCGATCTGCCAGGCATCGCGGGCGGTCGCGCAGGCGGCCGTCATCGCTTCAACGGCCGTCTTCACCATCGGCAGGAGCAGGGGCCACGAAGCGTCGCCCGTACGGACGAACTCCACGAACGTGTGCGCGATGAGATCGTCTTCCTTGAGCCCGTCGAACATCGGCTGAAACGGCACCTGCCGCACCACAGCCGCCGGCAGGCCCGCGGCGTTCGCCACGAGCGCGAGCGTCTTCACAGCGTCGGTTGGCCCGGTGCCTGGCGTGGGGAGCTTGCCGGCACTGCCACCGTCGATCCACAGCAGCATCGTCGCGGTGTCGGCAGTGATGCCGCCGGGCACGTACATCGACAGCTCGTGCGTCCACTCGACGCCACGCCACGCCTGGCTCACCAGCCGCGCCGTGCGATATCGTCCGCCCATCAGCGCCCCGTCGGACACTGCCTCCACACGCGTGACTGGGTCGGGCCGGTGGGCATAGTCGGCGAGCACGCCGCCGGCCGTCTCAACGGGTGTCTGGCCTGCCGCCAGCCGGCCGGCGGCACACGACGCGACAATCGCGGTGATCGATTCCGCCGTAAACGCCCGCCTCGTCTGCACTTCCCGCCATGGATCATTACTCGACATACGACTCCTCGAACGACCGCAGATGTTGGCACATGTACTTGGCCGCGATCCGGCGGGCGGATTCGAGCAGCCGGTCGCGCATGTCCTCTGGCTCGAGCACTTCGACGTGCTCCCCGAGGGCCAGGAGCTGCGGGAGCATCTCGTCGTCCCAGGCCCGCTCGATCTCCACCATGATCCTGCCGTCGCCGGCGTCTGCGACCTGCTGCCGGGGATGAAACGGTTTTTCCCTCGCCCAGCGTGCCCGGGCCGCATCGATGCGCAGCCGATAGCGACGCGGTGGATCACCCGAGCGAAAGAGCGTGATGCTGTCGGCAAGCAGCGCGTCGACCGGTATGCCGCGGCGCGTGAATCGGCGGACCGCAGGCTTCGCATCGACAATGCGGTCGAGCTTGAAGAACCGGATGCCGCCGTCGCCCGACGCCGATGCCCCGCGCCCCGGCACCCGGTAGCCGGCGATATACACGCTGCCGTCATACACCACGAGGGCTTCGGGCTCGATTACGATCCGCTTCGGGGCATCGTCGGCAAGGCCCTGGTAGCGGATGGCGAGCTCGAGCGAGCCGAGGATCGCCCGGTTGATGGCCGTGAGCATCCGCGACCCGTACTTCGCGGTGCCGCGCTGCGGATGCACGACGAGCCCTTCCTTGTGCTTGTCGACATAGTCGAGCAGCTGCGGCGTGGCGATCGCCTCCACTTTGGCGAGCAATTGGCCGATGCCCCGCCAATAAAACGTGCCGGCCAGCGGCGCGAGAAACTCACGAGCCACCACGAGCGACAAGAGCTCCGGGAGCGACACGGCCGGCGACGACAGCTCTCCCTTGCCCCGGCCCGGCTCGATCGACCACGCCTGGCACGTCGTGCCCCGCGGCGTCCGCTGCTTCGACCGCTTCACCGCGTAGCCGAACTTGGCCAGGAAGTCGACGTCGCGCCGGATGTTCTTGTCGGACATCTCGTCGATCACGCCCCGGTCGCACAACGCGCGCTTGATCTCCTCGATCGTCAGCGGGCGGCGGGCCCCGAAGAGCAGATCCACGAGGTGAAACACCCGGAGCAGCTGTTCGTGGCGGCTGATCGAGTCCATCGGATAACCCTCCGCGGGCGAAAGTGTCCGGCAGACGATCGGCCCGGACACCCGAGCAAGATACCCTCCGGCGAAGATTTCTGGCCCCGGCCGCAGCGGATGGGCGATTCTCCGCCGTCCTGCGGCCAGACCGGGCAGTGGTTCAGGCGCCGTATCTCACGCCGACGCCTGCCCGAGCTTCTCCTGGAGCGCGAGCCAGCGTTCCTCCGCGGCGGCTGACCCCTCGCCGGCTTTCGTAAGAATTCCCAAAATAGGATTGGGGAAACCTAGCACCACCTCCAACTTGGGGCCAGCCGCACTGTTAGCCATGCAGGGCCTGAAAGTGCCGGGGGCGAACTTTTCGCGTCCGGTTTTGCTCCGGGCGTACGCCTTTCTTGCAGAGAAGAGCTTCCCCCCAACTTCCGAGGAGAGCCGAGATGCCCGTGTCCTGTCGTGTTTCGAGCCGCTGCGTGGCGGCGTTCATGGTCGCGGTGCTCGTCGTACCGGCGTCTGCGCAGACTCCCGTCACACGCATCAAGCTCCCGAAGGCGGAGGCGAGCCTCCTCGCCGGCGGAAGCCGCACGCCGGACGCCTCGGCTTTCAATGGTGATTCGCGTTCCATCCTCCAGGGACTGGGCATGCCCGGTGCCTCGGCCTACGCGCCCGATCCCGCATTCGACCGGTTCGTCGATCCGATCGCCATCGGAATGGCGTGGGCTGCGCTCGACGCCGCTGCGCTCACCGATGGAGCCCTCGGCCTCATGGAGGGAGAGCGGGTCCTACTCCGGCCGCATCGCAGCCTGCCGACGAAGGATATCGCGATCGTCGCGGCACGGCTCGCAGGCGAGCGCGGCGACGCGGCCTCGCTCGCGCGCCTGGAGAAGGCAGCCGCCCAGCACGACCGGGAGGAAATGAAGCAGTTGCTCGCCCAGGCGCGGACGCTCGGCGGAGCCAGCCGGGCCGCCGCGGTGCCCGTGGACGTCGGCGCGGTGTCCACGGAAGCCTACCAGACCTGCGCAGGCGTAAGCCGCGCCGCGCTACGGACGCGGCTAACCGGCAACTCGCGCTACATCCTCCCGATTGTGACGCCGGAGGGTGACGTCGTGCTGCCGCCAAACGTGCCCGTGACGATCGATCTGCCGCTACGGCAAAGGGTGGTCGCCATGTGCGGCGACTTGCCGGAGCAGCCGCTCGTCAACGCCACTCCTCTCGACGCGCTCGTCGACTCGTTGGCAGCCGCCAGTCGTGGCCGCGAGGATTGGATGCCGAAAGACAGGGGCGAGAAAGGATACATAGTCGGCTGCCTCGTGGCGCGGGAAGTCTTCGGTCTCGACGTTTGCAAGGAACTCGACAAGGACAAGGACAAGGACAAGAAGTGACGTTCATTGTCGGGCGTGCTGTCTCGCACGAATCATCCCTGGCGCGCCCGAGCCCAGGGCAAGGCACTGCCGCTCTCCTGAATGTGGCGTGTGCATCTGGATCGATGACCATCACCCATCACGAGAAGATTTCGACGATGACGCGACGACAATTTCGGATATCCGGCCGGCGTGGCCGGGCCGCTCTCGGCGTGCTGGCCACGGCGGTTGCGTTTCTCGCCACGCACGCGCACGCGTTCCAGGGCCCGATCCCGCGACAGTTGAGAACCAACAACCAGCCGCTCCGGGCCACCATCGAGGCTGCACGGAAGCGGGCGGAGTCCGGGGCCCAGGCTTCCGCTTCACAACCCGCGACGGATAGCCCGGCCAATGGCACTTCCGCAACCATTACCGAGGTGATGACGGGCTCGTGAGCCGCGTGCTCCCGCCTCCCGGGCTCCAAATGGCGGTTTGCGGAGCGCGTTCCTTCCCCGCTGAGGTCGTGTGTTTCAGGCGTCGGCGCGGAGTCTCTTCGAGTCCGGCGGCCTGGCGGCTTTGTCGTGACCTGGCGTCCGGCGGCGGTCAGAATCCGTCCGATCTCGGCCAGGAAGATCCTCGTGAGCATCGCGACGGCCCGGGTTTGGTCGGCGAGGAAACCGTGCAACCGCTTCGGCACCGAGATCACCCACTGCCGCACGGGCACCGCCGGGATGACGTGATCGACGAGGTGTGCGGCCGTCTGTGCCATGTGGCGACCGTTGCAGGACGGGCAGATGCCGCGGCCCTTGCAGGAGATTGCCACGACGAATCTCGTGCGGCACGTCATGCAGTCCGCGCGTGCGAAGCCGAAGCAGAGGAGCCCGCACTCGAGATAGCTGCGGAGTTCGTCCGCGACGTGGCCCGGCACCGGCCGCTCGGCGCGGTCGCGCCAGGCGAGCCAGCCCTCGAGACTCTCGGAGACGACCTTGTTGAACGGCGTCTGCTCGGGGCGGCGGCAGTCGTAACGACCGGATGGCGTGGGGCCGCCATGTGGTTGGCGTCGGCTTCGCGCGGGGAACCCTGTGACCGCGGCGACCATGGGCGGACCGGCGGGCATAAACGGCCGCACACTATCCGCGGGGCGCAGGGGTTCGCCACCAGCTGATTGCAACGCTCGTCGGCAAGGCAACGAATCGGGGGCATGCTCAGGCGGCGAGCCGGTCAGGCCGATGCCGCCGGCGTGCGCGGAGCATCGTGGCCACGGTTCAGGGGAAACGTACCGCCACCTCCAACTTGGGGCCAGCGGCACTGTTAGCCGTGCAGGGCCTGAAAATGCCGGGGGCGAATTTTTGCGTCCGGTTTTGCTCCGGGCGTACGCCCTTCCTATTAGAGAAAAGTTCCTAAGACGATCGTGCCCGATTCCACAGCGGGGTTTTTATGAGGGTGTTTCTTCGAGCAACGGCAGTCATGGCCTTTGGAATTATTGGCTGCGGTCCGACCCCAGCTGACGTCCAGCGTACTGAAAAGCTCAATAGGATGAGCGATGACCGAGCGAATCAGGCGGTGTTGGACTATCTAGAAAACAACCAGCCTTCCGTCGGGAACCTTGATGCGACGGAGCGACCGACAAACCAGTCTGCGGAGTGAGCCGCCGGGTGGCTCGCACACTCTTTCCCTTCCCGAGGAATCACGCCATGCCACGTATGCTGCTCTGTGCCGCTATAGGCCTCGCATTGTCGTTATGCTGGGCCACCCCCGCTTCTGCGCAGTGGATCAAACTCCCGAAAACGAAGAACACTCCATTTGACCCCGGAACATGGAATCCGATTCCGAAGGGAAAAGGGGGCAATTCAGATGTAAGTCATTTTGCCGTCATCACTCCCGCTCGCATCGAAGAAGATGGGCGGGTGATCGGCGACTCTTCGCAGGGGGGGCGTGTCATCGGTCAGGCGTTCATCGTCCACGAGGGCGGGCGGGCGTACTGGATATGGAACGCACCTCCCGGAGTAACGACCGGAACCGGTTCTCAGCAATTACGGCGACGTGCCCCGCAGCACGACCAGCCAGGCGCCGAACAGGCGTCGTCTGCGGTGCTGCCGCCGGTTGTGGATGGCGGCACGATCGTGATGCCGCCGAAGCCGAAGCCGAACCCGTCTCCCGTGCAGCCGCCACCAAATCAAACGGTCGCCCCCCCGCCGAACGCAAACGCCCCGAAAGATCCCTGGTTTGAGCTGGGACGGTCGATCCGGAAAGTGATCGATGCCGAGGTGCAAAAGAATCAGGGAGGGGACTGATGGAGCGGCGGTTCATGAACAGCAGCGACTGCATGAGTACCGTTGCGGAGAACTCGGCCTATGTGAAAACATGCACGCGACCAGCAGGGCTCGTGGTGATGCTGGCATGCTCGCTTACCTTCTCGGCGCTCGTTGCGGAGCCCGCAAAAGCGGAAAGCAGCAATCGCAATCAGGTGCGGCAGAGCTTGTCGGGAGGCGGGTGGACCGTCGTGTGGGGCAAGAACTTCACCGAAGGCGACTGGGTTCTCGGCTCGGCCGCGATTGCGGAATCGGTCGCCGCCTCAAACCCCCAGCCGTTTCTGGCGTGGTTCGATGCAGTTTTGCAGGAGAATTTCGCAAAAATTCAAGGAAACCTGGTCACGGTCAACCTGGGTGATCTGGAGGCTCTTGTGATGCGATCATTAGCGCAGAAGGGAACCGTTGCAGTTGCCGGGCTCGACCTCGATGCAGGGTTCGCGACCTACAACCGCTGGGAGAGGGTCGTGGTAGAAGTGCCCGATGGGGTCGAATTCCAGGGCATCAAGAGCAAGATCAAGATGAAGAAGATCGAGAAAAAGATCCCTCTCCCGAATTGGCATCAGTTCTACGTACGGTATCGGCTCAAGGGTGGCGGTGGTCAACCTCCAGTAATCGTGAAGCCCAGTCTTCCGCCGCCGGGCACTGAGCCGAGAGCCTTCGCGACGCTGGAAAACCCCACGTCTCACACGCTTCATTTCATCCTCAACGGCCAATCAAGGTCGTTGGCGGCTGGCGAGCAGTGCACGATCGATCTGGGTATTCCGACGGACGACTACGATTACCGCGCGAAAGTCGTGTTCGACAACGGTGCCGGCGAAACCAGGAGTAAGTTGCTACACCCGGGCAGGCATTGGTTTGCTGCTGAAGACGGCATCTGGAAAATCATGAGTGACCGTTGATCGACGTGAAAGTGCCAGGCGGCTGCTCCTGGAGCCGTTCTCGGCGTCCATGGTCGGCGGCTGGGCCGTTTGTCGGTTGCCGCATCCCGGCGGCGGGTCGATTGTCATGGGAATTTTTGGCTCCGGACGAAATCGGCGTCCGGTTGGGGTAACCAATTCCGCCTCTTTTGTATGGAGGGCGGTCGCCCTCGCCCGGTCGACGAGGTGTGAGCGGCAATGGTTGCAGTCATCGCTGCCCGAAGATTCGTGGGGCGATCCGCGATGGTGCTCTCGGTTTTGTGCTTTCTGCCTGGGCAGCTCATGGCGGCCACCGAGTCGCGCGCGGTGCTCGTCGGGGTCAGCGAGTATCCGATGCTCGGCGAGCGATTCCGGCTTCGTGGCACTGTGAATGACGTGACGATGGTCGCCGCACTGCTCGAATCGCGGCTCGGTTTTCAGCCGACCGACGTTCTGCGGCTGACCGAGGAGTCCGGCAAGACGCACCCTGAACTGCTGCCCACCCGGGCGAACATCCTGCGGGAACTCGAGGCTCTGGCTACTCGATCCAAGGCGGGCGACCGGGTCTTCGTGCTTCTGGCCGGCCATGGCTCGCAGCAGCCTGCCGTCAGGGGATCCGCGACCGAGTCGGGAGGGCTCGACGAGATATTCCTCCCGAGGGATGTCGAGCGTTGGCGGGACTTCGCAGGTGCAGCTGGGGTGCCCAACGCGATCATCGACGACGAATTCCGATCGTGGTTGGGCCGCTTGGGCGGCACGGGCGCTACGTCCTGGGTCGTCTTCGACTGCTGTCATTCGGGCGACCTGGCTCGATCGACCTCCGACGGGGCCCCCGGCGAGACCGAGCGAGCCATTCCACCCGCTGCCTTATCGATTCCGGCGAGCGTGGGCCCAGCGGGTGCGATTGGCATCGGCTCGACGGAGCACTTCGAGAATCTGGTGGTCACCTACGCGTGTCAGCCCAGCGAGAAGACCGTCGAACGACGGTATCCCGACGGCGCCAAGGGGATCACTTGCGGTCTGCTCACCTCGATGCTTACGCAGGCGCTCGAGACGGTCGATGAACCCGTGTCGTATGGGCATCTGCTGGCCGAGATCCACAGGCTGTACCGTGCCGAGGGACGTGGCCGCGGCCCGACGCCGTACTCCGAGGGAGACGTCGCGCGAACCATTCTTGCGACACATAGGCTCGATGACCGCTTCGTCACCGTCCAGCGCGACTCCG
Organism: Planctomicrobium piriforme; assembly: GCA_945861585.1. GTDB lineage: Bacteria > Planctomycetota > Planctomycetia > Pirellulales > UBA1268 > RGVT01. The sequence goes on from CAMAVC010000040.1 coordinate 21,313, forward strand.
CAGACGGTGAACTCACGCTCAATGCCGGCGCCCTCCACGGCATCACCCCGGGATCGATCCTCGCGGTCCGGCGGCCCCTGGAGCGGATCGGCGGGGGATCCGGGGGCAGCCAGCCGCTGGGCCACGTCGAGGTCGTCGCGGTCGATGTCCGCTCCAGCCGGATCCGGACGGTGGCCTACGACGGTAGCGTGTCGCCCGACCCCACGGTTCTCGACGGAGGGCTGGCGACCGTGGTCGTCACCGGCGCGGATATCGTTCCAGTGCGTATCGCCTGCAGGGCTTCGGGGCCGGCCAACCCCCTCGAGGGCATCCGTTCGAGGCTCGAAGCCCGGGAAGAGGTGCGCTTGGCCGTGACGTTCGTCCCGCCGGAGTCGGGGCCGGACTGGATGATCCGTCATGCCGACGATCAGATCGTGCTGACCCCTGCCCTCCCTGCCGTCGGAGCGGAGCATCGCATCCCAGCCGGAATCGACAGCGACGAGATCGTACGGAGTCTCGCGGATCGGTTATGTCGTATTGGCCGTGCCGAAACGGTGCTCCGCGTCGCAAGCTGCTGTCCTGCCGCGAGCGGGCTCGGCATCGTGTACGAGATGCTCTCCGATTCGGGGCGATATCCGACGGATGCTCCGCTGAGGCTTCGCGCTGGCGACCGGTTCACGCTGTCGATCACCAATGGCGGCCAGCGACCCCGTGACGTGACGGTGTTGCACGTGGCTGCCGACCAGATGATCTCCGCGCTCTTTCCAGAGCCGCTTCGCGGGGAGACGAGCCGCCTCGAATGCGGCGACGCCCGCAGTGTTCGTCTGCGGTGCGACGAGCACTCGGCGGGGCGGGAGTGGATCGTGATCCTGGTGGTGGATGCCAAGGGTGTACCAGCCGACTTCACGAGCCTGGCCGATCCCAAGCAGGCGCATCGCGCAGTGGGCACCGATTGGCTGTCAACCATGCTCGACATGGGCCGGGCGCCGACGCGGGGCGTGTCGACGCCGCAGTCCGACGGGTGTGCCGCGCAGGTGATCACCTTCGATATCACATCTGAGCGGCTGCTGAACCCGGGTGGAAAGCCCCAAGCTCTCCAATGATCACAGTGCTTTATTTTCGTGCCAGGCGGTCGTTTGGCTGCATTCTGCCCGGCGTGATTGCCGCTCTCCTGGTCGTGGCGGTCATGCGTGCGCACGGTGCCGATCCTGTGCCTGCGGAGCAGGAGCGCGGCATTGCTCGCGACGCAGCGCCATCCGGCATCGACTACGCGAGAAAGTGGGCTGTTGTGGTCGGCTGCAACTACGCGGACAACCCGAATCCACGATCCGTGCCGCCGCTGCGGAGTGCCGAGGCTGACGCCCAGGCGGTCTACGAGGAACTCGTGCGCAACTACGGCTACGAGGCAGACCGGACGTGCTTCCTGCTTCTTGGTTCTGCAAAAGACAAGGCTCAGGCCACGCACGACAGGATCCTGGACACGTTGAAGGACGTTGTAGGGCGATGCAACGCCGAGACCGGCACCACCGAGGAGTCGCCGAGGCATAGCCTTCTGTTTTTCTTCGCGGGGCACGGCATCGGCTTTCGGAGCGGCAAGGCAGCCCTGGGCAAGCTCTTTCCGGCGGACGTGACGGTCGAGGTGGCGGGCAGCGAGCCCATCATGGGTAACACGCTGTTCATCCCGGAGATCATCGAGTACGTCGATCGCTGTCGCGCATTCCACAAGCTGATCATCCTCGACTGCTGCGAGTCGGGCCTGCTGTTCGAGGAATTCAAGTTGGAATCGAGCGACTCGGCCGAACGCTCGGCGGGAGGGGGCGCGTCACGCACCGACTTTTCCGCCGAGGCGCTCGTTGGCCTGACCGCCGGAACGCAGGCCGAACGCGTCAAGGACTCGACCGACCTGTTACCCGGACACTCGCCATTCACCGGAGCCCTGTTGCGCGGCCTGGGCACCGCGCTGGGTGAGCCTGAGGCGGGCCCGTTTGCGGCGACGGAGTTGTATGTCGACATTACGCGACAGTTGGAAAGATTCAACGAAGGCCAGCCTCAGAGTACGATCACCCAACGGCCGCAAATCGGCAAATTACCGGTTGGCATGGCCGGGGACTTCTTCTTCGTCCCCCGCTCAGGTTTCGCTCCTGCCGCCCCTGCCCCCGAGGCCACTGCCGCGTCCCTTGCCGGGCTTGGGGGGCTCACAGGGGCCTCCTGGATGGAGCAATGGCCCTGGTTCACACCCGCGATCCGCCTCGCCCTCGCCGACGTCGACCGGTCGCTCGCACGCGACGGAGGATCGCTCGAGTCACAGCTGCAACAGCGATTGGGACTGGCTTCTCACGCCGTGCTGGCCGATGCCCCACCGGAAGCCCTCATGCGGCACTTGCATCAGCTGCTTGAGGAGTATCGCCTCGCCGAGCAGGCGGACGGCAAGGCGTGGCAGGACTTCGTGATGCTGTCCGACGCCTCGCTCGCCGCGGAAGACCGCAATGCCCTGTTGGCGGACGTACGGACGAGGATCGATGCCGGATCTTCCGCTACCGATCGATACCTCGCGGCCTTGCTGGAGGCCAGGCTCGGCCGGCCGGCCGATGCGGAACAGCACTTTACCGACGCCCTCACGTTACTGGCTGCCGAACCCGCCGCGAATGCGCTGCTCGCGGTTTGCCACCTCGACTTCGCCCAGTTTTTGTTCGGAGCCGGACGATGGAAGGACTGCGTGACAGCCTGCGAACGGGCCCGCAGCGTGGTCGGTACCGTGCCCGGATCCGAATACCTTCAGATCGAGGCCGCAACAGTGCAGGCGGCCGCATATCGCAAGCGAGGGCGATTGCGAGACGCGGAGGATCTCTTTGCCGAACCGATCACCGAGGCCACGACCACGATCTCGTCCCGGGGCGTTTCGCTTCATCCCACGCTCGCCACCGTGGCAGAGCGGCACGCTTGGAGCCTGATGGACCAGTGGCGACTGGCCGAGGCCACCGAGGAGTTCGAGCAGTCGGTGGAACTGCGGATTCTCCTCGGGAAACAGGCTGCTGCAGGGGCGGCGTTGGTGCATCAGCTGAAGGAACTGCACTCACGGCACGGTCTGGCGATGATCGCCCACTTCACGTCGGCGTCCGATGCGGACGGCCCCATCGCCGAGCGCACGTATGCAAGCATTGCCGACCGCTGCGAAGACCTTCTGCCCCGGCCGGCCCTCGAGGAGGTGCTGATTCTGGAGCGAGCGGTGAATTCCCTCGAGCGGCTTGCAGACTCGATGCTGCTGATCCCGGGCAAGGCGGGGCGACGCCCCGGCCGGGCCGCGGCGGTCTTGGCACAAGCCATGAGGCGGGAGAAGGTGCGCGAAGAGAGGTCCGGTGCGGGCACCGCGAATTCGCCACTGGCACGGCTTCACCTGAAGCGAGCGATCGCCCTGCTGCTCGAGGGAGAGACTGATGCGGCCAGTCATGAACGCCAGGCCGCCGACGAACTCTTGCGTGCTCCCTCGGCGCCCCCGCTCGAGCGAACGACGAGCCTCCTCGTGGCCATCGCCGACATGGTCGCGGGCAATGCCGCTGGAAGGAAGGAATTCCTGGAGACGGCGACAAGTTTCGCCAAGCCCGCAGAGCATGGCATCCCGGCCGTCGTCAGGGAGGAGATCGATGTCGCACTCTTCGGGCTTGCGCTTGTGGCCGAACGATCCGCGCACGGAGGCACTGCCGATGACGCCACCAAGCCGCTGATCCGGCTGCTCGACACGTTCAACGAACTTGGCGACTCCCGGCAACCGCTGCTGCGATACCTGCGTCGGTATCGAGACGTCGTCATCGATGTGCTCGCGTCACGAGCCGCCGGAAGCGACGCCGTCGACGTGGCCGACGCGGTGGTGGCGTCCCGCGGTGACGATCGGTTCGCCGACACCGACGAGACCGACGTGGTTGTGCTCCTTCACGTTTTCGCCGACAACGGCGCTTGGCTGGCAGTGGCCCAACCCGCCGAGTCCGCTCCGGGTGGCTCGGTGGCACGGCTGGTGCGAGGCGTGGCGCCGCTGCCTGCGTCGCCCGGGCCGAAAAGCCGGCCGCCGCTGCCGCCCGAATTGCGAACGCTCGTCGAGGGGCTTGCCGGACCGGGTGGCTCGAGCCTCATCGACTGGGCCGACCCCGTGCTGGGGCTCCAAAACCAGGACTTTCCCTTCGAATTGCCAGCAGGATGGTCCCTTGCCGACAGCGTGTCAGCCGGGGCAGCACCATGACGTCCTTCCGTCCGTGGCTTGAACGGATCGCGGCCGGCATGCTCGCGTTGTCTGCCCATGCCGTCGCCTGGGGAACGCCGCAGGTCCGCGACGTCCTGGGCGCCGCGACCGCCCGGAGCGCCAGCCTCGACCAGAGGGCTGTTGCCGAGATTTTTCGTGGTGGGGCCGAGGGGCGATCCGGGACCGCGGTGGTGATCACCGTCGCCGAGGACGGGCTCCCCTTGGTTGCGAAGTATCACAGCGTTGACGATGCCGCCGTCCCCTCCGGCGCAGCTGTTCTTCTTCACGCCGATGGAGCCGGCGAACGCTACTGCGTCGCTGCCACGCCATTGGCCGTCGGACAGCACGGGACCTGGCGGGCGCTTGCCGGCAGCGCACGGGGCGCAGCCGTGGGCGAGTCCGCCGTCGCAGCCGTGGGGGATACCATGGCTGCCCGCTTGGCTCAACTCGCGGGAGGCGAAACGGTCCGCTCGGGTGCGGTGCTCGAGATTCCTTACGACGGGGCAATCCTCCTGGATGGCCGACTATGCGTCGTCCGTGCGGCGGATGCGGCCGATATTCCATCCCGCGGCGCCATCACCGCTGAAGCTCGGGAAGTGTTCCGCTTCGAGCTTCCTGCCGGCCAAACGGTGACGACGTGGTCCGCGCTCGCCGGCGAGCGGGCTGAGCTGCGTGATGGCCTCCCTCCCGGCGACTACCGCCTGGAGATCGACGGTGGGATCGGCGTCGAGACGATCGGTTTCACCGTCCTTGAGCCAGCGGCCCGCGATCGTATTTGGGCACGGGCCGACGCACTCGCGAGGCTCCTGGGTTCCGACCGCGATCCGCTGGTGGTTCAAGTCGCGGCCGAGTCGCTGCTCGCCCACGATCCGCCGCTCCTCGTCGACGCGCATGGTCTCCTGGCGTCGCTGCCGGCGGGCGGCCTGACCGACCACCTGCAACGCCTTGCTACCGGTGTAATGGAGCGGCTCCGCTCCCCGGCACCAGCCGAGGGGGCCCGCGTATTCGTGTTTCCGGCTCCGGCGCCGGTGGCTGATGCGCCCGATGACGACCCGCGGATCACGGCGCTCCGTGCGCACGTCGTAGCCGGTCGCTGGGATGCGGCCCGGCCGCTCTGGCACGAGTTGCTTACCGCCGAAGATCAACGGACGGTGGGAATCGCGAGACTCTGCCGGGCGATGTTCCTCGCGCAGTCGTGTGCCCATCTCGACCCGGTGGCGGAAGAGGCATTTCTGGCTGCCTGGGCGCAGTTGTCCGCGCACGGCTCCGCGGACGATCGCCGCCGCACATGCATCAACTACGGCAACTTCCTGCTTCGTGGTGCGACGGCGGAGATCCACGACCATACGCTCCGCATGGCCGTCGGCGTGCCGCTGTCGCTGGTCAAGTCGGCGACGCGGGTCAGCGATGGGATGACGGCGCTCGAGGCCGCCTTCAGTCTGGCCACCGACGACGCCGAGCGGGCGACCGCCTTGGTGGGTATGGCCCGCAGTCATGCTCTTCTGGCCGACATCCTCTCGCTCACCGTATCCGGCGGCGATGATGGCCCCGTGGTGGCAACCCGCACGGCAGCCCTGTCGGCGGCAGCCGCGCTTGCGACGGCGGCCGTCGAGGCGGCACCACCGGAACTGCACGACGTCCGTGCCGTCGCATCCGAGGTTCTCGGGCGGGTCGCATTTCGCAGCGGTGACATGGCGACGGCGGAGCAGGCGACCGGCGACGCCCTCCGTGAGTACTTGGCGACGGGATCGCTCGTGGGCGTGGAGAGCACGCACCGCACGCTCGGACTCATCAAGGCCGCCACCACGCCTACGGAGGCGTTGAGTCATCTGCTGGTGTCGCTGGAAATAGGCGACCTGCTGCGGCAACGAATGCTGCAGGATCCAGCCGGCATCGCCAGGGCCGGATTCCTGGCCCAGCGGTCGTACGTCGCCGAACGCATCGTCGGTCTGCTCGTCGCGCTCGGCAGACCGCGGGAAGCATTGTTGATCGCTGAGCGGTCCAAGGCTCGATCACTCGGCGATATCCTTGCCGCCCGTATGGCCGGGAGAGCCACGCGAGACGTCGTTCCTCAGGCGGCCGTGGCCGACGACCCGATCCACGAATGGCCGGCCGGTATCGCTGCGGTCGAGTATCTCGTCGGCGCCGAGTCGGCCTGGATTTTCACGGTCGATTCGCGTGGGGAGGTGGCGGCCATGCCGATCTGCGGGCCCGATGGCTCACCCCAGCCACCGGCCCTGCTCGTCGCCCGGGTGCAGAGTCTGCTGCAAAGCCTCGATACCCTCGGCACGCGGGTCGGACGGGAGTTGGCCGAAAAGGCCGCCGCCGGGCAGCCCATCGCATTCGAGCGCGACTGGCAGGGCGACCTTGCGGCCCTTTACGAAATCCTCCTCCCGCCCAGATCGCGCGAGGCGCTGACCGGCGCGTCCACCGTGGTGATCGTTCCCCATCACGTTCTTCATTACGTGCCGTTCGCAGCGCTCGTCGTGAAACCAGATCCTGACTCCAGCGCAAACCATATGCCGCTCCCGGAGTTTCTCGTCGACCAGCCGTTCGCACTCGTCCATGCACCGTCGCTCACGTCGTGGCGAATGCTCCGGAGTGGCGACACCCGCCGTGTGCGCGAGGCGGGAGTCATGGGTATCGTCGACTTCCTTGGCGAAGCGCCTGCCCTCGAGGGGGTGGCTCGCGACATCGACAATATGCGCGAGGTGTTCGGTCCGCGGCTCACCACGGTCGTGAGGGAGGGCGATGCCACCGAGGAGGAGGCGGCTGCGATGCTGCGGCGGCCTGGACTGGTCGCGATGTGCACCCACGGCCAAAAGGTGCCCGACCAGCCGCTCGCCGGTTTTCTCACCTGCCGACGGGGGCCGACGGGCGACGGGAAGCTCACCGTTTCCGAGGTGTACGAGCTCGACGTGCGGGCCGACCTCGTCATCCTCAACTGCTGCTATGGGGGCTTCGCTGATCGTGCGCCTTTGCCTGGCGACGACTTGTTCGGCATGCAGCGGGCCTTGCTGGCCCGCGGGAGCGGCACGGTTGTGTCGGGCCTGTGGGATATCTTCGACTCGACCGCACCGGACCTCGTGCGCGGCTTCTGCACGCGGCTTGACGCAGGCAGCGGTGCCGCGACAGCGCTGGCCGAAACGCAGCGGGACTTCCTCGCCCGCTGGAGAGCGGCTGAACCCGAGGTGATGCGGTTCCTCACGCACCCCTATTACTGGGCGGTCTTCACGGTGTCAGGTGACGACCGCACCACCGTGGCCGCCGCAACCGATGTGTTTCGTTCGTCTGATCCAGGGCAGCCGTCCCAGAACGGTCGCCCCCATCCCCAGGAGCAATGAGATGACCCTCGTTATGCGATTTCCCTGCGCCTTCATGGCGGCGCTGCTACTCGTGCCGGCTCCGGCGTTTGCCGGCGATCCGGGCACCCGTATCAAGTTGCCGAAGAGCGCCGCCGGCCTGCTCGGCGGGGCCAGCCGCACGCCGGACGCGAGCGCGTTCGGCGACGACTCCCGCTCGAGCCTCGGCGGCTCCGGGCGCACGCCCGATGCGTCGGCCTTCCGTCCAGATCCGGCGTTCGACCGGTTTATCGATCCACTGGATGTGGGGCGGGCTTGGGACGTCCTCGACGCGGCAGCGCTGACCGACGGCGCCTTGGCGTTGATGGAGGGGGAGCGGGTGCTGCTTCGGCCCCACCGAGGCCTGGCGACCAAGGACGTCGTGACGACCGCAGCGCGGCTCGCCGTCGAGCGTGGCGACGAGGCCTCGCTCACGAGGCTGGAGAAGGCCGCTTCGACGCAGCAGCGTGACGACCTCAAGCAGCTCGTCGCTGCCGCGCGGTCCGCAGGTCCGGCCGGCAAGGCCGCCGCCGTTCCGGTGGACATCGGCTCGCTGTCATCCGCGCAGTACAGCGTCTGCACGAACGTCAATCGGGCCGCCCTGCGAGCCCGGCTGACGGGCAACTCGCGGTACATCGCCCCGATCGTCACGGCGGAAGGCGATGTCGTCGTGCCGAGCACGGTGCCGGCGCCCGTGAGCCTGCCGCTCCGGCAGCAGGTCGCGGCCCTGTGCGGTGATCTGCCCGAGCAGCCGATCGTCAACAGCGCTGCACTCGATCGGC
>CAMAVC010000041.1 GCA_945861585.1 Planctomicrobium piriforme
CGCTGGTCGTGGCCCCAGGCGGTGTAAAAGACGCGGCCCTTGCCCTCCTGGCGCACCCAGGTCCAGGGCTCGTGGTGGTCACCCTCCACCCGCTCCTCCAGGATCATGCGGCCGCGGTCGTTGTGCTTGGCGTGGACGTAGGTTTCGTCCCAACTTTTGAAGCCGCCAAACCCCTGCATGATCGGGTGGCCCGGCGCGACGTTCGCCGTGCGGAATTCGCCGGTGCCATGCTTCTGGAACTGCGCGCCCACGAGGTCGATCCAGGCCGGCGAATTGCGGAAGCAGTAGCTCGCGCAGTGGAGCGGCACGAGGCCCTTGCCGTTGCGGACGAAATCGAGGATCGCGGCCTCGCCCTCCGGTGGCAGGTTGTCGATGTTCGCGTAGACGGCGAGCACGTCGTAGGCGGCGAGCACCTTGGAATCGAGGTCGGAGATCTTGTCGGTGTAAACGAGCTCGACGCCGCGCGGCGCAAGCACGGGCTGGAGCTGGGCGAACCGCTCGGCCGGCATGTGGTGGCCGTTGTCGCCGAGGAAGAGGACCTTGATGGCCGGCTCACGTGCCGTGGCGATCGAGGCGGCAACAACGCAGGCGATCGTGAGCAGCATGCGGTTCATGAGGAAAAACTCCATTCGGGCAATCTCATGATAGCGCCCCCCTTCATCGCCGACTCGTGGGCCAGGATGCCGGTGCAGGTCCAGTTGGCGCTCTGCCGCGCATTCGGATACGGATCACGGCCCTCCACGAGCGCCGTCACGAACTCGTGCACGAGGTGCGGATGGCTGCCGCCGTGGCCGCCCCCCTGCGTAAACGAGAGGTGCTGGTGGTCATCTGCATCATAGACGCCGCCGGTCGTGAACCGCTGGATGGGCTCGGGGAGCAGGTGGGCGAAGTCGGGCACGGGCACCCGCCGCGGGATTTCCGGCTCCGGCATCTTCGCCGTGTGGATCACGGGCTCCTCACCCTCGCAGAGCTGCCACTCGAAGCTCTGCTTCGAGCCATACACGTCGAAGCTCTCGCGATACTGCCGGGCCGTGTCGAACAGCGAGCGGATCACGCGGGCCACGACGTCGCTGTTGCGGAGCTTTACGTGGGCGCTCTGAACAGCGAACGGCGAGCCGTAGTGCTTGACGAGCTCGTCGCGGATCCGCCCCGAGCCGAAGCAGCTCACCTCCTCGGCGTCCTTGCGCTCGAGCGCGAGGCACGGTCCCACGCAATGCGTGGCGTAGTGCATCGGCGGCAGGCCCGGCCAGTAGTTCGGCCAGCCATCCATGTCCTGCTGGTGGCTGGCCTGCACGAACTGGATCTTGCCCAGCTCACCCTTCTCGGCCATCTGCTTGATAAACAGAAACTCGCGGGCATACACGACCGTCTCAGCCATCATGTACTTGAGCCCGGTCTTGTCGCAGAGCTCGACGATCTTCCGGCAGTCGTCGATGCTCGTCGCCATCGGCACGGTGCACATCACGTGCTTGCCCGCCTCGAGGGCCGCGATCGACATCGGACCGTGGTCGGGGATCGGCGAGTTGATGTGGACGGCGTCGATGTCCTTGTCGTTGAGCACGTCGGCATAGCTCTGGTAGCGCCGTTCGACGCCGTAGGCCTCGCCGACCTGGTCGAGCTTGGCTTTCGACCGCTGGCAGATGGCGACGAGCTGAGCGTGCGGATGCCGCTGGTGGATGGGGATGAACTCGGCCCCGAAGCCGAGGCCGACGATGGCGATGCGGACGGGGCGGCCGGTGGATGGATCGCTGGGCATGGGAGAACCTCCAGGTGAGATTCTCCTGCCAGGCTCACCAAGCGTCCATGAGCATTCGGACGGCCAGCTTGAGATTTTTTACCAGCGGCGGATCCGCCGGAGTGCCGTCCAGCCAGCCGCGCATGGCTCACAACTCGGCTGGCACCAAGTTGGGGGCAGCGTCACTGCCCCCAACGCTCTCATGAGCACTGGTGCAACAACTGGGGCGGGGTCAGCTGCGTGTCGAACAGGGCCGATGTCGGCCGATTTTGCAAACTGCAGATCGGGCAACTAGGCTCGACGTGGCAACGGTTGATAGACCCCGAGCCGGAACCGCAGCGGCCCCGTGTCGCCGCTGCCTGGCACTGATCGATGGAAGGATTCGATACATGGATACCATCCCCGTCTCCGCCCCTCCGAAGGCTCCGTCGGTCGATGAACCGTCCGTGGTCGAAGGGGGCGTGCGGACCAGTGACATGGCCACGCCGGAGCACATCGCCCAGCTCACCGGCCAGCTCTCCACCCTGCTCACCGAAACGGTCGAACACATTGCCGGACTCAACCGCGAAGCACGGATCCTCGCCCTGAATGCGGAGATCGAGTCGGCGCGGGCGGGGGACGCCGGTGTGGCGTTCGGCGTGGTCGCCAAGGCGATGTCGCAGCTCTCGGAAAAGACGGGTGATTCCGCCAAGGAACTGGCCCGCGGATCGAAGGGGCTGATCCGGGAGATGCAGCAGGTGACAGAATTGCTGCAGACGAAGATGCGTGGCGAGCGGCTCTCCGATCTGGCATTGACGAACATCGATCTCGTCGACCGCAATCTCTACGAGCGATCCTGCGACGTCCGCTGGTGGGCGACGGACGGCAGTGTGGTCGCCGCGCTCGCAACGCCGACCGATGAGAATCGCCGCTTCGCCAGCCAGCGGCTGGGTGTGATCCTCAACGCCTACACGGTCTACTTCGATCTCGTGCTCTGCGACCTCAACGGCGTGGTCGTCGCCAATGGACGGCCCGCGAAGCACGCCGTCGTCGGCATGCGGCAGGATCAGGCTCCCTGGTTCCAGGCGGCCATGAAGACCCGGAGCGGGGATGAGTTTGGCTTCCAGTCGGTCCACTGTTCGCCGCTCGTGAATCAGCAGCGATCGCTCGTCTATTCCTGCGCCGTGCGTGCCGGGGGAGAAACCCATGGCGAGCCGCTTGGCGTGCTCGGGATCGTCTTCAATTGGGATGCGCTCGGCCAGACGATCCTCGACCGCCTCCCGCTCACACCCCACGAGAAGCAGCGGGCCGTCGCCTGCTTCGTCGATTCCGAGGGCAATGTGCTCGCCGATTTCCCGGCCGATTCGCTCCGCGGGGCCTTCGACAAAACGCTGTTTCAGGGCCTTCGCCAGGGCAACAAGGCCTACGGAGTGCACCAATTCTGCGGCCGTGAGTATGTCGCCGGCTTCGCCATGTCACCGGGCTTCGAGACCTATGCCACCGGCTGGTACTCGCTGGTGATGGTGGCCCGCGACGCGGTTGCGACCGCGGCAGCGGGGGGATTCTCGGCCGGCCGGGGCCGCTCCGCCGTCTGAGCACGGCGGTGCTCGATGCCTGCGGAAAAAGTCGTCATTGCGACGGCGATTCACTGGCCCGCACCACGTCGGCGTATTTCTGAAACAGCGCGAGCAGCCGCTCCTTGTCGAACGGCTTGACCACGAAATCGGCGGCTCCGGCCGCGAAGCACTCGCGGAGCTTCGCCCGCTGATCCACGGCGCTGACCATCACGATGCGGGCCGATGGGTCTTCGGTCCGCAGCTCCCGCAGCGTCTCGACACCGTCCATTTCCGGCATCACGATGTCGAGGGTGACGAGATCGGGCCGGTGCTGGCGGTAGAGCGCGAGGCCCTCGAGGCCGTTGGCCGCCTCCGCCACGACCGACCAGCCGGCCTCACGGGCGATCGCGGCGATGCGCATCCGCATGATCATCGCGTCGTCGATGACGAGCAATCCGGGGACTCGTCGTCCCTCCGCGGTCTCTTCCATCGCAGCCTCCGTCATGTAAGAAACTCCGTACCATGCCCAGCCGTCTGGATCGTCACCACGCCGCTCACCACATCGACCGCCAGACGCCGCCCGTGTCCGCCGCCGCAGGCCCGACCCGTGATCGGGATGCCGAGATCGGCGAGGATCCGTTCGAGCGCTTCCACGTTTTGCTCGCCGATCGGCATGCCGGAGCGAAAGGCGAACATCGCCGCGCCGCCGACGAGTTTCGCCGTGCAGGCGAGGCCCGGCTCTCCGACCGCCTCGCAGAGCAGGCGAATCGCCTCCGGGACGGCGGTGTCGGCATACTTGCCGGGGGGCGTTCCGCGGCCGTTCGAGGCGGGCAGCATCACGTGGGCGAGTGCCGCGGCCCGCTGCGCCTGCGCATGGAGCACGAGCCCCACGCATGAGCCGACGAAGGTCTTGAGCGCACCGGATCCCACGGCGACGCCGATCTGCCCGATCTCGACGTTTTCGCCCTCCAGCAGCGCGGGCCGCGGAGGTGTTCGATCGCTCACTGGCGACCTCGGGTCTCGGGGGCCGGGTGCGGAGGCGTCGTCAGGCCGGTGGCATCCGGCAGGAACACGAGTCCGCACGCGACGGGCGTGCCGTCGATGCGGAATTCCGTCCGGGCCAGAAGCACCGTCTCCGCGGGAGATGGCTGCTCCAGCAGGACAGCCTCCATGACGGAGGCGGGAAAGTCCCTGAGGAACAGCGGCGGCGAGGGGAGAATGCCCTCGCTGCCACCAGGTTCGAGGGTGGCGCAGATCGCGTTGAGATAGGCGCAGCCGACGATGTTGGCCGTCTCCACGACTGCCGAGCGTTCCAGGTCGCCCCAGGCGACCGACGTGCCCACCGCCCGCTCCAGGAGGGTGTCGGCGAGGGCGAGCCCCGCCGCGTCGGCCGTTGCCAGCAGGAGCAGGCCACGGACCACCCCGTCGATCCGCATCGCAGAGCCGCAGATCGGCTCCTCACCCGACCCGAGCACAGCCACGGCCTCTGCGATTGGGAGCGCGTCGAGGCGCTCGACCCAGAGCGTCGCCGGCCGTCCGAGCCACTTCGAGAGGGCGGCGGAGGCATCTTCGGCCCCACGGTGAAAAGCGCTCACGAACTGATCGGGCGACGTCGGGTTCATGGGTGCCTCTCCGCGACCGGCCGCGAGCGGGTGATCATCTCGAAGACGGCTGCCACGTCGAGCAGCAGGCAGACCTCGCCATCTCCGAGAATACTCGCGCCCCCGAGCCCGCGAATCGCCATGAAGTTCTCGTCGAGCGACTTCACGACCAGATCCTGAGTGCCGAGCAGACTCGAGACGCAGACCGCCACGGCCCTCGTTCCGGCCTGGAGCACGAGCACGGCGCCCCGTTCCACGGTCGGGACGCCCCCGGACCATGAAAAGACCTCGTCCATCTCGACGAGCGGCAGAAATTCGCCGCGGATGTCGCAGACCCGGCGGCCGCCGACCGAAAGGATCTGTTCATCGCCGACGGTGACGATCTCGCGGACGGCCTCCACCGGCACGGCGAAGGCGGCCTGGGGCATGCGGAAGAGCATGCAGCGAGCGATTGCCAGCGTGAGCGGGAGACGGATCGAGAATGTCGTTCCCTCGCCGGGCACGGAATCCACGTCGATCGATCCGTTCAAAGACTCGATCCTCGTCCGCACGATGTCCATGCCGACGCCCCGACCGGAGATGCTCGAGACCTGCTGGGCGGTGCTGAAGCCGGGCCGCCAGATGAAGTCGATGAGTTCCCGCGGGCCGAGCAGCGCGGCCTCCTGCGCCGGCACGAGCCCGCGGGCGACGGCCCGCTCTCGGATCCGCTCGACGTCGATGCCGCCGCCGTCGTCGCTGATCGAGATGATGACGCTGTTGCCCCTGTGTGAGGCGGCCAGCCGCACCGTCGCCGTCTCCGGCTTGCCTCGTCGCAGCCGCACGTCCGCCGGCTCGATGCCGTGGTCGATGGCGTTGCGGACGAGGTGCACGAGCGGGTCGCCCAGTTCGTCGATCATCCGCTTGTCGAGTTCGGTCTTTTCGCCGGAGAGTTCGAGCGTCACGTTCTTGCCGAGCTCGTTGGCGATGTCGCGGACCGACCGCTTGAATCGGCCGAACAGCGGGCTGACGGGCACCATCCGTGTGCCGAGGACGCCACGCTGCAGGCCGTCTGCCACCCGCGTCAGATGATCGACAGACTCCACGAGTTCTGAGTAGCGGCGATGCCCTTCCTCCCACATTCGGCCCTGCTGCTCGAGTTGGTCGAGTTGGAAGACACAGGCCGCGGCCCGGTCCGCAGGCACGTCGGTCGTTCGCAGCATCGACTCCACGGAATCCCGCAGCGAGCGGGCGGCGACTCCCTGGCGGCCGCCACCGGCCGTCTTGCGAAACAGCGGCGCCATCTCGGCGACGAGCTGCACGAAGCGGGCCCGGCTGACGACAAGCTCGCCGACCAGGTTGAGCAGCACATCAAGACGATCGACGCCGACCCGCATGGTCTCAACCACAGCCGGGCCGGGCTCCGCCGCGGAGGCGACCGGCGCCGCTGCCGGCGGCTCGACGTCGAGATCGACGCGGACGACGCCATCCACGTCCGCCGCCATCGTGATCGGCCCGCCGGCGGCCGCCGTGCGGAGCACGACATCCAGCGTTCGAATGGTGGGATTGGCGGCGAATTCGGCAGCTGCGGGAGTCGCTTCGACCACCTCGCCGATCCCGCCGAGCCTGGCCAGGACGAGCTCGGCCTTGAGGTCGGCCATCGGAAGCCCCGCGGCAAACTCGACCCGGATTCGGCGCAGCCGCTCGACGGCGGTCGCCTCCTTGGGATCGGGGTTCATCGGGGCGGGCTCTTTCGCGGGCCCTGCTGCTGGGACTGTGGCCGGAGAAGCGGGAGGCCGCTCGGCATCGGGGCGGGGGGGGAGGGAGAGTCGCTTGACGTCCTCGAGCAGGTCGTCGGCCGGCTGGAGCGGTTCCCCTTCACGAAGCCGCTCGTTGCAGATCCGGAAGTAGTCGATGCAGCGGAGCGACGCCTCGATCGCGGGGCCGTCGAGCAGCAGGCTTCCCGAGCGGAGCCGTTCGAAGTGGCTCTCCAGGTGATGGGCCAGGGAAGTGATCCGGTCGAAGCCGAGCAGCGCCGCCGAGCCCTTGATCGAGTGGATCAGCCGGAAGGCTTCGGCCAGCCGCCGGGCATCGACGGGATCCTTTTCCAGTGCCAGCAGGGCCTGCACGAACTGGTCGCACTGCTCTCCGGTCTCGTCAATGTAGACGGCGAGAAACTCGGCCATCTCGCCGGCGGATAGATCCTGATTGGGGCGGCTGGCGTCGGCCATGGCTGCGGCTTCGTCAAGGTTTTCTGTAGAGGAAGATGGAGCAGCGCTCGACGCCTTCGAGGTGATCGTGGGCACCGTCGGTCGTCCCGACGACGAGGTATCCGCCCGACTGCAGCGAGCCGACGAGGTGCCTGAGGGCGACAGCCTTCGAGCCGGCGTCGAAATAGATCAGCACGTTGCGGATGAAGATGCAGTCGAACTTCCGCCCCGGCATTGGCTCGAGGAGGTTGTGGCGGTGAAACTGGCAGAGTTGGGTCACCGCCGGCCTGACCGTCCAGGTGTCGCCGCCCGGGGCCGAGACGAAGTGTTTCGAGAGCCTGTCCGGGGAGATGCTCTCCAGCGAACGCCGCTTGTAGGTTGCCGCGCGGGCCGTGGCCAGGGCCGACTCGCAGATGTCGGTGCCGACCACCTCGAGCGTCCAGCCCCCGAGCCGTGAGGCCTGCTCGGCGAGGCAGATCGCCAACGAATAGGGCTCCTCGCCGCTGCTGCATGCCGCCGACCAGATCCGCAGCGACCGCTCCCGCTTTCCGGCCGAGGCCCGGTCGATCACCTCGTCGAGGAACGGCCCGGAGAACCAGTCGAAGTGGCTGCCCATGCGGAAGAAGTGGGTTTCGTTGGTGGTGATGGCGTCGATGAACGCCTCCAACTCGCCCGGGATCGTCCCCGCGGTGAGCAGGCCGTAGTAGTCGTCGAACGACTCCAGGTTGCGCTCCCGGAGTCGGCGTCGAATCCGGTTGCTCAGGAGGGCGATCTTGCCGTCCTGGGTCCAGATTCCCGTCTGCCGATAGATGAACGTCTGGAACATCGTGAACTGTTGCTGCGTCAGTGAGATCAATCCGTTCACGGTGGCTCCTTCCATCGCTCAGGCCCGGCGGCGTCCGCCGCCACGTTCAAACCTTGAACCGCTTCACCAGATCCCGAAGTCCCTCGGCCTGGGCACCGAGTTCCTCGGCGCTGGCTGCCATCTGCTCCGCCGCGGCGGCGTTGGACTCGGTCGTCTGCGAGACGGAGCGGATCGCCATCTTGACCTCGGCGGCATTGGCCGACTGCGACTCCGACGAGGCGGCGATGCTGGCGATTCCCGCGGCCGTCGACTCGACGGCGGACACGATCGAGGCCAGAGACTGCCCGACCTTCTCCGACAGCTCGGCTCCCTCCTCGACCCGCTGGGTCGACTCGTTGATGAGCTGGGTGATCTCCTTGGCGGCCTCGCTGGCCCGTTCGGCCAGCTTCCGTACCTCGTCGGCCACGACCGCGAATCCGAGACCGTGCTCGCCGGCCCGGGCCGCCTCGATGGCGGCGTTGAGGGCGAGCAGGTTGGTCTGGGCGGCGATCTCGCTGATCACCTGGATGATGTCGTTGATCTGCTCGGATGACCTGCGGATCGTCCGCATGGAGTCGATCGCATCGTGAACGGCCTGGCTGCCGGCTTGGGCCAGGTGCGTGGTGCGTCCGGCCTGGGCCCGGGATTCGACGGCGCTCTTCGAAATCACGTCGATCGACGACGCCAGCTGCTCGACGGCGGCCGTCATCTGCTCGACGCTCGCGGCCTGCGACTGGGCCCCGTCGCTGAGGCTGCCGGCGCTCTCGGCGATCATTCTGGCGCCCTCGTTCTGCTGGTCGGCCGCCTCGGAGATCTGCTTGATCACCTCGCGGATGTCGGCCAGCATCCGGCCGGCATTGCCGGAGAGCAGGCCCATGTCGTCGTCTCCCTCGACGGCCACGGACCGGGTCAGATCCCCCTTCGACGCCGCGGCGAACACGTCGGACAGCATGCCGACCTTTGATTCGAGTGTCTCCTTCGCCCTCACGATCCGCGACTGCAGGTCTCGCTCCCGCTCCTCGGCCCGGATGCGGTCGCTGACCACGTCCCAGGTGATCAGCGGACCGATGTAGCGGCCATCGGAGTCACTGAGCGGCGAGATGGCCAGGTCGAACACGTCCGAACCGAGCGTGACCTGCTCTCGGCGGGGGAGGGTTTCAGGGCTTGCCAACAGCTGCCAGGGCCGCTCCGAGGGCGACGGAAAAATGTCGAGCGGTCCGCCCACGACCTGATCCACCGGCCGAGGCAGGAGGCGTTCAAACTGCCGGAGCGACTTTTCCGAAGCCGGATTCATGTAGGTGATCCTGAGGTCGGGGTCGGCCATGATCAGCCTGACCGACGTGTTTTCCACCATCTCGGAAAGCCGGCGTTGCTCCTGCTGATCACGGGTCAGCCGGCGGGCGATGAACCAGGATGCCAGGCCGATGCCGAGGGCAGTGAGGCCGAACAGGACCAGTCCGAACCGCCTGAGATGATTGACGGGAGCCATCACCTCGGCCTCGTCGATCTCCGACACCAGCGCCCAGCGGACTGCGCCGTTGCCCGTGGCATCGCCCTTGAAGATCGTCACCGGGGTCCAGGAGGAGAGCACGGAAACGTTGCGATAGTCGTTGCCCAGGGCCGTGCCCGACCGGCCGCTGTCGAGTGCGGATCGGACCGGAACGGTGTCGACCTTGATCTTCGGGTTGATGATCGTCGATTCGACGCCGAGGTCCTTCGCGAAACGAGAGTTGGAGCGGAACATCCCATCCGGACCGACCGCGTAGGTTTCGCCGGTCGCACCGAGGCCGGTCGTTTCGCCGATGATGCGGCTGGACTTGTCGAGCGGAATCTGGAAGGCCAGCACGCCGATCACGGTGTCGCCGTCGAGGATCGGCGTCGCGATGAAGCTCGCCGGCGCCATCAACGAGGGCAGGTAGCGGCTGTACTCTCCGTAGGCGATCGTGCCGGGACGCCCGAGGGCCACCGCCTCCTGGAATGCCTTGGCGAGGTTGCTCGAGGCGAGCGGCCCCGAGGTCAGCGATGAGCCGAAATCGATCTCTTTGAAGACGGTGTAGAGGATCTCACCCGACTCGGCGTCGATCAGGAAGATGTCGTAGAGCCCATAGCGGTCGAGCATCTCCCGGAAAATCGGATGGAGCCTCTGGTGGGCCTGGGAATAGGCCGATCCGTCGGCGGCAGCATCGAGTTTCTGCTTCGAGCCGACGGGGTTGGGGTTTTGCCTCAGATAGAGGTCCTGGAGCATGACGCCCCGGGAGGGGATCGCGGCGATGTAGGGCTGCATGTCGATGCCGCTGTCGTTCACTTTCTCGAACAGCGGCGTGAACTCGGCCGCGTAATAGGTGGCCATCTCCTTCCTGTCCCGCGATGTCGTCTCGTCCTTTGCCGGCAGTTCTTTCCAGCCCTTGCGGAAGGCCCCGAGCGCCTCGCGCGGGAGCGGGGTGGAGGCGACCACGAGCAGTTCCTGCTGAAGATTCCCGAAGTAGCGTTCGACCGACTGGGCCGTGATTGTCCGGACCGCCTCGAGCCGAGCGAATGCTTCCTTGCGGAGGGAGTCGGCGGCCGAACGATAGATCGAGATGCCCAGCAGCCCGAGCGGCAGCAGCGACATCGTCAGCAGCGACGCAAGGACGAGATTTCTCAGGGAATTGTCGGCGGAAAACTTCATCTCAGGGCACCATGTCCGGGGAGGAAACGCTGGGAACTCCGGCCCGGTGGGCGGCCGCGAGGCTGGCGGGATCGATCAGGCTGTCGGCATCGAGAAGGATGAACAGGTTTTCCCCGGCGCGGGCGAAACCCTCGATCGACCGGTGGCTGTCGGCTCCGACCGTGTCGGGCGTCCGCTGGACCTGGTTGAGGGGAATGCGGATGACCTGGGATACCGCGTCGACCATGCAGCCGACGGTTCGGTCGCCGACGTTGACGACGATGGTGCGGGTGTTGGCATCGGCCGTGCGGGGAGCCAGGCCAAACAGCAGGCGGAGGTCGATGATCGGGATGATCGTGCCGCGGAGGTTGCTCACGCCGACCACATATGCAGGCACGTCCGGAATACGGGTCACGCTGCCCGGGGTGAGGATTTCCTGGATCCGCTCGATGCGAAACAGGTATTTCTGGCCGTCGATCTCGAATCCGACGAACTGTGCGGAGCCGTTCTGCTTCGAATCCTGACCGCGGAGCGATTCCATGCCCGTGACCGTCTGTTGGAGCAAGCGGGGGCCGCACGGCATCGTGCAGCCCGGACCGGAACCCGGCCCTCCTCGATATAGCTCCGGTTTTGCGACGTTTCAAATGTTCCTGGTTGTAACGCGCGGGGGCCGGTGCCCGCCTGCTCGCAGCCGGCAAAATCGTTGCAGGCGGCAGATCGCCGCGGCCCGAGTGGTATCATTCGAGGCCGGCGTGTCGGTCTGAAATCGCCGGCTTCCAGTGGCGCGATGCACCATGTTCGACGGTCCTCTCCGGGTGGCGGTGATCGACGATTCGGCGCTCTACCGCCAGATGATCCTCAACGTGCTGGGGCGGATCGCCGGCGTCGAGGTCGTCGGCACCGCGGCAGATGGCGACGCCGCGGTGGAACTCGTCGCCCGCGTTCAGCCCGACGTGATCACGCTCGATGTGCAGATGCCGGGGCGGGATGGCATCGAGGTTTTGCGGGAGCTGCGGCAGCGGCGGCTGGCACCGCTTGCGATCATGATCAGCAGCCTCACGGCCCAGGGCGCGCCGGCCACCGTGGCCGCCCTGATGGAGGGCGCCTTCGACGTCATTCTCAAGCCCATCGGCGTCGATCCGCATGTGAGCCGCGAGCTGATCCATCAGGAGCTCAGCGAAAAGCTGGCCGCCGTCCGGGAGAGCCTTGGGGCCGATCAGGCGGCAGCCGTCGCGGTGCCGCCGCCTTGGAAGACGGCGCTGCGGCCTTCCTCGGGCACTCGATTCGACTGCGTCGTGATCGGCACCTCGACGGGAGGGCCCCAGGCTTTGCGGGCCGTGATCCCGCAGCTGCCCGCGGAGCTGCCCGCGGCCGTGATGGTTGTGCAGCACATCCCGCCACAGTTCACCTCCAGCCTCGCAGAACGGCTCGACAGCGGTTCGATGCTCCGGGTCGTCGAGGCGGCCGAGGGGATGACAGTCGAGAAGGGACGGGTGCTCCTTGCCCCCGGCGGCATGCATCTCGCCGTCAGCCGCCGCGACGAGCATGTGGTCTGCGTTCTCGATGATGGACCGCGACGGCATGGCTGTCGGCCGTCGCTCGACCATCTGCTCGAGTCGGCTGCCGCCCTCTACGGATCAAGAGTGCTGGCGATCGTGCTCACGGGCATGGGCTGCGACGGTGTCGAGGGCTGCCGTGCCGTCCGCGAGCGGGGGGGGCGAGTCATCGCTCAGGCTGCGGAGGGCTGCGTCGTCTTCGGGATGCCGAAGGCCGTCATCACGGCGGGACTCGCCGATGAGGTCGTGCCGCTGGAGCAGGTTGCGGCCACGGTCATCGGCCACCTGCGATAGCCGCGGCTTTCGCGCCACCGCAGGGCGGTGAGGACCAATTCAGTGCCCGGCCCAAGGACTGCCGAGAGGGCCGACCGCGCCGCTCACAAGCCGACCGTCAGCTGCGAAACCGCTGTGGAGATGCCATTGACCGGGCTATCCATAGGTCAGAGGTCGCGAACAGGAGTGGCTGCGTCCGCTGCGTCTCCTTTTTCCGCCCCGTCATCGCGAGTCGACGATGGCGACCCGCACTTCCACGCCGAGGGCGTGGGCGATGCGGTTGAGCGTCTCGATCGTAGGATTCGCGTGCGGGTCGGATTCGAGTCGCGAGAGTCTCGCCCGGTCGATTCCGCTCAGCCGCTGCACGTCCGTCAGGCTCAGGCCACGTTCCTGACGCTTGGCCTTTAACGTCTGCAATGCCAGTTGCAGGCGATCGTGCGCCGCCAGCAGCGACCGGCCTCGTGCCACGATCGCATCCTTTTCGCGAACGACATCCTTCATGATCCGGTGATGCCGCTTCACTTCAGCGGCCGTCAGACGCCGTTTGACACGCGTTCGAACCGTCGCTCGGTTTGCCTGACTCGTCATGGGAGCCCTCTCATTCAAGGTCGAAAGCCGTCACGGGGAGAACGGTGATGGGGTCTATCATTTCATAGACGACGGCAATATCCCGGCCCGCCGACGTTCGTCCAAAGGCAATCCATCGACCACTCGCCCGCGTCCGCTCGCGGCCGATAGCTTTCATCAGCACTTCCTCCGCTTCGTCGGGACTGACGCCATGCTCCGCCAAGTGGGCCACGTTTCCATCCGGAAGCGACTCATCCCACACGATGTCGAACCACGGCATCCAAGCCGCCTTTCGCTCTGTTGACTTATTATGCACGGTCTGGCACTGACCGGCCAGGCCCAATAAAGAGTGTACGTGCGTACACTCTTTGTGCAAGTTGGCGAAAATGGCCCTCGACGCCGGGAGATCCACGGGTCGACAACCGCCGCATCCGGCGGCAGAAGACTCCGTGTGACTTCTTGGACCGGCTGGCCGATCTCGTGCCGCCGCCGCGGAAGCACCGGCACCGCCTGCCGACTTGAAGCAAGCCAGGGGTGCTCGCCCCGAATCACAACCTCAGGCCTGCCGTCACGGCCCATGACAAAAGCAAATGTCGGCAAGCGGCGCGATGCCTCGACTGGTGGGGATGCGGTGGGCGGACATGCGGCGGGCGGAGATGCCACCGGCGACTGCTGCGACTCATGCGACAAACCCCACGGTGCGGATGGCCCGCGAGCAGAGCGGTTTCAAGGCCGGCCTGTGCCGACGAGAAAAATTCGACCTTGAGCGTGGATAGGACGCTCCTCGGAACCTCCACGATCGGGCCGCATCCAGCCCGACCGGTCCCGGATGTTGCTCCTCATGATCCGCCCCGCCAGGCCGACGCTGGCCGAAGTGCCATTGGCCGACCTATCCATAAACAGCCCCTTCTAGGCCAATCACAGGTACGTCACCTTTCGTTCCCCTCTCTGAATCGTGAGCCAAGGCGCCGGGCGCTAACCGCCCGCAGGATAGTGCGCACCCCAGCAGTCGTTGGCGGCCGGAACGCTAGCAGGGCCTGGCGCCTCGTGCCATCGCCCCAGCACAGCCGGCAGCGACCGGGCGGCAAGCAGCCTCGGCGCGATAGGCTAATGGTCACCCGGGCCCGTCACAGCACACCGATTCGATATGCTTCAACGCCGAATCTTCCAAGCCTTCTTTTACAGCCTCCGCTCTGCGGAACGGCTGGTGCCGCCCTCAATGCTCGCGAGCATCATCTGGCCCGCGGTAGTGGTGTTCGCTTTAGGCCGCAGCCTAGGCAAGGCGGGCCGCATGTGGCGACTCAACTTTGCCGCAGTCTTTGGCAGGCCGCCTGGACTCATGCCGATCTTGCGGAGTTTTGTCGGTGAAACCTACGCGCGGCTGGCCACGCTTTGGCCCGATCGCTTCATGACGCCGGCTTGGCGCAGCCGATTCATGGTGACCGGGCTTGATGACCTGCAGGCCTGCCACGCTGCCGGCAAGCCGGTTGTCCTGGCAGTGATCCACGCTCAGCCTTTGAACTTACTGCGACTCTTTCTGCGGGCAAACGGCCTCCCGGTCGCAACGCTCACCTTCGCGCAAGGCGTGACCGGAAAGCGTCGGCTGATCAACGCCGCATTAGACCGCAGTTCATCGCTGGCCGGAGTTCCCCACAAGTTCCCGCTCTCGCAACTTCGGTCAGCCTATGCTTTTCTGCGAAGTGGCAACTGCCTGCTTATCGCGTGCGACAAGCAGTCTGACGATGCCGTCGCCTTGCCTACGAACCTCGGCGTCGCTCGAATTCACGTCGGCCCATTTCGCCTGGCTGGGCTTGTGAATGCGAGTGTGGTCCCGGCGGTGTGTTGGCAGGTCGCCCCTTGGCGATTTCGCATCGCACTCGGCAAACCCATGATGGCCCCGGCATCAGACTCCGACCTCGCCGCCTTTATGCCTCTGGCACAGCACTGTCTTGCCACCTGGCAGCCCTTGATCCAGAGACACCCCGAGCAACTTCACTTCAACCGCGGGGCATGGAGCGGAGCCCCGCAGCCAGCTCCTGCGGGCCGACCTAGCTAAGTGCCCGAGGCAAACGTCAGGAATGCCGCGGCTTTTCCCTGAACTTCCGTCGACGGACTGAGCCTGCGGCAGTCTGACCGAACGTCTTTCAGGGCGGTTCGGACGGCATTCAACATCACCTGCGTCAACACAGCACCGCTGCAGTAGTGCTGGCCCGCGCCAAACGGCACGCTCGTGTGCCGTGAGAACGGGCAGCCCGTGGCCGCGCCCAGGAATAGGTAGATGATGTCGCCCGGATCCACCCGTTCCCCGCTGATCGTGTCCGGAGCCACGCATCTTCGCATCACGAAGTTTGTGGGAACGACGGCATACGAATCCAACGCTGCCGTGCGCTTCACTGCCTCGCCCGCTGCCGCTCCGTCGCACAGCGCGGCCGCATAGACATTGATCAATGACGTCAGCAGTGCATGCAGCGGGCTGACGCCCATCGCCAGCAGTGAGAGCACGGCCGCTTCATCCGCTTCGTCGAGCGATTCGATGCCGATTGCTCGGCAACAGTTCGCGATGGCCTCATTGCACCGTGCCAGCGACGAGAGGGTGGGAAACGGATTAAAAAAATCTACTGCAAACAAGTCGCGGGCTGGTAACTCCGAGGTCTGGCCCGAGAGCGCTGAGATCGACTTTGAAAAAAGCAGTAGCACCAACTGGCAGGCAACCCCGGCCGATGTGCAGGGCTCTACTGCCATCGCGTCTTCGATCACAGCCGCGATGGTGGCTTGTGGGATCGCTCGGACACCCGCGGCACACCGATCCAGCGATTGCTGCATGAGGAGTCGCCGGCGTTGATGCTCCGGGCCGTCCGTCATGATCAGGCCGATTTCACAGAATCGGCGAATCCATGGCGTGCGTTCCGGCTTAGCGATGGTCAGAATCCGCTCGACGAAATTGAACTGCCTGTAACACGGCGACTGCAGCACCAGCTTGGCCTGCTCAGCGTCGCCGACCACGAACGTCGCCGCCCCGCCGTCATCCCGCCGAACCACGCTCACGAGTGGCTGGATCGCCGGAAACCGGTCGTGACTCCGGCTGCCCGTGATCGAGCGAATGACAGCGAGCAGTTGAAGGTAGTTCATCGGTGCGCTCTGCCGAGCGATCGGCGACCCCATGTCGCCCGTCTAAGCGCGATCCAACGGTAGCCCTGCTTTTCGAGCCGCCGCTTTACCTTCGACAAACGCGATCAACTCGGCCACCGTGGTCGATGCGGAGACCGTGTCATCCTCGATGCGCACGTCAAACTCCTCCTCGATATCATCGAGAAGCTCCATGAAGTCGAGCGAGTCGAGCCCGAGAGCCGACAGGCTCTGTGGCAGGAGATCGGATTGCCCTGAAGGCACGGCCCCCTGCTTGGTGAGGCCCGAGACAATGAAGGCCGTTACGTCGGATGTCATGACCTCGATGCTCCTGGTGCCGCAAGCCAGGGATGCGGCCTGTTGAGGGTAACGCCCCGCGGTGGTCGCTGACAATCGGCAGGCATTAAGCCCCCGGTTGGAATCACAGACCTTAGCGGCCAGGTGGAACGGCCTGCGGCATGAACATCGTCTTTCTTTGGACAGGTGTGACGGCACTGATGGCGGCTTGCTGGCAAACGCCGGCGAGCGTCGCCACGAGGAGCGCGAGAAGGACAGGCCGGTGCGTAGTGAGTGTCTGTCGCATGGTGTTTGCCGCGCTCAGTCTATCGTGGCCTGGATTCCGGGGGCGGGCTCGCCCCTGCAGGGGGCTGCCCCCTTTCCCCTTTACACCAAGCGGAGTAGCTCCTCTCGAAACCGCTCCGGCGAGAGCGTATTCGACGCCCAGGCGCGGCCGGCCGCTCCCATCTCGGCGACTGCTGCCGGCCGGGTCGCGGCCAAGGCCGCCCATTCCGCGATCGCTGCCTCGGCGGCGTCGGCTGAGTCATCCGGCAAGAGCCAGCCGCAGGCCAGGCCGCCGGCTGCCGCCCTGGGCATGTCGTAGGCGAGGTCGTGGCCCGGCGAGAGGATCGCCGGCACGTCGCCGGCGATGCCGAGCCGCTCCCGGAAGGCGGCCCGCGGGCCCGCGTCAAGAGCCTCGCGTGGCAGTTCCACCGGCCAGTGCACCGCGTGCACCCTTTCGGGCCGCACCCAGCCCGCCGCTTTCTCAAGCCCCCGGCGCGTCGAGAAGATCACGCGGCCGGGCGCCAGCGGCGTCGTCGAGCTTTCCCCATTTGAGTTCCTCGACCGGCTGGCCGATCTCGTGCCGCCGCCGCGGAAGCACCGGCACCGCCTGCCGACTTGAAACAAGCCAGGGGTGCTCGCCCCGAATCACAAGCTCAGGCCTGCCGTCACGGCCCCGGATTCTCGCCCCGAAGGTGGCGCCGTTGAAGGGGGGCAGGTCACCTGATCGCGAGCCTGATCGTGGCCAGCGACATTGCTGTCGCGGCCGATGCCGTCGTTGCTACGGACAAGGAGAAAAAGAAAGAGGAGAGCAAGAAAGAGAAGTCCAAGGAAGAGTCTCCCAAGTGCATGCACTGCGGCGCTCGGCCGAGCATGCCTGCTGGTGGCCGCACTGGTTGCGGTGGTAATGGCCCCGGCCTGCACGGACTCATATTGGAGCGAGGAAGGCTCAGTCGAGTGGATTCCAGACTCGGTCGAATCCGACGTCCGTAAAATCCTTGACGTTCGCCGTGGCGAATTCCCGGACGCCCTGCTCGATGAGAACCATGGCTGTGCGCAGGTCGATGATCTTGCGCCGAGGAAAGTCATGGCTCCCGGCTTCCTTCCACAAAGCATCGTGAATCCGCAGCGAACCGCCGGGCCATCCCAAGATCATCCAACTCGGATGGCTGCGATAGGAAGCGATCAGCCCAGTGGCCTCCTCAGGAGTCAATGGTCGCTTCAGGACCGCAGGATTTCGCACCAGCAGATAGAGTTCAACAAGAATGAACTCGGAGATGGCCACGCCGCTGCGATCGACCAAGCCACTGAGAAAGTCTTCGGCCCGACGCTGCTCTGGACAGTCCTCGTTTGCGGCGTAGAGCAGGATGTTGGCGTCGATCGAAATCATCGCGGGCACTCTCCGAGCGACGGTCTCGAGGGCCGCTTACCGAATCGACTCTGTCTCACCACGGGACTGGTCAATATCGTCGAGGGCGATCGTGTGGAGTTCCGACGCCGACAGCCCCTTCCAGCCGGCTGGCCGGATTTTCGGCACTTTCCACGCATCGGGACGTTGCGACGTCGATGGATACCGCTCGAACATCTGTTCGACAGCCCGGCGGAAGGTTTCCGCCAGCGACCACTCCCGCTGCTCGGCGAATGCCTTCACACGCCGATAGAGTTCGTCAGGCAGTTGAATCTGCGTCTTAATCATGATGGAGATTTTACGTCTCCATCGTTTTTCCGTCAATAAGCTTTTCGGTCGCCTTGCCTTGATAGGTCTACCGGTTCGCGGAAGCACCGGCACCGCCTGCCGACTTGAAACAAGCCAGGGGTGTTCGCCCCGAATCACAAGCTCAGGCCTGCCGTCACGGCCCCGGATTCTCGCCCCGAAGGTGGCGCCGTTGAAGGGGGGCAGGTCAGGGCTGGAGCAGGCTGATGATCCGGTTGGCGGCGTGGGCCATTGAGCCGGGGTTGGTTTCGTCGACTTCGGCCTCTGTCTCCACCGGGCGCCGCGACCAGCTGCCGATGCGGATCTGCATGCCCGGCTCGTAGATGCCACTTCCGCGTAGGTATTCCGCGATCGCGACGAGCGTGTTTTCGTAGAGCACGTTCGGCGGGGTGTTCGGAGCGGCGCGGCGCAAGAGCGTCTGGCCGTCGTAGACCAGTTCGTCGTGCTCGCCGAGGCCGGCTTCCACAACACTGATGCCCATCTGCACGCCGCGGGCCGCGAGCGACGACTTGTGGCGGCGCAGGGTTTCCGTCACGTAGGGCACGCTGTAGAGCCAGTCGACGTCCATGAACACGGTGCGCGGCGTGATGCCGGCGTGCTCCAGAACGTCGAGCAGTTGCTCGAGATACCGCACCGAATTGTACTGGGGGGCCGTGAACACGATGTGATGGAACTCCTCCGGCGTCTTGCACCAGGCGGGATTGGCGGCGTGGATGGCATCGAGCCCGTGTTCATCCCGCCATTCGCATCCGGGATTGACGTTCCAGTGCAGGCTCACCGCCGGCATCCGTGCGCCCCAGTGGGTGCGGGCCACGGCGAGGTAGCGCACGTAATCGTCCATCAGGGAGCGCAGCAGGCGGTCGTAGGGCTGACGGGAAACGGTGAACGGGCTCTGCCGGCGGGCGGCCTGCTTGCGCTCCTCCCAAGTGCCCGGCGTCTGAGCAAGCACGGCTGCGTCGAACTCAGGCAGCAGGTTTGGCACCCGCTCGTCCAACACGATCTCGTCTGGGATGAAGGGCGTGCCGTCGCGCGTCATGAACCAGCCCTTGCCGAATGGTTCGGGTCGCCCTTGCGGAGCGTCGATGCGAAAAGTGCTGGAAAATATGTTCACGCCCTCGACGGCCTCGCCGAGGACCTCCGCCCGGGCGAGCGCGGCCGCATCGAGCGGCTGCGTGAACGCCGGGAGTTCGACGCACACCGGAATGCCCTCGGCCTGGAGCAGAGCCAGCAGGCCCGCGCTTGATGACAGGTGGCCGATCTCCGCCGCGGTGATGCCGAATGCCCCGTGATGCTGCTTGAGTTTTTTGAGTAAGGCTGGCCACCGTTCCCGCTGTCCGAACGACTCGTCGAGATGGCCGTTGACCGGGCGGCTGGGATCGCCGGGCCGATACCAAGGCGAGCCCGCGAGCTGGTTTGGGGCGAACGAAAACCCACCCACCGGTGAAGCCGGGGGCGGCGCGGCCACGGTCGGCTGCGACATCATCTGGACAACCGGGGCGGCAAGACCAATCGCCCACGCGGCAAACCATATCGTACCCATAGAAATTCGGCGCGACATGATGAACCTCGACTCAAGCGGTGAAATGACGAAGCGAATGTATTGCACGCGCGTGGATAGACCAATCCCCTCGCCCTCCGATTGCTTCGGCTGAACACCGCATCGTGAAGCGAAAGCATCGCTTCGTGCCGGCTGCCGGAACGAGGGATGAACTGAGGCTGGTAGAGAGCTGCGCATGGCAACCGCACTTCGACGGAGATTTCGCTGGCTTGCCGCAGCTGCCGCCGAGATTGTCGTCGTGCCCGATGGGGATTCCAGCTTTGTGGCCGACGAGTGACCGGGCCCGATCTCCGCCGCGCCGGGGCCTTTCAGCTCGCACAAAAGTCTTTTGCGGGGCCATTCATTTACGTTGTATGGTGAATCATTTACAAAAGGGCTGGCGCGCGGTTGTGGCGATTGCAGGGCCGAACTACGCTCGAAATGAGGAGGTCGGAATCCCCGTGCCGGAGCCTGGGTCGCTCACCATTGTGGGTACGGCGTTGTTCGGTCTCGTGGTGTATGCTCGTCGGAAGCGGATGACCCCTGCCTGACCGCTCCAAAAGCCGAATCATCCAGACCGGCAAGGGATGCCGCTGAGGGCATCCACGGGAGACCAGCGATGAAGGCCGCGCGAGTAATCTGGCTGGATCTGAGGTCGCAGAGTGCCGCACAGCCCCGTCTGGGCGATCGCCCACGACGCGGTTTCACGCTCGTGGAACTGCTCGTCGTCATCGCGATCATCGGCGTGCTCGTAGGCCTCCTCCTGCCGGCCGTGCAGACCGCACGCGAGGCGGCACGCCGGTCGCAGTGCGCAAACAACCTCAAGCAGCAGGGGCTCGCGTTGCAGGGCCATCACAGCGCCAAGCAGGCGTTTCCTTCCGGCGGCTGTGGCACCGACATGTGGGCGGTGACGGGTGGTGGAAATGGTGAGCAGCGGTGGGGCTATTCGCAGTGGGTGGCGCTCCTGCCGTTCATGGAACAAAACGACGTTTACCAGTCGCTCGACCTGCAGACGCCGGGCGTGCATGTCGGCTGGTTTCACAACATAACGGTCTGGGAGAAGGCGCGCATTCCGACGATTCTCTGTCCGTCATCGGTGCTGTCGGTGTCGGCCGACCCGACCGGCGAGGGACACAAGTCGTTTTACTTCGGAATTGCCGGAGCCGCGAGATTTGGCACGTTTACCGATGCCACGGACGAAAATTCGATGCCCTGGGGTATCACCTCCGGCCGTGGCATGCTCACCAACCGACGCAGCGATGACGATCGCTCTCGTTTGGGCCAGCGCATGATCAAGTGCACCGACGGCACGTCCAAGACGCTGCTCGTCGGGGAGATCAGTGACTTCATCAGGGATGCGACCGGCGGCCAGAAGCAAGACCTTCGGCCGGGACGCTGGTGGGGGTGGCACATGGGTGGCCAAACCCTGTGGGGCAACTGGGCGCCGCATTGTGCGAACGTGACCGTGCGCTATCCGCCGAACGCCCAGGTGTTCGGGCAGGCGGGCGTAAACGAGGACTCAGGGTGGCCTGCTGCGAACTGTCCGTTGGCGTCGCAGCACCTGGGCGGCGTGCAGGTGCTCATGACCGACGGGGCGACGCGGTTCCTTCAAAACAGCATCGACATGAACGTGTTCACGCTGATGTCGATTCGGGACGACGGCCAGGCATTCTCGGAGCAGTAAGGTTCGCATGTCGCGTTTGCTTGTTCTGCAGGCGGGCCTGCTCCTCGCGGTAGTTGCTACGGTCGTCGGTTGTGGCGAGGCGGCAGACGGCTTCTCCGGACAGCGCGGCAAGGTGAGCGGCAAGGTCACGCTTGCGGGTGAGCCTTTGCCTGCCGGCTGCCAGGTGCTCTTCATGGCGACCAAGGGCGGATTCACCGCGTCCGGACCTGTGGGGCCCGATGGAGCGTTTGCACTTGCGTATCGGGTGGCGCAAGGCCTGCCGGTCGGAGACTACGTCGTGCAGATTGCGCCGCCCGCGGCAGGCGCCCGCGCAACGCCGGTCGATCCTGTGGCGATGGCCGAAAATTTCGAGCTGTCCGCCAAACCCAAGGCTGCCAGCGGCCTACCGTTTCCCGATCGCTACGCATCGACCGCGACGAGCGGCCTTGCATTCACCGTGCAGCCGGGCGCCAACACGTTTGAGTTGAGCCTCAAGAAGTAGGCGGCGCGGGCGGCCCGCGAGAAGAGCGGTTTCAAGGCGGGCTCGAGCCGACCGACGCTTGCCGAAGTGCCCTTGGCCGACCTGGCCTTAGCGACTATCAGCGAGACGACGACCAGGGGCGGTGGCAGATTTTGCGGCAGATGTCTACGTGGCCATCATGCTGGGGATCATCGTGATGGCGGTGTTTGCCTACGTGACGCTCCATCTCTCTGGCTCGGGCTTGAGAGTCATCGGCCAGGCCGGAATGAACGCGCTGGCAAAAGTTCGGCTTCGGCGTGGGTCGCGTTCATTACTGCTTCTTCTGCGGAGCCGGCGCGTCAGGAAAGACGACGGGGGCCGTCGCCGGATCGATGGTGCCGATCCGGTCCTTGTATGAAGGCTCGTGCTTGCCGCAGCCGGTCGCCGCGCAGGCCACTGTCATCGCGACGAGCGTCGCGGTCAGCCACGCGCGGCGGGAGGGTTGGCCGCTGTAGACAAAGAAGCACATCGGTTGGCTCACTCGCATCGGAAAAAGGCCTCCCGTGTGGTCATTCGTTGATCACTTGCGTGTCGTCGGCGCTGCAGATGAGGTTCCAGATTCGCCAGTCGGTCGTCTCGCGGACCGGCCGGACCGACCCGTCGCACATCGCAATATCGATGAAACCGAGATGAAAACTTTGGGCGCCCAGATACTCGCTGTTGACACCACCGCGGGTCATGAACACCGGGCCGCTCATACCGGGCGGCCCGGTGTTACCGGGGCCCGGCTCCTTGTAGATCCAGTCGCCGGGGGCTGCGACATTCGCTTTTTTCCAGGGGGATTGCGCGATCGACCCGGGCACCGTCACGTCGACGAAGGCCGCGCGGGCGTAGGCCCGCGATGGCGTGCCTGGCACACCGTCTGCCATCTGGTCGAGACCTTTGTCGTTGAAAAATCCCACGCTCGTCACCTCGCCCAAGAGCAGCGTTTTCGACAGGCCGTCGGGGATCTGGGCTGCTTTCAGCGTATGTGGTTCGCCATGCACCGGAGCACGCGCCGTGCGCGACTGCCCCAGCACGCCGGTCACCCAGGCATTGCACACCACGCCTGATGACAGCAACGTCCCTTCATAGCGGTTTTGCCACCAATCGATGCCCTCGCATCCGGCGTAGTTGGTAATTGTGAGGTCGTTCGTCTCGCTCGGCTTCAGAAAGAACGGATCGCTCGGGCACCGTGCCACGGGCAGCGAGGCCTTCACATGAGGCTTGCCCCAGGCGGGCTGCTTGAGATCGATGCCGGAGGCAAGCCCCTGCTCCTCGATGTAGGGCAGGATCAACGTGATCCACGTGTGATGGTTTTCAGTGAAGGGCGGCGAGCCCGTCTCGATGCCCCATACGCCGCGTGGCGGAAAGGTCTTTTTCGCATCGAGGTGATTGAGCATTCCCAAGCCCAGCTGCTTGAGCTTGTTTTGGCAGCTGCTCCGGCGGGACGACTCCCTGGCCGACTGCACCGCCGGCAGGAGGAGTGCGATGAGCACTCCTATGATCGCGATCACGACGAGCAACTCCACGAGCGTGAAGCCGCCTGGCGAGCTCGGACGGTTGTTCGGGCGGAGGGCTCTCCGATCGCACGGACGCAGGCAGAGGCATTGCTCGACGATCATGGTCATACCTCCGGCTGCGTTTTGCGACGTCAAATCCCCTTAAAGAACTATAACGAGCCGAGTTTTTGGTGTTCGAGGCGCGTTGGGCGGCCGGCACTTGCGAAAAGCCCGATCAGAACAGGCTCGCCGGGGCCGGAGCCAAACGGCCAGTAACGATCCAAAAGCAAAACATTACGTTTTTTCTTTTTTGCTTGACGCAGGATGAGTGGGGTGTTGGAATCGCAAATACCAGGGGGGACATCTCTGGCACCAATTCGGAGGGGGACACACGTGAAAACGATCCATGCATTTTTGAAGGCGGCGGCTGTTGCGCTCCGTGTCGGGGTCGTTGTTCTTGCCGCGGTTTCCCCCCATGTCTCAGACAACCTGTATGGTGCAGTCGTCTATGAGGACACTTTCAGCGCCAACCCCGGGGCGTTGAACGGGCGCACCACGGCTTCCGGTTTCGGCAACTGGACGACCAGTGACAGCGCGTTCCAGGTCGGCAGCGGTCAAATTACGATCAACTCAAACACGCCTGTCGACTACCACGCAGCGTCGTTCGCGCTTCCCACATTGACGGGCTCCGACACTCTCTCGCTCACCATCACAGTTCGCCCCTCTGGAGCAAATTTCACGGGATTCGGTTTTAATCCGAATCCAGCTACAGGCCCAACCCCATACCTGACCCAAAATGGATATGGCTGGGTCTATTACGAGGGACTTGGCGCGGCCACTCCGAACATTCAGATTTTCAAAGGCGCATCGACCGCAGGAGCAATTTACTTCGCAGCACTTACCAACCCTGCGCTCAATTTTAACGCATCTCTGCCGACGACATTTCAATATACTTACTCCGCTTCCGCCAAAACCCTTAGTCTCACCGCTGTGAATGGCACCAGCTCGTCTACACTCCTGAATAACGCCGATGTGAGCACGATTCCGCTGAGTGCCTTCAGCAATTTCTCTCTGCAGTTTCAAGGGCAGACTTTGGGCTCGGACACCAACCCCGCCTATGTCGACTATTTGAAGGTCGAGGTTGTCCCTGAGCCCACGACTTATGCGATGCTGCTTTGCGGCCTTGGGGCGATGACGGCTTTGCGCAGCCGCCGTCGCTAGCCCCAAAGAATTTGGGCAATACCTTTTGCGCGGCGAATTGTGCTGTCCCGATTCATTGCATTCAGCCGGACTGCTGCATGGAGCGTTTGATGGGGTATGGTTTTTGATTGAGCGCACACCACCGCCATATGGTCCGCGGAGCGGATGGTGGCGATCCGGGGCTGTTCAGCCCTTGCGGGCGATGCGTCGCCGGGCGGGCTTGACCGCCTTGGCATCGGCGGGCGATCGCCGCTCTTCTTGGTGGTAGATCCGAAGCGTCTCCGGATGCGATTGCTTCCAGTCGTCGGGGCGAAGCGTCTCGTAGTTCGTCTCCCCGGCCAAGAGCCGGTCGAGGACGTCCTTCACGTACATGAAGACGTCGAGATCGTTCCGCGCGGCACTGCTGACGAGCGACATAGCGGCTTTCGGGTCATTCGGATCGAGGGGCGGCGGGGTGTCCTTCACGACGAGCGTCACCGTCGTGTCATCCGTGCCGATGATCGGGCCCGCCCGCACCACCTCCCGGAGGTGCGCGACCAAGGGTCGGATGAGATGAGCGGCCGATTCCAGGACGTTCAGAAGCGAGTTCCTAGCGGGCGTCCAGCCGCACGACGCGAAGAGATCCTGCTGGCGGTAGACGGGAAGCTTGGGCTGTCCGCCAAACCCAAGGTTGCCAGCGGCCTACCGTTTCCCGATCGCTACGCATCGACCGCCACGAGCGGCCTTGCATTCACCGTGCAGCCGGGCGCCAACACGTTTGAGTTGAGCCTCAAGAGGTAGGCGGCACGGGGCGGCCCCGGAGACTCCATTGACGTCGGCCTGCGTGGCGCCCTGGCGGTTGTCGAGTTCGCCCGTGATCGACATCCACAGCCTCTGACGGCATTCCATGCCACGGTGCGGACGGCCCCCGAGCAGAGCGGTTTCAAGGCTGGTCTGCGTCAACCGACGTTGGCCGAAGTGCCATTGGCCGACCTACCCTTTATGCAGCATGTCATCCATAACCAAATCCCTGATCGAGGAACTCGAGCACGCCCCGGAGAGTGTGCAGCGGGAGGTGCTCGCTTTTCTACCTGAAGTGTGCGATTGATTGGTTCCTGTCGCTCGATGAAGCACGGGCCGCGACAGAAGCTTGGAAGTGCGATTACAATCGTGTTCGTCCGCTTGGTGCTCTGGGCAACCGGGCAGCGTCGGAGTTCGGGGCGGCCGGCACGGCGAGCGAGCCGATGGCGATCCAACTGCCGTAGCGGTCCACCCCGGCCAGGCCGCCTTGATCTTGAGTACGGTACGGTAGTACACTTTCACAGGCTGGTGGTATTGCCGAGGCGGTCGACGCCACACATCCTCCAGTTGATTGTGATCGCGATGGCTCCCGATCGATACCGTCGCATGATGGAGGTCTTGTGATGCAAATCGATGTTTCCGCTGAGCATTACGATGGCCTCGTTCGCCACGCCGCGGCGGCTGGCTACGGCAACGTCGAAGCGTTCATTGCAGCGCTGGCGAACGAGCCGACTGCCGACCCGCGTGGGACGCTGTCCGAAGACGAACTTCGACGCAGCGCCGCCGAGTGCGACCACGGTATCAAGGCAATCGAAGCCGGTGGCGGCCGCGACCTCCGCGAGGCGATGCTCGAGCTGGGCCGCCAGCGTGGATACGGCCAGGCCCAATGACGTATCGCGTCCTGATCGCGGATGACGCCCTCGACGCCGTACGCACATTTCTCGACTACATCGCAGTCACTCAACAGATGCCGCTCACCGCGGCTCGGTGGTGGGAGAAGGCTCTCGCCCGAGTCGAAACGCTTCGATTTATGCCGCGGCGCTGTCCCCTCGCGCCAGAAAATAAGTTCAGCGATCACGAGCTGCGCATGTTGATCGTCGATCATTGCCTCTTCATTTTCGACGTCGACGACGGTACCCGTACCGTCCGCGTCGCCAAGTTCCGCCACGCCGCTCGACTTCCGAGCGCGATTGACGAAGTGCATTAGCACCACTGCCGCTCGAGCGAACGTGTCGGTCAATGTTCATGCTTCCTTTTGGGCGGCGGATTGGGGTACTCCTGAAGAGGATGAGGCGTGGCGGAGTTTGTAGGCGGCGACGTGGACGATAGCAGCGGCCGGAATTGAACCGATGCCAGCCGGCTCATGAGCATCTCCACGGTTGCGGCGGGCGGGGCTTCGGGGTGTTGCAAAAGCCATGCTGGAAACATTGCAAAAGGCCAGTTAGAATCGTTGCACCAGGATGGCTGGTGGGTGATGAGGAGGCTTCGTCGTCGCTGGAATATGCCATAAAAACTGCCATGCCAGCTTCTTATCAACCG
This sequence comes from Planctomicrobium piriforme, assembly GCA_945861585.1. GTDB lineage: Bacteria > Planctomycetota > Planctomycetia > Pirellulales > UBA1268 > RGVT01. The sequence continues at coordinate 27,063 of CAMAVC010000041.1, forward strand.
CGCGTCGTCGAAGCGGAACTGCGGCTCCGGCTGGCGTCCGCCGGGGCCATCGTAATCGAAGGGCCGAAGGCCTGCGGAAAGACCGCAACCGCCCAAACGCTGGCGGCGAGCGTCGTCATGCTCGATGTGGACGAGCAGGCACGCCGAGTGGCCGACATCGAGCCGTCCCTGGTACTCGACGGAAATACGCCGCGGCTCATCGATGAATGGCAGGTCGTCCCCTCGATTTGGAATCACGTGCGGCGGGTAGTGGACGCCCGCGGCCAGTCGGGCCAATTCATCCTGACCGGTTCCGCGGTTCCAGCCGACGACATCACCCGGCACACCGGCGCCGGCAGGCTCGCGCGTGTGCGCATGCGGCCGATGTCGCTCTTTGAGGTCGGTCGCAGCACCGGTTTGAATTCGGTCGCGGCGTTGCTCGACCGCAGGTGTTCGAAGTCGCCGGATACCGGGCTCTCCATTCCCGAGATCGCCGAGTTGGTCGCAGTCGGTGGCTGGCCCGGAAATCTCGGCAAGACGCCCGCCGAAGCGCTCGGTGCGGTGCGCAGCTACATCGACGAAATTCGCCGTGCCGATGTCAGCCGGGTCGACGGAGTGCGCCGGGATCCGACAAAGATCGGTAGGTTGCTTCGATCATTGGCTCGCAACGAATCGACGTCTGCGGCAGCAGCCACGATCGCGGCCGATGCCGGCTCGGGAGATGCCGCCATCGGTGACGATACGGTTCGCGGATATCTCGACGCTCTCGAGCGGCTCATGATCGTGGAAAATCAACCGGCTTGGGCGCCCCACCTGCGATCGCGATCGAGACTTAGGCAGGGGCCGAAACGTCGCTTCGTCGATCCTTCACTGGCCGTGGCAAGCCTGCGGGCCTCGCCCGAGCGACTGCTCTCCGACATGGAACTGTTCGGCTTGTTATTCGAGTCGCTCGTGATTCGTGATCTGCGGGTGTACGCCCAGGCCTCCGATGCCGATGTTTTTCATTACCGCGACAACACCGGACTGGAAGTCGATGCGATCGTGGAAGCTCGCGATGGTCGGTGGGGCGCCTTCGAGGTGAAAATGGGGCAGTCCGCGATTGACGAGGCGAGCGAAACGCTGCGGCGATTCGCCGAACGGATCGACACGAGGAAGTGCGGCGAGCCTGCCGTGCTTGCCGTAATCACGGGCAATGGATTCGGATACGTGCGCCGCGACGGTGTCGCCGTCATCCCGATCGGAAGCTTGGGCCCATGAGTGGCCCGTGGTGCCAGTGTCGGCCTCTCAAGCTCTCGGCAAACTTTTCGATCCACTAGCAGCGGCCGGACTTTAAGCGGCGACACCCGGCTTATGAGCATCTCCTCGGTTGCGGCGGATGGGGCTTCGGGGTGTTTCTCGATGGAGTCCGTTCCGGGAAACGAGAAACACGAACTCGTCTCCGAAGACGTGGTAGCAACGTGGGTGTGGTCTGGTGCCGCTGACGCAGAGGCGGACGTCATGGCGGTTGCTTTTGTCAGTGCTACTTTGTACACTTCTCGATTATAAGCTTTATCGTGGCGTGTTCAGGTCCATTGAGTTACCGAGCGAAGAGAGGCCCGAATGACGGCCCTTGAGCAGGCAATCGATCTGATTGGCCGCCTCACGCGGGGCGAGAAGGCGCGGCTGGTGAGAGACATCGTCTCCCAGCTTGACGAAAGCTTCCCCGGGATCGACACCCGGCCGGATGTCTGCGGTGGTGAACCTTGCGTCGTTCGCACGCGGATTCCCGTGTGGCTGCTCGTTCAGACACGTAGGCTCGGGGCTAGCGAGGCCGACCTCTTGCGGGCCTACCCAACGCTGCGGGCACAGGATCTGGTCGAAACGTGGGCCTATTGGCATGCCCACCCGGCCGAAATCGAGCAGCAGATCCGCGACAACGAAACCGCCTGAGGACTGCCGCTTCGTGGCCAAGCTGTACACGAATGAAAATGTTCCGCTCCCTGTGGCGGAAGAACTGCGCCGCTTGGGGCACGACGTCATGACCGTGCAGGAAAGCGGCCTTGGCGGGCAATCCATTCCGGACCATGTGGTGCTGACGTTTGCGATTGATCAGGGTCGCGGTCTGATCACGCTCAACCGCAGGCACTTTGTGAAACTCCACGAAGGGACTCCAGGGCATCCGGGAATCATCGTGTGCACGACCGACAGTGATTTCGTGGCGCTCGCCGCTCGAATCGATGCGGCCGTCCGCGGCACTCCTTCCCTTGCGGGCAAACTGATACGTGTGAATCGGCGACACTGATCGTGTTTCGCCCTGACGCTGCCCCCAACGCTCTCGTGAGCACTCGTACGAAAATCGGAAGCACCCGGGTGGACACCCAGCGTGACGGCAGCGTCTACCGGCCGCATGAGCTGCGCTTGCGCCGTCTGATGCACAACCAAGCACTAGCAGCGGCCGGACTTGAACCGGCGGCTTGCAAAACCGTTCGCACGACTGCCAGTTTTCTCGGTATTCGCGCGGGTCGGGAAAAGTGAATTCAGCACGGATTTGTGCCGGGGTGAATGAAGACGGAACGTCTTCCAATCGTCGCC
>CAMAVC010000042.1 GCA_945861585.1 Planctomicrobium piriforme
TCCCGCTCGCCGGCGTATTTGACCAGCGGAGCCATGGATGGCGCAGCGCAGGCAAATCCGAGTGAGCCGAAGCCTGGAGGGCGAAGGCGAACGTCCGGCGACGGGATATCGGGAGCCCGAAGCCGGCGCAGCTACGTTGAGGATGTAGCTCTGCTCACGCGCCCGGGAACAGGTGGTAGAGCATCGCGTAGATCACGACGCCGGTGACCGACACGTAGAGCCAGATCGGCATCGTGATCTTGCCGAGGCGGCGGTGTGCCTCCCAGCGGCCTTTCCAGGCGAGGAAGAACATGCGGAGCGCCAGAATCGGCACGAACACGGCCAGGATGATGTGCGTGATCAGGATCGCGAAGTAGACCGTGCGCACCGGGCCCTGCCCGCGGAACGGCACGTGGCCGACGAGGTAGTGGTAGGTGAGGTAGCAGACGAGGAACACGGCCGAGACGGCGAAGGCCGCGATCATCGCGGCGCGGTGGGCCTTCCACTGGCCGCGGGCGATGAACACCCAGCCGGCGACGAGCAACACCGTGGCCAGCGCGTTGAGCACGGCGTTGGTCGTGGCGAGGGGGTGAACCGCCAAGAGAGCGATCACGGCTTCTCCTCCGCGAGCACATCGCGGATCAGCTTCTTGAGCAACTCCACCCGATCGGCCTGGAGCAGGTGATAGCCTCCGCGGAGCCGGCCCTGCCGGTCGAACACGACGCCGCGCTCGGAGTGCACGCCCACCTCGGCCGGCAGGAAGAATGTGTCGTTGGCCACCTTCTTGATCACGGCCATGTCGCCGGTGAGAAAGTGCCAGCGGTCGGGGTTTGCCTCGAAGCGGTCGGCGTAGCGGCGGAGCACGTCAGGCGTGTCGGTGTCGGGGTCGCATGTGAGGCTCACGGCGACGAACTCGGGATCGTCGATCTCGCGGAGAATGTCGGCGACCGCCTGATTCTCGCGGAAACAGGGGCCGGGGCAGTTCGAGAAGAACACGCTCCCGAGCCATACCTTGCCCTTGAGGCTCGCCGAATCGAACGCCTCGCCCCGCTGGTCGGTGAGTGTGAACGGCGCCGCCGGCGCGCCAGGCTCGACCTTTTCGACGACCGGCTGCGGCGCCTCGGGCTTCGCGCCGAGCGGCCGATCAATCGCCCGCTCCGGTGCCTTTGAGCAGCCGACGAGGCACAGAAGCGCCATCCCAACTGCAAGACTGTGAGGGGCTGCCCATGCCCCGGGAGCCGGCGTAGCTGACCAGCGCAGCCATGGATGGCGGAGCGCAGGCAGGTCCGAGTGAGCGGAGGCCAGGATGGCCGCAGCGAACGTCCGGCGACGGGGCGTGGGCAGCCCCGAACTCGTTGGGCTAGACAGGCTGAAGCCTGTCCTACAGCCGACGCGATGCCACATGGGAATGCCCACTAGTGGGCCTGGTCGGAGAGCAGTTTCGATTCGCCGGCCTGCTCCAGAAGCCGCACGTCGGACTGGCGGGCCATGTGCAACGCCCGCTCCTGGGCCACCATGCGGTTGCGCAACCCGATGTCTGGAATCAGCATGATCGCAAGAAACACGGCCATCATCGCGGCGGGAATCGTGAGCACGTACTTCCAGTTCGCCTCCCAGAGCACGTGCATGAAAAACAACACCACGAGCATCGCCTTCGTGCAGGAGACGGCCATCATGAAGGCCCAGCCCACCTGCGGCTCGTCGCGCCACGGCCAGAACGACGAGTAGGTGAGGAACGACATCGTCGTGAGGCCGCAGAGGGCGGCGAACACGAGCAGATATTTGCCGACGCCGCCGTGGCCGTGATCGCCCTCGTGCGCATGCTCGGCGTGCTCGAGCGTCTCGTCTGCCGTCTCACCGACCCGTGTGACGGGGCCGTGGGGGGCATGATGGTCGTGGGAGTGGTCGCTCATGATCGGAGCCTCGAAACGAAGGTGGCAGTCAGAACAGGTAGAGCAGCGGAAACAGGAAAATCCAGACGAGATCGACGAAGTGCCAGTAAAGGCCGGCGTTTTCGATCATCCCGGCCCGCTTGGGGCCCAGTTTGTAGAGCAGCAGGATTGCGAACACGATCAGGCCGACGATCACGTGGATCGCGTGGAAGCCGGTGAGCAGGAAATAGGTGCTGGCCCACATCGTGCCGCCCGGGATCACGGCGGGGAGCTTGAGCCACGGGAACGTGTCGTTGAGACCGTGCGGGCCGTGGCCGCCGTGCGCGTCGGCGCCCTCCGCGGGCAGCGGCATCACCTGATCGGCCACCACGGCCAGGTCGAACGGCTGCTGATCGGGGCTCGTCACCATCTGGCGAATCTGCTGGAGACGACGGCGGCCCGAGATCTCGTCGGCGGTGAGTTTGTCTTCGGGCGTGTCGTCGAGTTCCTTGAGCCGGTCGATCATGGCGGGCTCACCGAGCCGGGCCCGCACCGCCGAGCCGTAGTAGAGGTCAGGCTTCTCGAATACGCGGCTGCGGGGCGACCAGGGGTAGATGCCGTGGGAGAACTTCGCCTGGTATTCATAAGCCTTCACGCCGAGGAACAGCGTGCCGAGCACGAGGGTGAGCACCATCCAGGTCTTCGCGAGCGACGCCTTGTTGGCCCGGGCCGCTTCGAGGGCGAGCACGATCGTGACGCTCGAGCAGATCAAGACGAACGTGTTGAACGCACCGATCGGCTCAGAGAGGTGCACATGGTGCGGCTTGGGCCAGACCGCGGCGCCGAACCGCAGCACCACGTAGCTGCCGAGGAGCGCGGCGAAAAACATGATCTCCGTCGAGAGAAAGAGCCACATGATGAGCTTGCCCTTCGAGAGGGGCAGGCCCGGCTGATATTGGAGCGTGACGTGGCCGTGATGGCCGTGGTCGTCACCGTGGCCGTGGTGGTCGTGATCGTGGGGAACGGAGATCGCGGAAGCGTTCATGGAATCTCTGGATCAGGAAGACGGAATCAGTGCTGGACCGGGGCTAGATCATGGCTGGATCAAGGAAGCGGGAGGCGGGGCTGGCCGAAGAGCACGGTGGCGGTGAGCAGGGCCAGAAGCGAACCGAGCGACACGAACAGCAGCGTGCGGGCCGACGCGTCGTCGCGCCGGACGGCAAACCGCACCGCCGCACCACCATAAACGATCGAGGCGACGGCCGCAGCCAAGAAGAGCCGAATGCTGCCGGAGGGCACGGCGAGCACGAGGCTCACCGGCACCATCGCCAGGGCCGCGGCGAGTGACTGCCCGGCCGCCCGCAGGCCGCTCGGATCGTCGACCGTGAGCATCCGCAGGCCGGCGGCGGCATACTGGCCGCGGTAGAGCCAGGCGATCGCCATGAAGTGCGGGAACTGCCAGAGATAGAGCACCGTGCCGAGGGCCGCGGCCGTGAGGGCGGAAGCGGCGTCGCCGGCGGCGAGGCGGGCGGGGCCGTCGGCTGCCAGCCAACCGATCGCCACTGGCAAGGCTCCCGCGACCGCCCCGACGGCCGTGTTGAGCGGCGACCAGCGCTTCATCGGCGTGTAGACCACGACGTACAGCAGCCAGGTGGCGATCGCGGCCGCGGCCGCAGGCCACCCGGCCGACACAGTCGCGATGACCGCGCCGGCGGCGCACGTCGCGGCCGTCAGCAGCCAGGCAGCCGGCACTGAGAGTCCGCCGGTGACGAGCGGCCGGCGTGCCGTGCGCGGCATGAGCCGATCGGTGTCGCGCTCGAGGATCTGGTTGGCGATGCTCGAGCTCGCGGCCACGAGCGCCGTGCCGACGAGCAGGCCGACGAGATGCACGGCGTCGTCGCGGCCGCCACCGGTGACCCAAAACGCCGTGACAACCGTGGCGAGCACCATGAGCGCGATCCGCGGGCGGGTCAGCCGCGAGCAGTCGGCAGCCATCGCGCGGGCCTGCGCGGCCCACCGGGCGAGGCCGGCAGTTGACGCCGTCGCTGCGAGCACGGCGGCGGCGGTCGCGAGCGGCGGCGGCGAATTCATGCGACCCCCCGCGCCGGAGATTTTGCGAACAACCCCGCCGAGATCGCCAGCGCCACCGAGCCGCCCAGAATCATCATGCCGAGCACCACGTGCCCGGTGACGATCGCGGCCCCGCGGCCGCTCCGTGCGGCGATCGGTTCGGACGGAACCCACGACGCAGGCAAGAGCCCCGACGGCACGCCCCACGACACGAACCAGGCTCCGGCGCCGAGGGCGAGCTGGCAGGCCACGACGAGGGCGATCACCACTGCCCAGCGACGGGCGGGCGTGCGGTGCGACCAGCAGAGCGGCACCGCCGTCCACGACAGCGCGGCCACCGCCGCGGCGCCCGCCAGATGCAAGGCCACGAGCCACCGGAACGTCGCAGGCGAGACGGCTGCAGCGTCGAGATGCCGCAGCTGCGCTCCGGCGACGAGCTGCATGTAGGCGGCCACGACGAGCGCGACAGCCACGCGGAGGGCCGGGCGCTGAGAGGACGGCAAGCGGGACGCCTGCCCCACCAGGGCCGGCGACGTCCGCCCCATGTCGGACCGGCCGGTGAGGGCGGCGATCGCCACGGCGACCGCGAAGAACAGCGGCCCCGTGCAGGCATGCACCTTCGCCACCGTCTTGTCGTCGAGCAGCACCCGGGCGCCGCCCAGAGCCCCCTGCACCACCACTAGCAGCACCGCAGCGACCACGAGCCCACGCACCGTCGCGCTCGGCTCGCGCAGCCACACAGCCGCAGCGAGGGCCAGCGTGATCAGCCCCACCGTCGCGCCGAGCAGCCGGTGTCCGTGCTCGAGGAACAGGTCCCAGGGACCGTAAAACCACTCCGCGAACGGAAACAAAAACATGTTGTGCCCGTACGTCGCCGGCCAGTCGGGCACCGCCATCGCCGCGTCATACGTGGTGACGAGCGCACCGAAGCAGAGCAACACCGCCGTGACGGCCACGAGCAGGCAGGCGAGGAGAAACGTCCACGAGAGGCCCATTGAAGTCATGATCGACGCACCACCCCGACGGCACACGGGAGGCGACGGGATCGGCGAACGCTCGACGAGCACGAGGCCCCTTCGGCCTCTGCGAGGAGACTTTTGCCGTCACGGAGCCGGATTGGGCGCTGGGTCATCGAGCGTCGCTTCAATGCGCCGCCGCCAGTGCGGCAGCGGCTGCGTTCGGCGGGTCGGTCTGCATGAGGTGGTCCTTCTCGACGCCCGGCACCGAGTACTCGTAGGGGCCGCGGTGCACGACCGGCTGGAAGTCGAAGTTGCCGTGGCCCGGGGGGCTCGGCGTCGTCCACTCGAGCGTGTTCGACCGCCACGGGTTCCGCCCCGCGATTGGCCCGAAGAACATGCTCCAGAAGAAGTTGGCCGCGAAGATCGCCTGCGTGGCCACCATGCCGATCGCACACCAGGTCATGAAGGCGTTCAGCGGCTGGAGGTGATGGAACGTCTCGTAGTGGTACGCGTCGGCCAGCCGTCTCGGAAAGCCCACCGCCCCGAGGATGTGCATCGTGAAGAAGGTGCCGTTCATGAACAGGAAGGTGAGGAAGAAGTGCACCTTTCCCCAAAACTCGTTCATCGTGCGGCCGAACATCTTGGGAAACCAGTAGTAGATGCCGGAAAACACCCCCATCGCGGTGCCCGCGAAGAGCACGTAATGGAAATGGGCCACGATGAAATAGGTGTCGTGGATGAAAATGTCGACCGGCGTGGCGGCCATGAAGATGCCCGACAGGCCGCCGATGATGAACATCGAGACGAAGGCCAGCGAAAACAGCATCGCCGTCGTGAACTGCACGCGGCCGCCCCAGATCGTGCCCAGCCAGTTGAAGGTCTTCACCGCGCTCGGCAGGGCGATCATCATGGTCGACACCATGAAGGTGATGCCGAGTGCCGGGTTCATGCCCGACATGAACATGTGGTGGCCCCACACGATGAACCCGAGGCCGGCGATGCCCGCGATCGAATAGACCATCGGGCGATAGCCGAACAGCGGCTTGCGGGCGAACGTCGTGAGGATGTCGCTGACCATGCCCATCGCCGGCAGGATCATGATGTACACGGCCGGGTGGCTGTAGAACCAGAACAGATGCTGCCAGAGCAGCGGCTGGCCGCCGCCGGTCGCCTGCATCCAGTTGTTGACGATGTTTCCTTCCGGAGAGAAGAAGCCGGTGCCGAGCGTGCGGTCGGCCAATTGCATGAACCCGGCGGCTGTGAGCACAGGCAGGGCGAAGGCCTGCAGGACGGCGGTGATGAACATCGCCCAGATCGTCATCGGCAGGCGGAACATCGTCATGCCGGGGGCCCGCATGAGGATGATCGTGGTCATGTAATTGACGCTGCCGAGCATGCTCGACACACCGACGAACGTGAGGCCGAGGAGCCACAGGGTCTGGCCCCAGCCGGCGCCGGGCGAGGAGGCGATGTTGGTCGAGAGCGTGGGGTAGCTCGTCCAGCCGCTCGATGCGGCCCCGCCCTCCACGAAGAAACTCGCGCCAAACGCGATGAAGGCCGGCCACATGAACCAGTACGACAGCATGTTGAGTGTGGGAAAGGCCATGTCGTCGGCCCCGATCATCAACGGGATCAGGAAGTTGCCGAACGCACCCGCGAGGATCGGGATGATCACGAGGAAGATCATCACGGTGGCATGCATCGTGAACAGCATCGTGTAGAACTCGGGCGCCATCTGCCCGCCCTCCTGGGCGAACAGTTTGCCGAGCACCGGCACGTCGGACCACGGCCAGGCGATCTGCCAGCGGACTGCCAGCGCGAGCAGGCCACCGATCAGAAACCACACGAGCGTGGAAAACAGGAACTGCAGCCCGATCACCTTGTGATCCTTGGAAAACACGTACGTCGAGAGAAAGCTCGCGTGGTGAGGCGCGGGGGCCTGCACGGTCGGCTCGTGGCGGACGGTCGGGGGGGCGCTCGCGATGCTCATGGCGGTCTCCTGATCCTGCTCGGGGCTTATTCGGTGCGGGCGACGGTGGCGGACGGATCGATCTCGGGCTGGGTGGCTTCCTGCTTCGCGTATTGCGATTCGAGCCAGCGGTCGAAGTCTTCACGCGATTCGACCGTCACCCGACCCTTCATCTTGTAGTGACCCCAGCCGCAGAGTTCGGCGCAGACGATGTCGAATTGGCCCGTCTCGGTCGCCTTGAACCACACGGGAATCTTCATGCCGGGCACGGCGTCCTGCTTGATCCGCAGGTTGGGCAGAAAGAAGCTGTGGAGCACGTCCATGCTCTTGAGCTGCACCAGAAAATCCTCGTCCACCGGCACGTGCAGGTCGTTGACGAGGAACAGATCGTCAGGCGTGCCCAGCGTGCCGTCGCGGCCGGGGTATCGCAGCCGCCATTCGAACTGTCGCCCCACGACCTCCACGGAGGGCGCCATCGCCGGCCGCCGCATCTTCACGTCGGCCCAGGTGTTCATCTGGTAGATCGCCAGGAACAAGAGCGTGGCGGCCGGAATGATCGTCCAGACAACTTCGAGCGTATGGCTGCCGTGAATGTAGGTGGCCGGGCCCTGGGCCTTCGCGGCGTCGTACTTCCAAAGAAACCAGAACAGGGCCACTTCGGTCGCGACGAACACCACGCCCGTGAGCGCGAGAATGAAATAGAAGAGGCCGTCGATCGCCTTGCCGTGCTCCGACACGTCGGGCGGGAGCCAGACGTTGATCGACGGTGCCACGGCGAACGTCGCCACTCCCAGCACGGGCACGGCGAGGAACAGCAGGCTCCACAGGATTCCGGAGAATCGGCTCACAGACAGTGCTCCTCGGGATCAGAATCGGTCGCGGGCCAGCATCGGCTTGTCGGCGCCGAGCTCGCCATCGAGCTCGTAGGGAAGCGACCGCACGTAATTGACGATGTGCCAGATCTCTTCCGGCGGGACGGTGCCCTTGGCCGCGGGCATCGGGGCGCCGTTGATGCCGGCATGGATGCGGTAGTAAAGGTCGATCGGGCGGCGGCCCCCGCGGTAGATGCCGTGCCGCAGATTCCGCGGCGGAATGGTCCGCGGCTCGAGGGCGTCGCCATCGAGCACCCGGCCAAACTTATCGAGCCACGCGAGCTGGGCACGGTGCTCGGACAATTCGTCGGGGCTCATGCCGGACGTCGACGTCTCGCGGGCCGCGGCCGAGCCGCTCGACAATTCCTTGCCGATCTCCACGATCGCCTTGTTCCAGTCGTCGTAGTCGTTGGCCTGGCCATCTCCGAGGCCGGTGACGCCGTGGCACTTCACGCAGTTGGCCTTGTCGCCGTAGAAGAGTTCCTTGCCCTTGGCGATGGATGCCACGAGGTCGATGTCGGCCGGCATCGGCGGCACCTGGATCTCGGCGTCGGCCGCCGCCTTCCACTTGTCGGCGACGGTCACGAGCGTTTCGTCGATGAGAAACTCCCGCGTCTCCGGCAGCGAGCCCTGGGCCTCGTCGTCGAGTTCGAAGTAGGCCCGCATCAGGGTCAGCTCGGTTTCTCCGCGGATGCTCAGGTATTTCACGTATTCAGCGAGCGCATCGACCTGCGCGGCGGGCAGGAGCGCGAACGACGGCATCGACGTGCCCGGAATACCTTTGTGAAGCACTCGCACGAGATCGGCGTGGGTCGGCTTGTCGGCCCGCTCGGTGCTCTTGAATTTGAACACGCCCGGGCGGTAGTCGCGCGGGTAGGGATTGAGGAACGCGGCGGTCGGCCCGAGCGCGTCGCCCGTCACGCCGTGGCAGTGCCCGCAGTGTTCACGATAGAGCCCGTTCTTGCGGCCCACGATGTCGCTGCGAACGGGACCGGCGGCGAGCCGCAGCTTCGCCTCGTCGAGGCCGGTCTCAGGGAGACAGACCGGCTCGTCGGGGGTGCCGAACATGGCCAGCAGGATCGTCGCCACCTGCTTTTCCTGGTCAGGCGTGAGCCGCTGCTTGGTGGCCTCGACCATGTTGGGGCGGAAGTACGCAGGCGGCGTCTTGCCGCAGCCGGTGAGGGCGGCGAGGCACACGATCAGGCCGGCGAACGCGATCGATGAACGACGAGGCATGGTTTCGGGTGTCATGGGAAAAACTCAGGTGCCGATGGCAGAGGCCGGCACCTCGAGCGTGCCGATGTCTTTGACTTCGTCTGGTTGGAGCGTGATCTGAAAGCGACCCTTCGGAGTCCACTTGAGGGCCGCATTGTCGAGGCCCAGGGCGCCGCTCGGGCCGGTGGATCGTTCGTGCCAAACCTGAAATTCGAGCGGTTCGCCCGCGGGCAGGTCGGCGATCGTGAACGAGCCGTCGGCGGCCGACACGGCCACGTAGCCGTCCTTCCGAAACACCATGTAGGCCTTCATCCACGGGTGAACGTTGCAGGTGACCATCGTGGGCAGGCCGGTTTCGGCCTTCGGCGCGTATGTGGTGGAGCCGCCCGCCGGGATCAGCTGGTTGAAGTCGGAGCCGGCGATGTTCGTGTTGTGACCGATGGGATCGCTGTTTTTCACCTCGATCGGCTGGCCGACGCGGGCCGCGAACACCGGTGCGAGAAACTCACATTGCTTCTGGTCGAACACGAGCGGCACGGTCGGCGGCGTGGCTTCCTTGACCCGGGTGGTTTTCCGGGCGAATACCACGACGTTGGCAAGGCCCTTCGACGAAGGGTCGACGAGCAGCGACCGGTCGAGCAGTTTCATGCCGGCCTTGGAACACACCTCGGTGTCCTTGTCGGCGACGAGCGGCTTGGCCGTGCCCGGGTCACCCGCGAACACGAACCGCCCCGTGAGCGAGCCCCAGCCGCTGCCCGTCGCCGCGGCTGCCGCCGGAGCGAGGCTGGCCGACGAGGCCGTTGCGAGCGCCGTCCGCAGCGTGCGTGCGGCCTCGACGTTGGCCCCTGGCGAGTCGACCCGCTCGGGCCGGCAGCCCGCAGCCAGCGGCACGAGTGCAGCGAGGGCGACGACGACCGCCGTCGATTTACTTCTTGAACAGGTTGGCATCGAGGACCATCTCTCCGAGATCGTTGTCGCCGGCGGCGACCTTCACCTTCTTACGACCCTTGGCGATCTTCTCGGCTTTGCCACTCACGGTGACTTCGCCGACATAGCCCGCCTTCTCGTGCCAGATCTGCAGTTCGATCTCGCCGCCGGCGGGGACATTCTTGATTTCAAACGATCCGTCGGCCTTCGATACGGTGGCGTAGGGGTTCGGGCGGACGACGAGCCACGACTTCATCCACGGATGGATGTTGCAGGTGACCTGGGCGGGAATCGCCTCTTCGCTTGCAAACGTCACCGTGGCCTCGCCGCCGGCGGGAATCAGATTGTTGGACGGTGAATTCTTGATCGTGGCGACGTTGCTGTTGTGGCCCACGCTGTCGGAATTCCTGATGACGAGCGTTTGGCCCGTCCGCACGACCGCCACGTGGGGTTCGAAGCGGCAGTCTTTGTTGTCGAGCACGACCTTGTCGCCGGGGGTCGCGAGATCGGGGTGCACCTTCACGCCCTTGTCGCGCACGAACACGACGACGTTGGCGATGCCCTTGTCGGCGGCCACCACGAGCTCCTCCGCGAGCAGCTTGTGCTTGCCGCACACTTCGACGTCTTTGTCGGCTTTGAGTTCGGTGGCGGTGGGGGCGGCGCCTCCGAACACGAACTTGCCCTTGATGGTGCCCCACTCGTCGGCATGGACAGCGGACACGGCGAGTGCCGCCACGGTGGCGAACGACAAGGTGAACGAGGCTTTCATCGAAACTCTCCTGGGGCGGGCCGGGACCAGAAATCGAAATCCATTGACACCATCAGTTTAGCGCGATCGGCCGCTGCCGGGAGCCATCCTGGGCCTGCGGCGGTAACGGAGCCGTGGGAGGCGTGTTTTGGGCCGCCGGAGCCGGCTGCGGCGGTTGCTGCCGGAGGTAGGCGTCGAGCGACAGGTTTCGCTTCGCGAACGTGTCAAATTGCATGAGGAGGTCGGTCAGGGCGTCGACCTGATCCTCGCTCGTGCCGGCGTAGAGATCCTGGCTCACCGGCTTGTCGAACGGAATGTTCACCGGCATGCCCGTGTACGGCAGGAACCTCTTCGGGTTGGCGATCCAGTTGTGCACGTAGTCTGGCCGGAGCCGCTCGTGAACCGTCTCGAGCTGGGGGGCGAGGGCCTTCGGATTGCCGGGCGGGGCGTAGTCGCCCACGAGATGGCACTTCACGCAGTAGTTGTTGTTGGTGATGATCTTCAGGGCGCCGGTGAGATGGCCGGGCCGCGTCTTCTCGGTGGCCGCGATGGCGCTTTCGTCGAGCCGTGGATCGTAGACGTATGGGTAGTCGGCCCCGTCGACGGCTGCGAAGTAGTTGACGAGCGCTGCAGCCTCCGTCGACTTGAAGTTGAACTTCGGCATCCGCAGCACGGCCGGCGGACGGATCGTGTGCGGGTTGAGCAGGAACTTGTGCAGCCAGCCCGATTGCACCTTCTTGCCCTCGCCCACGAGCGGCGGCGGCAGCCAGCCCCAGGCGTCGTCGGGCTTGACGTTCGGGTTGATCTGTTTCTCGTCGGCGATCACGACCGGGAACAGGAGCCGGGCCAAGTCGCCGCCCTCGGCCGGATAGTGTCGGCCGGCACGGATCGCGTCTTCAGGCACCATGACGTTGGGCCCGCCCACCGGGCGGGGCTCGCCGTCGACGAGCGCGTCGTGCCACAGCATCACGGGGCGATGCGGCTGGGCCTCTGTGTCGCCCTCTTCGATCGGCACGCCGTCCTCGTCGACGAGCTGGGGGCGGCCTGTTTCCGGGTCGAGCACCGGCATTCCGACGAGCGTGGCGTGCCGCCTGCCCTGCCGATCCGTGATCAGCGATTTCGAGACGTCCTGAGGCGTGAAGTGAGGCGACAGGAACGGGTAGTCGGCGACCTCCTGCGCTGCCCCGAGCGACTCGGGCTGATAGCGGAGGTCCCAGCGATCCATGCGCAACGTATGGCAGCCACCGCAGTTGTACTGTTCCGCCACGACGAGCCCCTGGAGCCGGGCCTCTTCGCGGGGCGACGGCTTGTAGATGAACTGGGGCGCCGGCGGCTCCGCCACAAGGCCGAGCACGAACGTCATCACCGCCTCGCGCTGCTTCGCGTCGAACGGGAACTGGGGCATGCGGTAGCGTTCGTTGTAGCTCTTGTTTTCCGCCTTCTTGTAGTCGTAGCTCCGGGGCTGGCGCAGCTTCTGCCACAGGAAGCCTTCGCGTTCGTGGGCGAGCAGTTTCTCCAGGAAGAAGCCGGTGTCGGGGTCGACCGACTCGGGCGTGACATGCCCGTGTGCCGGCGCGGCGTACGCGAGGTCGGGGGCGAGCGGCCCGTCGCCGGTGCCGGCTGCGGCGGACGACGTGGCCCCGTGGTCAGCGGCGCCATGGTGGCCGCCTCCGTGATGGCCTCCATGGCCATGGTCGAGCTGGTTCATCACGAAGTGAGCGACCTGCTCGAAGGCGATCTTCGACGGTTCCTTACGGCCCCAGTCGGCCAGTGCGGCGCCGGCGGCCTTGCCGTCTTCGAAGCCGGGGATGTCGTGGCACGAATAGCAGGCGAGCTTGGCGAGCGTCTTCTTGCCGATGTAGTTGAGCAGCACGGCGTCCTTGTTCGACGCATTCATGCCAAGCAGCATCCGCTCGTCACCCTGGATATTTGCCTGATCGGGCCCCAGCCCGTTGCGGAGCACTTCGTCGGCACGCACCGCGGTGAAGCGGTCTTTCAGATACATGACGGCGAGTTCTTCCGTCGCCTTTCGCTCGTCGGACGTGAGCGAGTTGGCCGCCGGGATGTCGGTCGCCTGCCAGTTTTCGGTGGAGGTGAGCAGATAGGCGACGGCATCGGCAGCCGGGTCGCTGACCGTGCCATCGGCGAGCGTGACGGGCTCGAGCAACACGTTCGGCATGATCGTCCGCGGATGGTAGCGGGCTGGCTCGCGGAGCCAGCTGTAGAGCCAGGCCTGGCCGGTGGGATGCGACGCGACCTTCGCGCCAATCCGGGAGAGATTCGGGCCGTGCATGCTCTCGGCCTCGGGGAAGTCGCCGTGCTGGTGGCACGCCAGACAGCCGCGCACCTGCACCACCTTCTTGCCGCGTTCCACGTCGGGCCGGGCCGTGATGCCCTCGTAGGGCGCCACGTACTCGAAGGGAGCACTCGCGCCCACGAGATAGTTGATCATCGAGCGAATCTCGATCGGCTCATACCGCTGCGACTCTTCCAGCCCCTTGCCCGACAGATGCTCCCACAGGCCGAAGAACCGCGGCATCTTCGTCGACGGACGGAAGTCCTGGGGATTCCGCAGCCACGCATAGAGCCAGTCGAAGCCGACCTTGCTGGCCACGTGCCGCAGCGACGGCCCGACCTTGGGGAAGCCGCCGGGCGTCTCGGGCTCCTTGAGCAGCGAGGCCAACTCATGCGAACGTCTCGACAGTTTGGCCTCGCCACCTGCGGCGGCGTCGCGCTCGATGGCATCCCGCAGCCGTTCGCGAGCCTGCGTGCCGTCGGGGCTCGACCGCACGTCTTCGACCCACCGCTGGACCGTCGAGCCGAGGGCGGTCAGGCCCGGGTCGGTGGCGAGCGATTCGGCGACTTCGTGGTAGTTGGGGGCCAGTCGCATGTCGGGCCCGATCCGCTTGTCGGGGCCGGCCCAGCCGTTGATTTCGTGGCAGCCGTAGCAGCCGTACTGCCGGATCAGGTGATACCCTTCGACCAGCTTCGGCGCGGGTGGCTCGGGGAAGCGTTCGCTGGGCTCGAGGTCGACGACCTGGTGGTGGCACTTCAGGCAGCTCGATTCCTCGAACCGCTGCGGCAGCATCGGGAAGATCCAGTGGTGGTTGTTGAACCAGCCGTGTTCGTCGTGCCACTCGTGGGCCTGCTTCGGCGTGTTCGGGGTGTGCGACGACCACTTGAAACTCGTGGCACTCCCCTGCCCCTGGTGGCAGATCGTGCAGCCGAACGTTTGCATCGGGTGCGGGCTCGTCGAGCCCACGAACAGATCGAGCCGCGGATGGGTGGAGTAGGGCTGCGGCACGCCGCGCTGGATCGTGAGCTCGAGCGGCTTGCCCCACGCCGGTGAGTCGAGCAGTGCCGCCACGGCCACGGTGCGGGCCAGCGTCTTGCCGCCGCCGACCGCCGTAATCACGTCGCCAGGCATCAGCCCGGCCTGCGCGGCCGGCGACTCGGGCAACACCACGCTCACGGTCGGATCCTCGGCGCGAAACAGCCCCTGCGGCGCGAGGTGGAATCCATACGCCTGTTCGAGTTGCTCGTTGGCATTGCCAGTGGCCGCAGCTGCCGGAGCGCTGGGCGTCGGCAACGACACGGCGATCGCCTCACGTTCGCAATAGGCCGGCTCCGTGGGCTGCCCGGGCAGCGACTTGTCCATGCCCTTGTGGCAGGTGGTGCAGCGATCGAACCGGGCCACGTCGCGGAAGTTGTTGTTGAGGGTGAGCTGCGGCAGCCAGATCTGGTCGACCCGCAAGGGGCCGTTGAACGCGTCGAGAACCGGCAACTCCAGCACCGCCTTGCCCACGTTGGGGGCGCGGTCCTTGAGCGTCTTGGCGAGCTGCGTGAGCTTCTGACGATGGTCGGCGAGGGCCTTGGCGGCGGCGTCTTCGCCGGCCGTGAGCTGCCGCAGCGTCGATTCGAGCGCCTTGCGGTGCGTGTTGGCCGACTGGTTTTCCAGCGTGGCGGTCGCCACCTCGGCTCGCTTGGCATCCGCGAGGGCGAGCAGGCTGTCGAGCTTTTCCTGCGCGGCGTCGTCGGCCACGGCGAGCTCGTAGTCGGCCCGATTCTTGTCGAGCTCGGCCTTCCGCAGCTTCAGCTGCCCGGCGGCCAGGTCTTCGCGAAACTTGGCCCGCTTGGCGATGTCGCGAAACCGCTCGAGCAGATCTCCCCGCAGCGCGAGCCGTTCCCCGGCGTCGGTCTGCTTGAATAGCATGTCGACGTCGAGCTGGGCCCGGTCGGCCGCTTCGGCGTCGGCGGGCACCGCCCGCACCTGCTCGAGAAACGTCTTCACGAGCGCCGGGTCGAGATCGGCCCGCCGGGCGTCGGCGAGGGCCGCATCGAGTTCGGCCGACCGCTCCTCGTAGCCGCGCGAGTCCTGCTCGTCGACCCGTGCCGCGGCGGACCAGGTTTCGAGCGCCCGGAACTCGCGCTGATATTTCTTCCACGGCCGATTGTGGTCGGCAGCCAGCATGGCGACGGTGGCCGCGAGCAACAGCACGGCTGTCACGCCAAACACGACGTGCAGCGTTTTGAGATTCCACCAGGTCTGTTCGGTAGCAGGCATGTGTCAAAAATTGAGTGAGAACTCAGGGATGCTGACGAGGTATTTCAGGTTGAGCGTCCATCGCAAAATCATCTTCAACGGCAGCGACAGCATGAGCAGCATGAGATTCGCCATGATCATGTAGCGGATGAAGCCCATCTTGGCGAAGTAGCCGCGAAACACCGTGACCGCGAGCAGCGGCGGAAGCAGCAGCAGATAGCCGCCGAGCAACGCGAGCCCCGGCGCCTCGCGCAGGAAGATGTAGCCGATCTGCGTGAGCGTGCCGGCGCCCTGCGGGGCCCGCGGCAGCGGCTGATCGAGCAGGTTCACCCAGAACATCTGCGGCAGGTCGACGTTGTTGAGCACCTCGACCTTGTAGGGCGTCCAGTACTCGAACGGACCGTAGAAGTTCCAATTCGGCCCGCGCAGAAACGTGCCGAGGATGATGAGCGTGATCCAGAGTTCGAAAAAACCGAACTGGTAGACGAGGTAGCTGAACTTCCGCTCCTCGATCGAGTAGTAGCCGTTGCCCTTCTTGTTGAAGTCGAGATACGGCATCGCCATCAGGCCGAACACGACGAGGCTCGGAAGCACGACGCCCGCATACCACGGATCGAAATACACGAGCATTTCCTGAAGGCCGAGGAAGTACCACGGGGCCTTCGAGGGATTGGGCGTCTTGACGCTCGACGCCGGCTCTTCGAGCGGTGCGGGCAGGAAAATCGCCCACACGAGCAGGAACGCCGACACCGCCACCATGCAGATCAGCTCGGTGTAGACGAGGTCGGGCCAGACGAGAACCTTTTCGTCGTCGAGCTTCTCCATCGGCGGCAGGCCCTGCCTGATCCGATCGTCGTTCACCACGGCCTGCTTCGTGGCCACCCAGGTGAAAAACGCGAGCAGGAACACGAGGCCCACGATCGGCACGTTGTCGGGCTTCATCACGATTGCCGCGAAGTTTTCGTCGGCCATCGACAGGCCCATCAGCACGAGGGCCACGTTGAAGACCGTCCAGGCCGCCATCGGCTGCACGAAAAACCGGCGAAACACAAACAGGACCGTGAACAAGGCCGTGGTGCCGAGCGTGTAGAGCATGGGGCCGGAGAGCGTGTTGACGAGGGTGCGAGCCGACAGCGGAAGCGACGGCACGAGCGACTCGGAGCCCGAGAGGGCCAGGCTCGCCAGGATCATCATCACGCCGGCGAAGACGGCCCATGTGACGGCCCAGCCGGGCTGCCCCTTCTTTCGCCACAGAATGAGCGCGGCGACCGCGTTCATGATGGCCAGGCCGGTGTAATACGACCCGAGAAACCCGGCGACATCTTTGAGGAACAGGCCGTTGGAATGCATGGTGTGGGCCTACAGCGGACCGCTGATGCCGCCGTCCTTTCGCACCCGCCAGAAGTGAATTGCAAGCAAGAGCGCCACGGCGAGCGGGATCGCGATGCAGTGGAGCACGTAAAACCGATTCAGCGTTTCTTCACCCACGAACCGGGCCCCGAGCAGGCCGAAGCGGGCGTCGGAGGCGTCGGTGATCATGTCGATGCCGCCGATCGTGAGCAGCTGCTGGCCCGGCCCCTCGTAGCCCAGAATGGGCGTGGCCCGGGCCATGTTGGAGCCCACCGTGATGGCCCAGATCGCCAGCTGGTCCCACGGGAGCAGATAGCCCGTGAACGACAGGAGCAGCGTGAGGAGCAGCAGGATCACGCCGATCACCCAGTTGAACTCCCGCGGCGGCTTGTAGCTGCCCGTGAGGAACACGCGATACATGTGCAGCCAGGTGGTGATCACCATGGCATGCGCCCCCCAGCGATGGAGTTCGCGAAGAATGCCGAGGCTCGTGACGTCGCGCAGGGCAAGGATGTCGTTGTAGGCCCACTCGAGCGTGGGGCGGTAATAGAACATCAAGAGCACGCCCGTCACCGTCTCGACCAGGAACAGGAAGAAGGTGACGCCGCCCATGCACCAGGTGAACGACAGCGCGATGCCCTGCTTCTTGATCGAGACCGGATGCAGATGCAGGAAGAAGTTGGTCAGCATGACCACGATCCGATTCCGCCGGTCGAGCGGCATCGGATGACGGAAGATGCTCTTCCAGATCTGGGAGTTGCGGATGGTTTCGCCGATGGCCATGGATCAGTCGCTTCCTGAAGCGTGCGTGCTAGACGGTGACGTACGACTCGGACTCGGCCCACTGGCCGAGTTCTTCCTGGAACGTTTTGCTCTTGTCGACTTCGAGCTGACCGTCGTCGGAAATTCGTATTGCATAGCGCTCGAGCGGCCGCGGAGCCGGGCCCTCGAAGTTCACGCCGTCCTTGTAAAATCCGCTGCCGTGGCAGGGACATTTGAATTTCTGCTCGGCCTCGAGCCAGTTGGGCGTGCAGCCCAGATGCGTGCAGACGGTTTTGAGGGCGTAAATCTGCTGCTCGCCGGCCACGTCGCTGTTGACCACCCACACGCCGTATTGAGCGACGAACTTCGTCTCGACCTTGCCCGCGGGGAAGCCCTCTTTGAATCCCACCTTGAACCGGCTCGGCGGCTCGGCCAGCACGTTCGGAAAGAAAAATCTGGCAAGCCCGAGCGAGAACAGCCCGCCGGTCACCGACAACGCGGTGAATCCCAACGCCATGAACGAGCCGAGGGCAATCTCGAGAAATCCGCGTCGGTCTTCCTCGGAGTCGGACTTCTTCGCGGCAGGCTTCGCCGGACGCGGCGGCACGGCCTTCGCGGCGGCGGGCTTCGCAGCGTGGTCTGCCGCAACTGCGGGCTTCACCGCGGCGGGCTTCGCAGGCCGCGGCGGGGCGTCGGCCTTGCTGACGGGGCCGGGCTTTGCACCAGCTCGGGCCGCGGCGAGGATGCTCGCCGTGTCGCGAGCGACGGCCGCCTTGGCAGCCACGGGCTTCGCAGCCTTGGCCGCTGCGGGCTTTTCGGCCGGCTTCGCTGTCGGCTTGGGGGCGGACTTTGTGGGGGACTGTGCGGGCGCATCGGCCGCGGCCTTGTTGGCCCGAGCCATCGCCATGATATCGGCGACGCTGGGCCTGGCCCCGCCAGCCGTCGGCTTTGGCGCGGCCTTGGCAGCCGGCTTTTCAACGACGGGCGTGTCTGCGGCCGAGTCCACGGCGTCTGCCGCGCCCCCGCCCGCAGGCTCCACAGCGGGAGCCGCTGCCTCGCCGCCACCGGCTTGGGCCCTCGCGGCAGCCAGGATTTCCGAAACCGACATCTTCTTTCGTTCAGCCATCACAGTCGCCTCGACGGTTTTTCCCACCGGGCGAGCGAATCGCACGACGTCCGCGAACGATCGGCCACAGCGTGAAATCCACTCGAAAAGTTGTTTTCGACCGGGGTTTGAAGAGTTCGTGATTTTTTTCACGAACTCTCTTCCAACTGTATCTGCCCCGCGGTAGGTGTCAACGTCAGACCAGTTCGGTTTCACCGCTGATCTGTCGGCATCCTTGCTCCCGCACGGGTGATCCAGCCACAATCCGCCGCCGTGCCGTCTGGGCCGTCGTGTGGACGGCTGCGGCGAGAGCCCTCTGGAAGGAGTCTGAACCGTGTCCCCATCCCGCCGTGTGCTGATCGTGGGCGGTGGCGGACGGGAGCATGCCCTGGCCTGGAAGCTGCGCCGCGACGGTGCCGAGGTGCTCGTGGCCCCGGGCAATGCCGGCACGGCACAGATCGCGGAAAACGTTCCCGTGGCCGCCACCGACATGCCCGCACTGGTGCGCGTGGCCCGCGACCGCGGCGTCGATCTCACTGTCGTGGGGCCCGAGGCGCCGCTCGTGGCGGGGATCGTCGACGCATTCACGGCGGCCGGTCTGCGCATCTTCGGCCCCACGGCCCGCGCAGCCCAGCTCGAAGGCAGCAAGCTCTTCTGCAAACAGATTCTGCACCGGGGCGACGTGCCGACCGCGATGTTCCGAGAATTCCGGTCGGTGGCCGCCGCCCGCGAGTTTCTCGAAGCGCGTGAAGACATGCCGATCGTGGTGAAGGCCGACGGCCTCGCCGCCGGCAAGGGGGTGTTTGTGTGCGAGGATCGGGAGGCGGCGCTCGCGGCGGTCGAATCGCTCGGCAGCGACCCGCAGTTTGCGGCGGCCGCCAAGGGAATCTTGATCGAGGAGCGACTCGACGGCGTGGAGGTGAGCGTGATGGCGATCACCGACGGCCGCACGATCGTCACGTTGCCGCCGCTGCAGGACCACAAGGCCGCGTATGACGGCGACCAGGGGCCGAACACCGGAGGCATGGGCGCCTACTGCCCCACGCCGTTCGTCGATGCCGAACTGCTCGCCGACATCGAGGCCCGCATCCTCGTGCCGACGGTGCATGCGATGCGGAGGGCGAAGGTCCCCTTCCAGGGCGTTCTCTACGCCGGGCTCATGCTCACGGCCCAGGGGCCCAAGGTGCTCGAATTCAACGCCCGGTTCGGCGACCCCGAATGCGAGGCGCTGATGGTGCTCTTCGAGTCGAGTCTGCTCGACCTGCTCGATGCCGTGGCCGATCGGCGGCTGGAGTCCGTCGAGCCGCCGGTGTGGCGGGCGGGGGCGAGCGTGACGGTGGTGATGGCCTCCGCAGGCTACCCCGGCCCCGTGGAGAAAGGCCGGGCGATTCGCGGCCTCGAGGCGGCCGCCGCATTGCCCGGCGTGGAGGTGTTTCACGCCGCGACCAAGCTCGGGGCCGACGGCAGCGTGCTTGCCGACGGGGGGCGAACGCTCGCCGTCACGGCCGTGGGCGACTCGCTCGCCCGCGCGAAGCTGCTCGCCTATTCGGGCGTCCGGGAGATCCGCTGGCCGGGTGCCTGGTGTCGCAAGGACATTTCCGACAAGGCGACCGCGTTCGAGCTCGCGTCGTCGGCACGCGCGGCCACCGTCTCGACCGATGGCCAAGGAGCAGCCGAATGAAACTGCGTGTCGGCATCGTCGGCCTGGGGAGTCAGTGGGACACCCGCTACCTGCCGGCACTTCGGGCGCTGGCCGACCGCTATGAGGTGCGCGGCGTCTGCGAGCAGGTTTCGCACCTCGCGAAACGGGCCGCCGGTGAACTCGGCACCGTGGCCGTGGACGGCTATCGAGCGCTCGCCGCCCGCGACGACATCGATGCCCTGCTCTACCTCTCCGACCAGTGGTTCGGGACGGCGCCGATCCTCGCGGCCTGCGACTTCGGCAAGGCCGTGTACTCCGCGATCTCGTTTCCCGTCGATCCCGAAGAGGCCCGCCTGCTCCGCAGCCGCGTCGACGAATCAGGCATCGCATTCATGGCGGAGCTGCCGCGGCGCTACGCCCCGGCCACGCTGCGGCTCAAGGAGCTCATCGCCACGCGGCTCGGGCAGCCGCGCATGCTGTTTTGCCACCGCCGGGTGCCGCTCTCGCAGACCCCCGCGAGCCCGCCGCCGCGCGACCGCGCGAGCGAGGCCCGCGACCTCATGGAGCTCGTCGATTGGTGCCGCTACGTGGCAGGCACCGAGCCGACGAGCGTGGTCGCCGTGCGGCACGCCGACGTGCCCGGCGGACCGACCGACGACTATCAGATGATGAGCCTCGATTTCTCCCGGACAGGTCGCCCGGGCGACGGCGCCATCGCTCAGATCAGCTGTGGCTACTACATGCCGAAGCAGTGGGAGGAAGCCGTGGGATTCCGCCCGCCCCCGGCCCTGCAGGTGGTGTGCGAGCAGGGCATCGCGTTCGTCGACCTCCCTGCGAGCCTCGTCTGGTTCGAGGCGGCGGGCCGCCACCAGGAGTCGCTCGACAGCGAGCGGCCCGTGGGCGAACACATGCTCGTGCAGTTTCACCGCAAGGTCACGAGCCTCGTGCGCGCCCTGAGCGGCCTCGACGACACGCTGCTGGCGATGCAGATCGTGCAGGCCGCCGCCACGAGCCAGGCCGAAGGCCGCCGTGTCGCGGTGTGACGCGTATGGAATACGCCGGCGAGGGGTTACCCCGTACCGGCTCGCCGGACGTTCGTCTCGTTGGACGCGCGCCGGCTTCGGGCTCCCCATATCCCGCTCGCCGGACGTTCGCCTTCGCCCTCCAGGCTACGGCTCACTCGGCTTTGCCTGCGCTGCCTGGAGCGCATTCGCTGCGCCATCCCTGGCTCCGCTGGTCAAATACGCCGGCGAGCGGGACACGGGGAGCCCGAAGCCTCCTCAACGAAAGCCCGAGGCGTAAGCCGAGAGGATGCCCCGGTGGCGAAACACTCCGCGTATTCCCTTCGGCTCACGCCTCGGGCTTCCAGACGGGGAGGCGAGGGGTTACCCCTGCCGTTGAGACGGCGTATGTGGGCCGCTTCACGGGAAACATCGCATCGTGCCATTTTCCCTTGGCCGACCGCCGTCGGCCGGTATTCACCCGGGCCTCCGGCCCTGACGCCGCAGGCGTAGGAGCCGGGCTGTGCCTGGCGACCGTAAGCCGGAGACGACGCCGGGACGGCGGCGACGGCGCGACAGCAAGCCCGCAGTGAGCGTCCGGCGAGACGGTACGGGGTAACCCCGAGCCGGCTTGGGCGAGTTGACTACGGCAAGACAGGCTGAAGCCTGTCCTACGACAGCGCAGCCACGACCAGGTCGCCGACTTCGCGGGTGCCGTGGCCCATTTTGCCGGCGGCCTGGCTCTTCATCTTCGTGCCGGTGATATGGGCGACGGCCTTGTCGATGCGGGCGCCGGCGGCCGGATGCCCGGAGTGCTCGAGGAGCATCGCCATCGCGTTGATCGCCGCGATCGGATTGATGACGTTTTGGCCGGTGTACTTGGGCGCGCTGCCGCCCATCGGCTCGAACATGCTCACGCCGCCCTTGTCGGGGTTGAGGTTGGCGCCGGCCGCCACCCCCATGCCGCCCTGCAGGATGCCGCCCAAGTCGGTGATGATGTCGCCAAACATGTTCGTGGTCACGATCACGTCGTAGGCGTCGGGGTTTTTCACCATCCACATGCAGCAGGCATCGACGTGGTTGTAGTCGGTCTTCACGTCGGGATAGTCCTTGGCCACTTCCTGGAACGTCCGCCACCAGAGGTCGTGGCCGAAGGTGAGCACGTTCGTCTTGGCGACGAGCGTGAGCGTCTTCTTGGGGCTGTTGCGCTTGCGCGTGTAGTCGAATGCCCAGCGGATGCACCGCTCGCAGCCCTTGCGGGTGTAGACGGCCTGCTGCACGGCCACCTCGTCGGGCGTGCCCTTCTTGAGGTAGCCGCCGACGCCGCAGTAGAGGTCTTCGGTGTTTTCGCGGACGACCACGAAATCGATGTCCTTCGGGCCACGGCCCGCCAGCGGCGTCTCCACGCCCGGCAGCAGTTTCACGGGACGGAGATTGATGTATTGATCGAGCTTGAACCGCAGATCGAGCAGCAGCCCCTTCTCGAGGATGCCCGGCGCCACCTGCGGATGGCCGATCGCACCCAGAAAGATCGCGTCTTTGGTGCGCAAGAGATCGAGGCCACCCTCGGGGATGATCTCGCCCGTCTTGAGATATCGGTCGCCGCCCCAGTCGAGCGTCTCGACGTCGTAGGTGAAGCCTTCGAGCTTCGCGACCGCGGCGAGCACCTTCATGGCCTCGGCGGTGACTTCGGGCCCGGTGCCGTCTCCGGGAATCGCGGCGATCTTCAGCGTCTTCGAGGCCATGCGTTGGCGATGCTCCTCAGGTGCGTGGGGGGAGCGCGAAATCTAGCCGACACCTACGCTCGTGAAAACCCTGAGCCGTGCCGCGGCACCGCGGGCGTGGAGTCAGTTCTGGCTAAAGTCGAGCTTCTTGCCGGTCTTGATGCCGAGCGGGTTTTTCAGGAACCGCTGGCGGCACGCGTCGCAGAGATCGAATCGCAACGATTGCGTCGCGTCGCTGAACAGCACGTCTCGGTCGAGATCATGATCGTCGATCGATTCGAGAAGATCCTGCATCTCCTCGAGGTGCTCCGCGTCGTCGCCACGGGCGGTGCCGTCGCAGCAACCATCCTCGCACGACTCCTCGACCGCCTGGAAAACCTCGATTTTGACCACGTGCCGCACGTCGGTGGCCGTGTCGATCGGCCGCTTGCAGAAGTCACACGAGTAATGAAGCATGGAGGCCTCCGAGGACGGGCTGGCTGGGATGGATCGACGCATCCGCCTGACGTCCTGAGTCTGCCTGCAACTCGCCTGAAAGGCAAGCGTTTGCTGCGAGCGTGGAGGCAGCCTGCGCAGGCCGGGGGTGTTTGGCAGTTGGGTGGGCCGCCGACTACACTCAGCGGGCGTGGTGAGACGCGGTCAAATCCGAACCCAGCAGGCACCTGCGATGCCCATGGCGGTGGCAGTGGATTCGATGGCGATCCAGTCGGCGAGGTCGGCGGTGGCCAGCGTGCTCAATTTGAGCGTTCTGGTGCTGAACCGCTCGTTCGTGGCCGTGCACATCACGAATGTCCGGCGGGCGATCACGCTCTTGTTTCGGGATCTGGCCGAGGTGGTGCACATCGAGGACGGCCGGTATTCCGCCTATCCATTCGAATCGTGGCGGGAACTGTCGGCCCTGCAGGCGTCGTTGCGGACGCCCGACCAAGACTGGGTGCGGGCCGTTGGCTACGAGCTCCAGGCGCCACGGGTGATTCGTCTCGTGGCCTGTGATCGTGGGCCACGCCAGGGGCTGCGGTTCAATCGGCGCAACGTCTTCGCCCGAGATGGCAATCAGTGCCAGTATTGTGGCCACAACTTTCCCACGAGTGAGTTGTCGCTCGACCACGTGGTGCCCCGCAGCCGTGGCGGCGGCACGACGTGGGAAAACATCGTCTGCGCGTGCGTCGCCTGCAACGTCCGCAAGGGCGGCCGCACGCCCCACGAGGCTCGGATGCAAATGATCCGCCAGCCGGTGAAGCCGAAGCGCAGCCCCCTGCTCTCCATCAAGCTCGGAAATCCGAAGTACCAGAGCTGGAGGAGCTTCGTCGACAACGCCTACTGGCTCGTCGATTTGAAATGAGCGCAGGATGCCCGGCGCCAAGGGAGTGACAGGCTGAAGCCTGTCCTACAACGGAAACAGGCTGAAGCCTGTCTTACAACGGAGGCCCGCCAAGGAACGAACGGCAGGATGCCGTGCCGGTCCGTGCGTTCAGCAGAGGGGATCCTTCTTTTCCGTGATCACCGGAAGTTGCGGGGACATCTCGGCGTTGAGCGCCGTGAAGTCCTTCCACTCGGCCGGGAGGTTGTCTTCGTGGAAGATCGCCTCGACCGGGCATTCCGGCACGCAGGCCTCGCAGTCGATGCATTCGTCGGGATGGATGTACACCATCTTGTCTCCCTCGTAGAAGCATTCCACGGGGCAGACCACCACGCAGTCGGTGTACTTGCAGGCGAAGCAGGGCTCGGCGACGACGTGTGTCATGATTGAAAGACTCCTCGATGGCGGCGGATGACTACGGCTGGTACGGGAAGCCAGGTTTGGCAGACGGCTGCGTGGCGGGCCGCCGCTGCCGCGACCAGTCCGTCACGCTGGCGAATCCTAGGTGCACCTTTGCCGCCTGTCAACGAAACAGGCATCGGCATTTCGCCGTGGATTCCTGAGTTTTACGGGACTGGCGTTGGTGGCGACTGCCCGTGGCACCTATGATTTTTCCGGCAGGGGTGCCCGATGACTCGCGAGCCATGAATTCGAGCGAATCCACACCCGACGTCGCAGTCCCCAGCCGTGATGCTCTCACGGCCCACGGGCGAGGGGGGGGCGTTGCCGCCGCCACCCCGGACCGTGCCGCCCAGCACCAGGCGTTGGTGCGGGCCTGCCTGGCTTCCGCGCCCGGCGCCTGGGACGAATTCGTGGGCACGTTCGCCGGTCTGCTCGGCTATGTCGTCGACCGCACGAGTGCCCAGCACCAGATCCCGCTTCCTGGTGGTGAACGCGACGACGTGGTCGCCGAGATTCTGCTGGAGCTGCTCCGCAACGACGCCGCCGCGCTCCGCGGGTTCGCCGGTCGGGCGAGCCTGCCGACGTATCTCGTGGTGATCGCCCGGCGGGTCGCCGTACGATCGCTTCAGCGGGCGCGCGACCGCCGGCCGATTCCCGTGGGAGATGCCATGCAGCCGGCCGATCGGCACGACGCCGCGGGTGCGCTCGCCGATCGCGAGGCCGTCGAAGTGCTGCTCGAAACGCTCGACGAGACCGAGGCACGGCTGATCCGGCTTCACCACCTCGAAGCCCGGAGTTACGGGGAAATCAGCCGGCTCACCGGGCTTCCCGTGGGATCGATCGGCCCGGCGTTGTCGAAGGCTCGGCAGAAGATGCGCGACCACGCGGCGGAGATCGCCGTGCCCTGAAGAAGCCACCTGCGTGCCGCGTGGCAGGCGCGGTGGTCACTGCCCGGATGCCGCGGCAGGCGGCGCGAGCACCACGGCCGGGTCGGCGAGGTCGACTGGCTCGTACCCTTCGTACGCCGGCATCTGCCAGAGTTGGCCTGGATCCGTGGACGGCGTGTTGGTGGTGATCGACGTCAGTTCGAGTTGAAAGTCGACTCCCGACGCCGGCCAGGAGACGTCGACGACCCGGGGCAGCGCAGCGCCCGACGGCGGATCGACCCGGTGCTTCGAGGTGCGGACGCTGGCCAGCCGCTCGCCCGAGGGTGTGAACAGATGCTGCTCGACCACGAGGCCGGTGGTCGCATCGACGAGCGTCGATTTGAGGAGCTCGCCATCGGGAGCCGCGATCCGGCTGCGGATTTCGAGGCGGCCGTCGGGCAGCTGAAACGGGCCTTCGTGACGGTCTTCAGGCCGAAAGCTCACGAGCCCGAGCAGCTCCGGCATCCAGTCGGCTCGCAGCGGGAGGAGGCGACGGGCCGATGACTGGGCGTATTGATCATGACGGCAAAAGAGCATCACAGGCGGCTGATGCCGCCGGATCCAGAGCCAGAACAGGTCGTCGTTGCTGCCGATGTCGAGTTCACTGCCCGTGACGGAGGTCTGGGCCCGGAGGCGAAACCGGCGGGGCGGTTCGCAGGCCACCTGCGCCGACAGCCGCGGCACGCCGCGGGCCGCGAGCACCGCCTGCGGCGCCATGTAGCTGCGCACGCGCTGCGTGTTGTCGTGGACGCCGGCGATCACCTGGTCGAGCGTGGCCTGTGGCGGGAGGATGCGCGGCAGCGGCATCGTGCCGACCTGGTAGCCGCGCAGCACCTGCGGGCAGCTCGCGCCGCTGGCGGCGACGGCCAGCACCACCGCCGCGAAGGTCGCGCCCATGCGGCCCGTCATGCGGCACCCCCCGACCAGAGGAGCGTTGTGAGCCTGTCTTGCACCGCGGCGATGTCCGCCTGCGACGGGGGCATCACGGCGACGGAGTACGTCGTGTCGCGGCGCCGGCAGGCGACGTGCAGGGAGTCGGATTCGGGCGGGGTGACCACCGCCCCGCGCCGATCGACGAGCCGCAGCACGCGCCGGCGCACGAGTTCGAGTGCCAGCAGGTAGCGCAGGGCCGCGTCGTCGGGTTGCCCGTCGAGCTGCTCGAGCACGTCGAGCA
Source organism: Planctomicrobium piriforme (assembly GCA_945861585.1). Lineage (GTDB taxonomy): Bacteria > Planctomycetota > Planctomycetia > Pirellulales > UBA1268 > RGVT01. The sequence goes on from CAMAVC010000042.1 coordinate 26,600, forward strand.
GGACATCGACTGGAGCGAGCTCAGGCCCGCCGCCCTGGGCCGCAGGAAACGTCGAGCGCCACCACGCCAGTGTCTGCTCGGGTGGGCCCGACCAGCATTCGGCCGCGCAGTCGATGCGTTCGAGCCCGGTCGGGCCGCGGGTGAGCGCGGAATACAAGAGCTCACCCGGCACGAACGCGCGTCGCGAGTGGTGGCAGCAGCCGTGCGGGCGATGAAGCTTGATGTCCATGCTGACTGCCAGCCCCGAGGTCTCAGCGAGACGTATAGGGAACCCCCGACCGGGCTTCAAGCCACGTTGGGGCCACTGGATGGCGCAGTCTGGGCAAGGCCGGCGAGGAGCCTGTCGGCCACCTCTGTGATCCCGCCCGCGTCGTGCGTGTCGACGACGATGTCGGCCGCGGCCCGCACGTCCGCAGTGGCGTTGCCCATCGCGATGCCCAGGCCGGCGCCACGGATCATCGGCAGGTCGTTGACGTCGTCGCCAACCGCGCAGATCGCCTCGGGCTCGATGCCGAGCCGGGTCGCCACGCCGACCACGCCCGTCCATTTTGTGACACCAGCCGGCGCGATCTCGCACATCCAGTCGCGATAGCGGGGGCTGCGAATCACGTGCAACGAGAGCCGGCCGGGCCAGGCCTCGAGGAGCGCGGCCTCGAGATCGAGCATCGCCGGCTGTGATCCCATCACGAAGCCGGCGAACGCATCGGGCGGCGGCGCCCTGTCGAGATCGGGCCGCACGTCGGCGAGGGCCCGGTTGCGCTCGAGATACACGTCGACACCGTGCCCGGCCACGTCGAGAGCGGGCAGGCGGCGGCAGTGGAAGTCGTATCCGGCGGCGAAGCTGTCGGTGTAGACGATCGGCTCGTGCCCCCGGTCGACGATCTGCCGCAACACACCGGCCAGCACGTCGGCGTCGAACGCGGCCCGCGCGAGCGTGGCGTGGGTGCTTGAATCCTTGACGAGCGCTCCCGACGCCGTGATGAGCGGCGCGGCGATGCCCAGTCGCGCAGCCACCGGCAGCGTGTCGCGATAACGGCGGCCGGTCGCCAGGATCACCTCGATGCCGGCGGCCCGCAGGCGGGAGACCGCGGCACACGTGGCGTCGGCGACCTCGTGCCGGCTGTCGCACACCGTGCCGTCGACGTCGAGCGCGAGTAACTTGATCCGGGTGCCGCCGGCCCCTGCCCGGGAAGCCAGGGGCGAACGATCCGCAGAGGTTCCGGGTGCGTCGGGCATGCCGCGTATGGTACACCCTGAGGCATGACCGACGTTCCGTTCACCCCCGTTGCCAAGACGGGCGACATCCCGGCGGGGGAAGGCCGCACGTTCGAGGTGGCGGGCCGGCTCGTGGCCGTGTTTTTCGATGGCGCCGCCTATTCGGCGATCGACGACCTCTGCCCGCACATGGGCGCCTCGCTCGGCTCGGGGCCCTTCTGCGACGGCGTCGTCACCTGCCCGTGGCATGCCTGGCGGTTTCGCCTCGCCGACGGCGCCTGGTGCGACAACCCGAAACTCAAGGTCGACGTCTTCGAGACCCGCATCGTCGGCGACACGATCGAAGTGCGCGTGCCCCCCGCCCGCCCGGTGGAACTTCCTCATACGCCGTAGGACAGGCGCGTAGGACAGGCGCGTAGGACAGGCTTCAGCCTGTCACTTCACCACGAACGACGCGCCCGGCACGAGCACGTGAGGCGTGGCGAGCCGCGCCGCTACGACGGCCTCGGCCCAGACGGCAGCGTCTTGTGCGATCGGCGGCCAGGTGTCGTAGTGATTCGGCAGCGCGACCTTCGGTTTCAGGAGCCGCAGCGCCTCGAGCGCGTCGTCCGGGCCCATCGTGAACAGGTCGCCGATCGGGAGGATCGCGACGTCGAGGCCGCGGCCGCGGGCATCAGGCCGGCCGATCCGCTCCATGTCGGAAAATAGGCATGTGTCGCCGGCGATGTAGATCCGGCGGCCGCCCACATCGAGCAGCCAGCCCGCCGGGTTCCCGCCGTAGGTGCCGTCGGCGAAACTCGACGAGTGGTGGGCGATCTCCATCTTCGCCGTGCCGCCCGGCACCTGCACGCGGCCGCCGAGGTTCATCGGCTGCGTCTTCTCGACACCGTGCTTCCCGAGCCACTGGGCGATCTCAAAATTGCAAAACACGGTGGCCTGCGTGCGCTTGGCGATCGCCACCGCGTCGGCCACGTGGTCGAAGTGGGCGTGGGTGATCAGGATTGCGTCGCAGTGCACGTCGCGGGCCTTCATCGAGGCCGTCGGGCATTCGTCGAAGAACGGATCGACGAGCAGAACACCGTGGCCGGTGTCGATGAGCCACGTGGCGTGACCGGTCCAAGTGAGCGTGACTGGCATCGTTGCCTCCTACGGCCGAAGCCGTTTCATCATCAACTGTTTGTAGGCCTCGACGCCGGGCTGGCCGTACGGATTCGTGCCCACGAGGCGGCCCTCGACGACGGTGGCGAGCATCAGCATCTGGAGCAGCTGACCGACCGTGTGTTCGTCGATCCGCGGCAGCACGATGTCGGCCGTGGGCCGCTTGTCGGAGGCATAGGCTTCGTTCGTGCCTGCAGCCGCAGCGACGAGCATGTCGGGCCACGAGCGGCCGACGAGATCGTCGAGTTTGTCCTGGT
>CAMAVC010000043.1 GCA_945861585.1 Planctomicrobium piriforme
TCGCTCGCCGCCGCCGCTTCGCCCGGCGTGTCGTGCCAGACTGCCCAGCGCTCGATGAGCGGCTCCGCCTTCGCTCGGGTGCGGTTGAACACGTGCAGCGAGTGGCCGGCTGCAAGCAGATGCCCGGCCATGCTCCGCCCCATGATCCCCGTACCGATGAAGCCTATCGCGGCCATGAAATCCGTCACTCAGAAATAGCTCTCGGGCTTCGTGCGCACGAGTTCGCCCACCGGCACGTCCACCTCGACCTCGTCGGTGTGGATGAACTTGGGCCGATCGACGCATAGAAAGCTCTGTTCGACATCGGTCGGGTTCTCCCAGCGATGCGGATGATTGCGCGGCCACTCGTGGGCCACGCCGGCGGCCACGGGCGCGCCCTGAAGCAGCAAGCCGCTGCCGAGTGTGAGCTCCATCTCGTCGAGGTGCCGATGCACGTGCGTGGGCAGCACCGTCCGTGGGCTGATCCGCTCGCGATACACGCCGCACTCCGGGCTCTCGAAGACCACGTCGACGAAGCCGAACGGCTTGACCTCGAGGTTCGGCGGAAAGTCGGTCCGCTGCCGCCGGATCGCGATCTCGGGCACCGCCCGGCCGGCGAGGGCCCGCGGCTTGGCGAGCTTCACCTCGACTTCCTCGACCTGCGGCCGCGGAACGTCGAGGCTCGGCGGACAGAGGAGCCAGGCGGCAATCGCCTCGGCCGCCGACTCCAGGAGCAGGAATCTGGCAGCGACGAGGATGAACTGCAGCTCGCCCACCACCCGGCCGTAGTCGATCGTGTGTGTGATCTGCCCCTCGTGGGCCGCCCGCCGCATGTGGAAGTGCAGCACCACGTCGAGCTCCACCGGCTGCGGCGTCGTGCGCTCGTGGTCCAAGATTCCGATGATGCAGTCGAACCGCATGCCGCGCAGGGCCAGACGGTCGTATTCCTTGCGAAAGATCATGCGATGCTCAACCCTCCGCACACCCGGATCGTCTGGCCGGTCACGTACGTGGCCTGGGCGAGATACACAACCGCCTCGGCCACGTCGGCGGGGCTCCCCTCGCGGCCGAGCGGGAGCCGCGCGAGCATGTCGGCCCGCTGGGCAGGCGTCGTCTCGGCTGCAATCGCCACGGGCCCGGGGGCGACGGCGTTCACGCGGACCTTCGGCCCCAGTTCGAGCGCGAGCGCCCGCGTGAGCTGCTCGAGCGCCGCCTTCGAGGCGAGATAGTGCGAAAAAAAATGCGTCGCCGTGTAGGCCCGGCTCACGGCCATGTCGGTCACGTTCACCACGGCCCCCTGCCCCGACGCCTCGAGCAGCGGCAGCACGGCCTGCGTGAGCAGAAACGGCGCCCGCACGTTGACGGCGAGCATGCGCTCGAGCTGGTCTGGAGTGACGTCGCGAAACGCCGCATGCTCGTACGCGGCGGCGTTGTTGACGAGCAGGTCGAGCCGGTCGAGCCGCTTGCCGAGGCCCTGCGGGCCGTCGGGCGTGGAGAGATCCGCCTGCTCGACGCGGGCCGTTCGCCCGAACGCCGTCAGCTCGCGCACCACCTCATTGGCAGCGGCGACTGAGCGATTCGCATGCACGACCACATCGAAGCCCGCCCGGCCGAGCGCCAGGCAGATCGCGCGGCCGATGCGGATGCCGCCGCCGGTGACGAGGGCCGTGGGCATGGGAGAGTGATTCAGATGGGCGGAGTGAGACGGCGGGCGAGGACCGCATCGATGAGTGTCCTCGTCGGATCGTTCAAGTGCAAGGAGAGCGCTTCGCGCGGGTCGATCCAGAGATACGACAGCGCCTCGCCGTTGAGCCGGACCTTCGTGCTCTTCGTGCGAGCCGTGTAGTTGAAGAGCAGAAAGTGGCTCTTCGGAACATAAAACTCTCGCGAGTCGATGCAGTCTTGCACGAGCACGAACTCGACGTCGGAGATCGCGAGGCCCGTCTCCTCACGGATCTCGCGGCGCAGCGCGGCGACGGCGTCTTCACCCTTCTCGATCTTGCCACCGGGAATGCCGTAGGTGTGGCTCCACTTGTGCGTGAGCACGAGAAGGATTTTCCCCTCCGGGTTCGAGATCAGGGCGCCGACCGTGGCCACGGGATGCTCGCGGGGCATGCGATTCGGCCCGGCGGGCCGCGGTGCGAAGAACGGCTCCCAGTCGGCCTGCTCCCGCCACACGTAGCGCGGCTCGGCCGCAAGCAGCCGGGCCGTGCTGTGATAGCCCGCGAGCACACAGCCGGCGGTGATGCCGTGCCGGTTCGCAGCCTCGACGTCGTGATCGGTGTCGCCGATGAAGAGCACATCGGCCTTGGCTCGCCGGCCGATCCGCTTCAGGTGGTCGGGCATGCCCCGCACCTTGTTCGGCACGGAGCCGTGGATCTCTCCCACGAGCTTGCGAATCCCGCACGCATCGCAGGCCGCCTCCAGAAGGTCCTGCCGAAGCGTCGAAAACAGGCTCGTAGGGATTCCCTGCCTGCGGAGCGACTCGAGCGTGTCCCTCACCCCAGGAAACAGCGTCCCCTGGTCGATCACGCGTTCATAGGCGGCGAAATAGTGCCGGTCGATCGCGGCCGTAGGCTCCGCGACCCCGTGCCGCCGATAAAACCCGAGCGCGGGCAGGCTGAACTCGCGGTCGTAGTCGGCGCGGCTGATCCGGCGCCCACCGAGGTCGATGATCGTCTGCCGCGTCGCCAGGAAACTCGGCGTCTGGTCGTCGTAGAGCGTCCCCGACCAGTCGAAGATCACGTGGGCGAACGGTGGCGACATGCGGCGTCCAGAGAGAAGAACACAGAGTATACGCCGAAAGCGCCTCACGTTCCGATCGATGTCGACTACATTGTTGCCCATGACCACGTCTTCCGCCGCTCCGATTTCATGCCGCGACGTGGGCGTGCGGTTTGCCGATGGCCGCGACGTGCTCGCGGGGGTCGATCTCGACGTGCCGGCGGGGCGGAGCGTGGCCCTCGTCGGCCCGAGCGGCTGCGGCAAAACCACGCTGCTCCGCTGCATCGCGGGGCTCCAGCCTCTGTCGGCGGGCACGATCGAGCCGCGGCCCGAGACGGTGCCGGCCGGCACCATGGCCTACGTGTTTCAGGAACCGGCGCTGCTGCCCTGGCTCGATGCCGTGCACAACGTGATGCTGCCGCTCGATCTCGTCGGCCGCGGCGCGCCGCCGGAGCGACGGGCCCTGGCCGAGCACTGGCTCGCCGAGGTGGGCTTCGGCGCCGGCGACCTCGGCAAATACCCCGGTGAACTCTCGGGCGGCATGAAGATGCGGGTGTCGCTCGCGCGGGCGCTCGTCACCGAGCCGGCGATCCTCCTCCTCGACGAGCCGTTTGCCGCCCTCGACGACCTGCTTCGCTCGCGGCTTACCGAACTGCTCCTCACGCTGCACGCCCGGCACCCGCGCACGATGGTGCTCGTGACGCACAACATCGCCGAGGCGATCCTCGTGGGCGATGAAGTCTGCGTGTTCGACGGCGGGCGGATCGGCAGCCGCGTGGCGGTGGACCTGCCGGCCCCGCGGCTGGCCCAGGCCCGCGGCGGCGCCGCATTCGGCCGGCTCTATGGCGTCGTCTCCGACGCGCTCACGGAGGCCGCCCGATGAGCCGCACGCGTATCTCGTGGACACAGCTCGCGTTCGAGGCCCTGCCCGCAGCAGCGGTCGCCGCCGCAGTGATCGCCTTCTGGCAATTCGCGGTGGGCTACTGGGAGGTGCCGGCCTACCTCCTACCCTCGCCCGTGCGGGTGGCGACCGCCCTGTGGGAGAAACGCGACGCCCTGCTCCACGCCTTCTGGGTGACGGCCCGCGCATCGGTCGCCGGCCTCGCTGCCGCCGCCATCGTCGGCACGCTGCTCGCGATCGTCTTCAGCCAGTCGCGGGTCATCCGCACGGCGCTCTATCCCTACGTGGTCTTCCTGCAGACCGTGCCGATCGTGGCGGTCGCGCCGCTCTTGATCACGTGGAGTGGCTACGGGCAGCGCACGGTGATTCTCGTGTCGACGATCATCGCCCTGTTTCCGATTCTCTCGAACGTCACGGCCGGGCTCCTCGCGCTCGACCGCAATCATCGCGACCTGTTCCGGCTGTATCGCGCCGGCCGCTGGCCCACGCTCGTGCGGCTGCGGCTGCCCACGGCGATGGGGCACCTGGCGCTGGGCCTGCGAATCAGCTGCGGCCTCGCCGTGATCGGGGCGATCGTAGGGGAATTCTTCGTGGGCCGTGGCAGCGACTTTCCCGGCCTCGGAGCCGTGATGGATCGCTGGCTCGCGATGGGCAAGACCGACGCCCTGATCGCGGCCGTGCTGCTCTCGTCGCTCTTGGGGCTCGTGATGTTCGCGGCGGTGAACCTGCTGACCGATCGGCTGCTGCACCGCTATGTTCAGGGAACGGGAGACTGACCGATGCGACGACTGATGACGGGCTTGGCCACCTGCCTTGCGATCACGGGATGCGGCGCGCCTGCGAAGCCGACGGCTGATCCCGCCACAGGCACGCCCGCCGTGCTCCAGCTCAACTGGTTCCCCGAGGCGGAGCACGGTGGCTTCTACACGGCGCTCGTCGAGAAGCTCGCCGCGGCGGAAGGGCTGGCCCTCGAGATCCGCCCCGGCGGCCGCGCCGCCCCGATCGCGAGCGAACTCGCCGCCGGCCGCGTGCAGTTCGCCGTCGCCAACGCCGAAGACGTGGTCATGTTTCGCAGCCAGGGGGCCGACATCGTCACCGTGATGGCCGCCTGCCAGCACCACCCGCGGTGCTTGCTCATGCGGAAGGACAGTGGCGTCACCTCGTTCGATGATCTGGGGCCGAAGGGCATGACACTCCAGGTGCAGCAGGGCCACGCCTTCCTCGAGTTCATGCGGAGAAAGGGGCTGCTCCAAGGTGTGAAGGAGGTGCCCTACACCGGCGGCGTGGCCCTCACGGTGCACGACCCGAAGATGGCCCAACAGGGCTACGTGTATTCCGAGCCACTGCTCGCCCGGCAGGAGGGCGTGGAGATCACCACGCTCATGCTCTCCGACATCGGCTTCGATCCCTATTCGAGCGTCCTCGTGACGACGGGCAAGCTCGTGCGCGAAGAGCCCGATCTCGTGCGGCGGATGGTGCGGGCGGCGATCGCCGGGTGGCAACGGTATCTCGCCGACCCAGCGGCCACGAACGCACACCTCCTGAAGGTGAATCCCGAAGGTGTCGCGCCCGAAATGCTCACCCACGGCGTCGAGATTCTTCGCGACCTCTGCCTCCCCGACGGCATGCCGCCGGAAGAGCTCGGCACGATGACGGCCGCCCGCTGGGACGAGCTGCTCGAGCAGATGACCGCGCTCGATCCGAGCCTCGCCGGCAAGGTAAAAGCCGCCGACTGCTACACGCTCGAGTTTCTGCCGTAGCGGGCAAGCCGCTTGACCGCTTGCGTAGAATGATTGCGGAAGAACCTCTCGGCATGCACGCCACCCATCGGCCATGCATGCACCCCCGCTCAACTCGATCGCCTTCGTCGGCACTTACGTGCCCCGGCGCTGCGGCATCGCCACCTACACCGCCGACCTGCGGACGGCCGTCGCCACGCATCTCCCCGCAGCGGCATGCCACGTCGTGACGCTGAACGACGGCCACGCCCACTACGACTACCCGGCCGAGGCGGCGTTCGAGATACGCGCCGATGACCCTTCTGCCTACGAGCGGGCCGCGGCCTTCCTCAATCTGCGCAACGCCGACGTCATTTCGCTCCAGCACGAATACGGCATCTTCGGCGGCGATGCCGGAGGCCACGTGCTCGGCCTGCTGCGCAACCTCCGGGCACCGGTGCATACGACGCTTCACACCGTCCTCGCCAAGCCCTCCCCTGCACAGCGGCGCGTGATGAACGACATCATCCATCTGTCAGCCCGGCTCGCCGTGATGACCGAACGCGGCCGGGCGCTTCTCAGCGACGTGCATGGCGTCTCCCCCGCCCGCATCGACGTGATTCCGCACGGCATCCCCGACATGCCCCTCTCGGATCCAGGGAGCCGCACACCACAGCTCGGCCTGGCAGGCCGCCGCATGCTGCTCACGTTTGGCCTGCTGTCGCCCGCGAAGGGCATCGAACATGCGATCGAAGCCTTGCCGGCCGTTCTCGCCAGCCACCCCGATGCCGTATATGTCGTGCTCGGCGCCACCCATCCCCACCTGATCATGAGCGAGGGCGAGCGCTACCGCGACACCCTGCGAAGGCGGGCCCGGACGCTCGGCATCGAGGACCACGTCGTCTTCCACGATCGCTATGTCGACCTTCCCGAGCTGCTCGCATTTCTCAGTGCGGCCTCCGTCTATCTCACCCCCTACCTCAACGAAAACCAGATCACCTCCGGCACGCTCGCCTACGCGTTCGGCTGTGGCACTCCCGTCGTTTCCACGCCCTACTGGCATGCCCAGGAACTGCTGGCCGACGGCCGGGGAATGCTCGTGCCCTTCGGTTCGCCCGCGGCGATCGCCCGGGCCGTGTGCGACCTGCTCGGCGACGACGCGCGGCGCACCGCGCTGAGCACGGGCGCGTGGCAACTCGGCCGCGAGATGGTCTGGAGCCGGGTCGCCGAACGCTATACGGTGGCATTTCGGCAGACCCGTGCGAGTGTGACGGTGAAGCCACGACGAGCCGGATCGCTGCCGCCCGAGCGCCGTCCGCGACACCACCTGCCGCCCCTGCGGCTCGACCACCTCCACCGGCTCACCGACTCCACCGGGCTTCTGCAGCACGCCACCTTCGACATTCCAAACGCGGCCGACGGCTACTGCACCGACGACAACGCCCGGGCTCTCGCGCTCATGGTGCGGCTCGACGATCTCGGCCTCGGATCGCCGGCCACGGCGCAGGCCGCCGCGACCTACGCCACGTTTCTCGGCCATGCCTTCGTGCCGGAGACCGGCCGGTTTCGCAACTTCATGGCATTCGACCGACACTGGCTCGACGAGCGCGGCACCGACGACTGCCTCGGCCGGGCCCTCCTCGCGCTCGGCACCTGCATCGGCCGCAGTCGCCACGCCGGGCTGCAGGCGTGGGCCGTGCGGCTCTTCGCACCGGCGCTCGACGCGCTCGTCGAGACCACGAGCCCGCGGGCGTGGGCGCTAGGCATCCTCGGCATCCAGGAATACCTGCGCCGCCTCGATGGTGACCGGCGGGTCGGCCTTGCCCGGACGCGGCTCACGACGAGGCTGCTCGACCAGCACCGCGGGAATGCAACGGACGACTGGTGCTGGCCGGAGGACGTGGTGGCCTACGACAACGCCCGGCTTTGCCAGGCGCTCGTCTCGAGCGGCCGCTGGTCTGGTGATCGCGCGGCACTCGATGCGGGGCTTGCGATGCTCGACTGGCTGATCACGATCCAAACATCGCCGACGGGCCGCTTCGCCCCGGTGGGCAGCCGCGGCTTCCTGCGCCGGGGAGTTCCTCCACCCGCTTTCGACCAGCAGCCCATCGAGGCGCAGGCCACAGTCGCCGCCTGCATCGAAGCCTGCCATACGGCCGGCGATACGACGTGGAGCGACCGCGCGTGGGACGCCTTCGATTGGTTCCTCGGCCACAACGTCGTCGGCCTCGCGCTCGCCGATCCGGCGACTGGCGGCTGCCGCGACGGCCTCCTCGAAGACCGCACCAACGACAACCAGGGAGCCGAGTCGACGCTCGCCTGGCTCGGCGCCTTGGTCGACATGCACGCCCTCCCCTCCAAGGCACCACCCCTTCATGAACATCACCCGCACCGGAGTGCTCCTGCGGCCCAACAACGCCCGCGTGCTCTACCGGCCTTTCGAGCCGCAGCTTCCCCAGCGGGCGATGAAGATCATCGGCCGCATCATGGAGCTCGCGGATGACGATGTGGAGCGGCTGCTCGAGCAGGTGCTCAGGGAGTTTCACGGCCGCCACCAACGATTGCTCGCCTTCTTCCGCGAGCGGGCGGCGGCCGTCCGCCACCATCTTCTCACCGACCGGCCGCTCACGGAGGCCAGGGAACTCCTGATCGGCTCGTATTTCACACAGGAATACGCGCTCGAAAGCGCCGCGCTCTTCAATCCGTCGATCGTCTGGCATCCCTGCCAGGATGACCAGCCGTCCGGCAGCCGTCGGTTCATCCTCAGCCTCCGCGCCACGGGGGAAGGCCACGTGTCGAGCGTGGGCTTTCGCACCGGCACGATCGATAGCCGGGGCTCGATCGCGCTGGCCCCGCCCACGGGGTTCGTCACGGCCCCGCGCGTCGTGGCCGACGCCGGCTACGACAAGCCGCTCTTTCTCCGCAAACTGGCCGAGCTGGGAATCACCGACGGCTTCGTCACGACGGTGAGCGAATCGCTCGCCGAGCACTTTACGATCGGAGATCTGGAGACAGTCGTCAGCCAGACCTCGCGGCTCCATCGTGCCCGGCGCAAGGAGTGGGAGCCCGTGGCGAACGCAATTTTGGCCCTCGCCCGGGCCAACTACGAGATCGAATGCGACGCCGACTCCGACATCTCCGAGCGGGTGATCTTTCCGTATTCGCCCGCCGAGACCAACGGCATCGAGGACGCCCGCTTCGTGCGGTTCGAAGAAGCCGACGGCGGCATCCACCACTACGCCACCTACACCGCCTTCGACGGCAGCGTGATACTGCCACAGTTTCTCGCGACCGACGACTTCGTGCACTTCAAGATCAGCACGCTCAACGGCCCGGAGATCGCCAACAAGGGGCTCGCCCTGTTTCCGCGACGGATCAACGGAATGTACGTGATGCTCGGCCGGCAGGATGGCGAAAACGTCTACGTGATGGAGTCCGACATGCTCCACTTCTGGCATGCGAAGCGGCTGGTGCTCCGGCCGACGCAGCCCTGGGAGTTCGTGCAGGTGGGAAACTGCGGTTCGCCGCTCGAGACGCCGCAGGGCTGGCTCGTGCTCACGCACGGCGTGGGACCGATGCGCAAATACGCGATCGGCGCGGCGCTGCTCGATCTCGACGACCCGACGCGGGTGATCGGCCGGCTGCGCGAGCCGCTGTTGAGCCCCGACGAAAACGAGCGGGCCGGCTACGTGCCGAACGTCGTCTACAGTTGCGGCGCCGTCTTGCACGACGACCTGCTCGTGATCCCCTACTCGATGAGCGACTTCGCCACGTCGTTCGCCACCGTGCCCCTCGCCGACGTGCTCGCCGCAATGACGGCCTGATCTCATTCGGCGTGAAACGTGTCCACATACACGAGATCCGCGACCGAGCCCTCGGCCGTCCAAAACCGTGCCCGGATCGCATACAGCCTGCCCCGCTCCACCACGCAGGCGAACGGCTCGCGATACCTGACGCCGGGGTTGAGCTGATAGCGCCCGTGGCGATAGTCCTCGTTGGCGGCGAGCAGGTTGCGCTTGAGCACGTCGCGGCCGGTTTCATCGGCAGGAAACCGCGGCTTGATCGCCACCTTTCCGATGTTTTCCATGAATACGTCGACGTTCAACAGCACCTGGTCGCCCGCCAGCGCATGCACCGACGGCGTCATCGAGACGAGCATCGTCGGATCGTGGGTGCGCTCGACGGTGAAGTTGGTGTAGGTCCACCAAGCCGCCACCACGATGGCCATTCCACCGAGCACTTTGCTGGCGAGATCCGCCCAGAGGTGCGCCGTCTCGAGCGCAGACTTGCCATGGTCGGCCATCTGTTCCTCCTTGAACAGCATCTGCGAAGCGGTCTAGCGGCCCCGCCGCTTCGGCTTCGAGGAGGCTTTCGCTTTCGCGGTGGCTGCTGCGATCGGCTTCCTGACCGGCTTCGCTTTCCTGACCGCTTTCTTGGAAACTTTCTTGGAAACTTTCTTGGCCGATTTCTGGGCCGATTTTTTGGACACGCGGCTGACCACCTGCTTGGTCAGTTTGGTGGCCGCAGCCTTGGGGCGGCCAGCCTTGGCCTTGGCCTTCGTGCGCGCGGCGCGTGTCACTCGGGCTTTCGCGGCGGCGTTCATCTCGTCGAGAAACTCGTGGGCCTCGGCGGCGAGATCTTTCTCCGAGAGCGGCTCGACCTCGTCGATGATGAACATGGCCAACTCGCCGCGCCGCTGGGCGTCGCAGAGCGTCTTATATTCCTCGAGCGTGAGATCGTCGTGGTCTTCATCCTCGCTCGTGAGAAACTCGAAGCCCACGCGGGCCTGCGGATCCCAGCCATCGACGTGAAACTCGACGCCGTATTCACGGAAGATCTGATTGCGCTTGATCGCGTAGCCCCGGGCCCGAAAGAGCCTTGCCAACAGATCGCAGCCGTCGAATTCGGAGAGTGTCTCGGACATCGGTGAGGGCCCAGGGGTGAAGAAACCGGTATCGTGTGCCGGGGGAAGAATAGCGGATCGTCGCAGGCTGCGGCCACCGGGCCGGCAGGCTGCTCCCTGCCCCACGACAGCCACCCCCTACCTGGGGTATGCTTCAGAAGCCCGCGTGTTCACTCCGGAGACTCTCCATCATGCGTCGCCGCTTGCTCATCGTCGCCTGCGTGTGCTCTCTCCTCGGGCTGGCCACCGCAGCCGCCGCCGAGCCCATGCCGCCTCGGGCCGGGAGCGCTCCGCCCCGCACCGGCACGACCACGCCCTTCGGCTCCGGCACGATCACGAATCGCTCCGACGGCACGAGCAGCCAGACACGTCCGTTTGGTTCAGGTTCGATCACGACGGAGCGCACGCGCGACGGCCGCACGGTCACCGGACAGACGCAGAAATTCGGTTCCGGCACGATCACCCGCTGGTCCGACGGCACCACCACGGAAGCCCGGCCCTTCGGCTCGGGAGCGATCACGACGGAACGCACGCGCGACGGCCGCACGGTGACGGGTCAGACGCAGAAGTTCGGGGCGGGCACGATCACGAATCGCTCCGACGGCTCATCGAGCCAGACGACGCCCTTCGGCAACGGCACACTCCAGCGCGACACGCCCGGGCGAAAGTAGTGACAGGCTCCCAGGCCTGTCGGTGCCCCATGCCGTTTGTAGGACAGGCTTCAGCCTGTCGGTGCTTGCGTGAGAAACCATGACAGGCTGAAGCCTGTCCTACATGATCGCCTCCCACTCGCCGCACCAGTCGGTGACATCGGTGTGTGGCCAGACGCCCACGTGCACGAGTTTGTCGTCGCTCACCTCGGGCACGGTCGGCGGATGGCGGCGGCACTGCCCCCAGCCGGCCTGCAGGTCACCGCCCGCGGCCCGCTTCCAAAACCGGCAGGTGCCGCACGCGTGCGGGCTGCCGGCGATCTCAAGCGACTCGTCCATGCGAATCATTGTATCGCGGGCCCGCCGGCCGGCCGCTCGCCTCCGGCAAACGTCAGACACCACCATTCGCCCCGGGTGGCAACGTGCGGCCGGCGGCCGAGCAACGCGGCATATCGATCCGCCGCCGCCTCCACGTCTGCGGCCTGCAGACCCGACAGCACGATGTCCGCCGTGGCCCCGAGCTTCGCGCAGAGCATCGCGGCATGTTCGAGCAACACGGGCGCGACGATATTCGCCAGCACGAGATCATAGGGCCCCGCATCGGCAGGCGGTGTCGGCCACACGCGCACCCTCTCCGCGACGCCGTTCCGCCCAGCATTCGCCCGGATCGCCTCGTGCACGAGCATATCCACCTCCACGGCATCGACGTGCCGGGCGCCACACACCGCCGCCGCGATCCCGAGAATGCCCGAGCCGCTGCCGAAATCGAGCACGCGGTCGAGCCTGCCGCCTCGGGCGCGCCAGGCGTGCAGCGCCGCCAGGCACAACTGCGTCGTCTCGTGGAGCCCGGTGCCAAAGCCGACACCCGGCTCGATGAAGATCGTCGTGCTCTCGGCCGTGGCCAGCGCGTGCCCCGCATCCCATGCGGGCCGCACCACGCCGAATCCCGGCACGTCGATCGGGCTGAATGTGTTGTGCCACCGGGCGTCGTCATCACCGGGCACGTCCATGCGCATGCCGCGCACATGGCAGCCGCGGACTGCGGCGAGCAGGCTGGCAGCCGCGGTGCTCGAATCCTCGTCGGCAAACCAACATGCCGCCTGTGCCATATCGAGCCCGGCCACCCAGTCGCGGTCGGCGGGCGCCGCCGCGGAGTCGATCACGAGCACGGTGTCGACCAGTCCATGCGCGGTGGCTTCGCCGACCGTCAGCGACCCTTCATCGATGCCCACGAGCCCGACCGCGACCTCCCAGAGCCAGGCGTAGAAGGCGTCGCGATCGACCGACTCGCCACACGGCAGCGTGACGACCGCCCCGACGGCCACGTCGATGATCCAGTGCGCGGGCATACCTTCACGCCCCGGGGCCTGCCCGCAGCGTTGCGAGCACGCTGCTGATGGCTTCGAGGCCGCGGTTGATCTTCCGCATGAACGACGTCTCCGTGGGTATGTAGTGGAAGTTCGGGTGCCGCTCCCACACCCGGCGCAGCCTGTCGTCGAGCGCCCGCGCCGTCTGCGAATCTTCGCTGCGGTAGGGATTGTTGCTCTTCACGTCTTCCCCGTGGATCGCCGCCGACTGAAAAAAGATCACTGCCTGGTAGCGGGCCGCCTCGCGTTCGAACGACGACTCGATCGCCGCGAAATAGCCGGCCTCGCCGTCGGGCCAATAGGCGAGGCCGTCGAGCGTGCCGCGGTCGCAGATCAAGAGCCGGTCGGAATAAAACCCCCGGAAAATCTCCTCCAGGCCGACCTGCATCCGGTAGATCGACCGCTGCAAGAGCTTCGCGCGATCGCCCGAGTCTTGCCGATCGAGCCCGTGGCCAAAGAGGAGCGTCGCAGCCTCGGGCACGATCTTGACGTCGCTCTTGAGCTCGCGCTGAAAGAGGTCGAGCGCCGTCGTCTTGCCGCCTCCCGGCCCTCCCGTCACCACGATCGCAGCCGCCGAGTTCATCGCTTCACATCTTCCCGAGGAGGGTGGCCAGGCATTCAGAGCGCAAGGCCCGCATAGGCCAGAAGCGCTGATCCGACGATGATAGCGGCATCCATGCCCGCCCGCCGCGGAGCCCTCGACCAGGCGAATGTCGCCGCCACGAGAATCGCCGCGGCCACGGCACATTCGACAGCCAGCACGCGCGGCGTGGCCTGCTGCGCCACACGGACGGAGAGAAACGCCGCCGCCACGCCGCTGCCACCGAGCAGCCCCCACGCCGCACCACGGCTGGCCAAGGCACAGAGAACCACGGCCGCGAGGTGCATCGCATAAGGAAAAAAGAGTTCGCGGTTGCCCGTCGCCTGCGCGAGCCCGAGCCAGATCAGGCTCGGGGCGACGGCTGCCAGCACGCCCACCTGCGGCCGACTGAACGCGAGCAGCACGAACGTGACGACGCCGACGAGCGTCCACGGCGGCCCGCCCCACACCTGCGCCGCAGCGAGAAACAGCACCTCGCCGAGAATGAACCCGATCCGTGAAATCTTCGCGTCCTCCGCCGTTGTCGAATCCGCCACCGGTCCACGATACTGCCACGATCCAGCGAGGGAAATCAGATGCCAGACATTGCCGCCCTGACCGCAGCGCTCGCCGCCGACGTCCCCGCCACGCGGGCCGAGGCCGCCGAGACGCTCTGCCGCGCAGGCACCGACGCCGTCGCCGCGGCCGTGCCGCTCGTGAAGGCCTGCGGCGATGCCGACGACCAGGTGCGCGAGTGGGCCGTGGCAGCTCTCGAAGAGCTCGGGCCCCCGCCGGCTGCCGCGATCAGCGAGCTCACTGCGCTCGCGGGAGGGGCTCACCAGCTCGTCGCCTACTGGGCGACCACTCTGCTCGGGCGGTCTGGGAAGGCTGCAGCAGCAGCGACGCCCACCCTGGCCAAGAGCCTGGAATCGGCCGGCGATCCGGCCGTGGCCGAGCGGGCCGCCTGGGCGCTCGGCAAAATCGGGCCCGCAGCGGCCGCAGCGAAGCCGGCGCTCGAGCGCAGCGCGGCAGCATCCAGCCCGCGACTGTCACGCCTTGCCCAGGAAGCCCTGACTGCCATCGGCGGCTGACCGGCAAACTGCTCTGCCTCGGTGAGCCACCGGCATGACCGCATGCCGGTGCGACCGATACGAGAAGGGTGATCGTCTCATCCTTCTTCTCGAGCGTGCGACTGCCTCCGCGACCGTCCGCGGTGCGAAGCGTCGTCGTCGCCTGCCTGATCGTGCTCGGCGCGGCGGCGAGTGCCGCGGCGCAATACGCCCAGCCCGCCGCCCCGACTCCGAAGCCGGCCGGGGCGATCCTGATCGCGAGCTTCAACATCCAGGTGTTCGGCGAATCGAAGATGGCGAAGGCTCAGGTCGTGGACGTGCTGGCCCGCGTGGTGCGGCAGTTCGACATCGTCGCGGTCCAGGAGGTGCGGGCGAAGTCCGACGAGATCGTGCCCGCGTTCGTGCGGGCGATCAACGCCGACGGCAGCCGCTACCACTACGTGATCGGCCCGCGGCAGGGCCGCACGGTGAGCAAGGAGCAATACACGTTCATCTACGACACCACCCGGATCGAGGTCGATCCGTCGAGCGTGGGCGTCGTGCCCGATCCGCAAAACAAGCTTCACCGTCCGCCGATGCACGCGAGGTTTCGCACGAAGATCACGCCCGCGGAAATGGCGTTCACCTTCTGGCTCGTCGACATCCACACCGACCCCGACGAGGTGCCGCAGGAGCTCGACGCGCTCACGGGCGTGTTCCAGGCGATGCAGGCCGCCCGGCCGGACGAAGACGACGTGATCCTGCTCGGCGATCTCAACGCGGGGCCACCGCAGTTCAAATCGTTCCAGCGGATCCCGGGCGTGGCGTGGGCCGTGTCAGGCGTGACCACGAACACCCGCCGCACGAAAACCTACGACAACCTCGTATTCACCCGGCCGGCCACGAGCGAGTATCTGGGCGGCTGGGGCGTGCTCGACCTGCAGAGCACGTTCGGCCTGTCGCTCGATCAGGCCCTCGAGGTTTCCGATCACAACCCCGTGTGGGGCGCGTTTTATCCGGCGGAGGTCCGCGGCGCGGGCATGCCGCCGATGGCCGGCGCCGCCGCGCCGGTGCGGCGCTGACCGCGATCACTACCCGTAGACGCCGAACCGAGTCCAGACGTCACGGCACCGGCGCGACCGGCGGCATGGCACACCGGGCCAGCGCGGTGAGTTCCTCCGCACGAAGCGCCCGGTCGTACACGCTCACGCCACCGATCCAGCCGGTGAATCCCACGCTTCGGGAACTGTGGATCACGCGCCCGATGGTGAACGGGCCGCCGCTGCCGTCATCGGCCGGCTCGTAGATATCGTGCGGATACCACCAGGGATTGATCTTCAGGGCTTGCAGTTCCCGGCTCGATTCCACCCACTGTCGGTCCTGATCTCTGCGCTGCGTCACCCGCACCCGTGTGTAGCGATATTCGCGCACCTCGACCCGCTCGTCGGCGGTCTCCGCGACCACGTCCACCGACAGCGGCACATCCTCGGGCGGATTGTAGAACTGATCGGCTGGAAACGTCGGATCCTCACCCGGCTGGGTGCCCGGCAGACTGCGCAGGTGCCCCTGTCGCCAAGCATTCTCGGCGAACGACAGCAATTTGTCCTGCGCAGGCCGCTCCAGCCAGCGCTCTGTCGCCTGTCCGTCGAGCCATCCGGTGAGTTCCCGGGTCGCACCGTCGAACGTCATCGCGAACGCATGCCACGACCGATCCACGGTGTGCGGATCGGCATCCGCCGCGACGGCTGCGGCGACGTCGCCGGAGTTGCACTTGTGAAGCGCGTAGCGATTGAGGAACGAACTGGCTCCGTTCTCCGACACGTGGCCGCAGGCGCTCCCCTCCTTGTTGAGCCCGGCGAAGAGCGCGTATTGCCGCTGGCCACGTTCGACCCTGCGGATTCCCGACGTTTCATGCTGCCGCAGATCGGTCCCCTCGTGCCAGATGCCCGCCAGCGCGTGGTTGCCGCTCTCGCGCACCGCCCACACCACGACCGTGACCGCGCGGCCGGCGCCCTTGATGTCGAGGGGCGTGTCGTGCAGCCGCGAGCGGGGCACGAAGAGGAACGGCCGGAAGTCGGAGTCGGATTCCTTGCGGATCCGGATGGCCTGCCCGAAGGGCCCACGGCCGAGCAACGGAAAATCCTCGTAGGTCGCAGCCGGCCCCACGCCCCAGAAGTCTTTTACGTAGTTCGCGGCATCGAGCGGATAGTTTGACGCAGCTCCGGCAGGCACGTGCGCGACGAATCGCTTCGCACCGTTCGGTTCGCGGTCGACGAAATCCCAAAATGCGACGAGCCCCGGAATCCGCACCACGGTGGCGACGCGCTCGGCCCGCAGGCCTGCATCATCCGCCACCGCGGTCGTGCCGCCCAGCGCCCAGGCTCCGAGGCAGGCCACGAGGCACACCGCACTTCGCCTGCCCACGCTCCCGCCACTCATGCTTTTTGCTCCAGTGCTTGCATGACCACACGCATCGCCTCGTCCACGCGCTGCTCGACCTCGGCACGGGCGGCGGCCGCCGTGCGGCGGGCGGCCACCGGATCACGGGCCACCGCCAGCACGGCGGCAGGCAGGCGCCGCACATCGGCCTCATCGTCGAAATCGAAGAGCCACTCGCCCAGGCCGATATCGCGCCACATGATGCCCTTGCTCGTCTGCTCGGCCCAGCGGCAGACGAGCGCCGGAACGCCGTTGCCGATGCACATGATCGGGGAATGCATCTCGTTGCCAAACAGCCCGGCGCTCCGCACATACACCGACAACGCCTCGTCGGGCAGCCAGTAGTGCTCGCGCCACACCACGCGGCTGCGCACGTCCGGCGGCAGCGGGTCGACGAGGAGGGCCCGACCGACCGCCATCTGTGTCCTGTCTTCGGGGCAGACGAGCACCGACAGGCCCGTCTCCCGGACGACGGCCGTGATCGCGTCGCGGAGCGGGGCGTGATCGTGCTCCTTGAGCGCCTCGTTGCGGGCGTGCTTCACGGGGTCGAACGGCTTCGTCGAACCGGGGATCTCCCAATACGGCGTGTACCGCAGCCGCGGAATGCAGCACAGGAAGCGCCCCTCTTCGAGGCGATGCGCCGCGAGAAACGCCGTGGCCGACGCGTCGTCGCGCAGATCGGTGCCGAAGGCCCCGTCCGGCCCGAAGCCCATCACCGGGCAGGTGCACCCGAGGTCGCGTGCCAGCCCGAGCGACACCGAGTCGCGGAAATACACAAACTTCGCCCTGTCCAGCAGGCTGACGGTCTGGCGGAGCACCTCGTCGGACGTGGGCGAGGTGGAGGTCGAGCCGGTCCGCGGCAGGGTGATGCCGTACAACCCGAACGGCTTTCCCGTCTGCTCGCACCACCGAGCCACGTCCCGCTCGGCGACGAGCGACGGCCCCGACCCGTGGAGAAGCATGTCGCACTCTGCGAAGGCGGCGTCGAGGGCGGCACGCCCCACGGCGATCGACAGCCTGGGAAACCGCCGCCGCAGGAGGTCCTCGACGCCGTCGTCGATCCGGCTCGGCCACAGCGTCACCTCGACGCCCGGCAGCCGCCGCTCGAGGATCGCGAGCAGACCGGGCGTGTGCGCGATGTCGCCGATGTTGACCGTCTGCCACGACGATCGCAGCAGGATGCGGCGCGGCCGATCGGAGCCTGCGCTCGCGGCCGCGGCCGCCGCGACGGCACCCGCCGCAAGGAACTCGCGGCGGCCGAGCAGACGCCGGGGGCGTGTGCGCCTTCCATCCATTCGCATCATCTCCTTCGTCAGCGATCCCCGTGCAGGCCTGGCTCCCCCGCTGGCCGCTTCCACACCGTCTTGCCCTCCTTGATCGTTTCCACCACGCGGATGGTCTCGATCGAGGCGGGGACTACTGTGAGTGGATTGCCCGAAAGAATCGCGAAATCGGCCAGTTTGCCGACGTCGATCGAACCCTTCGTCGCCTCCTCGCCATACATCCGGGCGCCGTCGATCGTGATCGCCTCGAGGGCTTCCAGCGGCGTCACGCACTCCTCGGCCCCCATCACGCGGCCCGACCGCGACAGCCGGTTCACGGCCGTGTGGATCGTGAAGATCTGGTCGAGCGGCGAGACGTTGAAATCGGTGTGATTGGCAGGCCGCAGGCCGAGCGCCCGCGCCGATTTCAGCGGGCTGATGAGGTCGGCCTGGGCGGCGCCGCGATTCGCCACGTGCGTGTCGCCGAAATAGAAGCAGTGCAGCGTGAAGAACGAGGGCGTGATCCCCCACGCCTTGTACTTCTCGAGTTGATCGTGGCGGATGAACTGCGAGTGCACACCGACCGTGCCCCGGGGCTTCGTGGGATCGTCCCCCGATGCGTAGCGGTGCGCCTCCAAGAGCGCATCGATCGCGGCATCGCCGTTGCAGTGCACGAAGAGCGTGGCCCCGCCGTCGTACACCTTCTTCACCATTTCGTTGAGCGTGGACTGGGGAAACGATGGCTCGCCCCGCCAGTCTTGCTGACCTGACGGACCTCCGGTGAGGTAGGGTGTCGTGAAGAACGCGGTCTTCCCCTGCGGCGAGCCGTCCATCAGCATCTTCACGCCGCCGATCCGCAGCCGGTTGGTGTAGTCGGCTTCGTTGCGAGGCGGCCGGCCCGCGAAGATTTTATCAACGTCGAAGATGATCGGCAGCGACACGACGTCGAGCTTGAGCAGGCCACGGTCGGCAGCCTGTCGGAGCAGGTCGTATTGCGGCTTCGTCGTCGCTCCTTCCTGAGCCGTCGTGATCCCCTCGCGGAGATAGAGATCCTGCCCCGATGCGATGAGGGCCAGCTGCTCATCGGGCCCCGGGCCGGGCGTCTTCTCGAAGATCGGCATGAATGCCGTCTCGAACACGAGGCCGTTCGGTTCGTTCGATCCCGGCTCGCGGCCGATCACGCCGCCCGGCGGCGTCGGTGTGGCCGCGGTGATGGAGTAGGCCGCGAGGGCCTTCGAGTTGAGCATCGCGCCATGGCCCGACACGTGGACGAGGATCACGGGATTGTCTGGAAACGCGGCATCGAGCTCCTGCTTGGTGGGAGCACGCTTCTCGGCGAGGAGGTCAGGGTCGTACCCAAACCCCATCACGAATTTCCCGGGGCCGAGGTTCCGCCGCGTCTGGATCTTTTTCAGCTGCGCGATCACGTCGGCCACGGTCGTGCACGGCCCGGCCGGCGGCGACGCACAGAGCGCCTGCGTCTGCACGTCGACGAGCGCGCAGAAGTGGCTGTGGCCGTCGATGAAGCCGGGCACGAGCGTCTTGCCGGCCAGATCGGTGACCTCCGTGGCCGGCCCCTTGTGCCGCATCACCTCGGCTTCGCTCCCCACCGCGACGATCCTCCCACCGGCGATGGCCACGGCATCGGCAGTCGGCTGCGCCGCATGCACCGTCACGATCGGCCCGCCGCGGATGATCCGCTCCGCCGGCGCGGCAGCGGCAAGCGTCCCGAGGGCCGAGCACGCGGCTCCTGCCGCACACGCCAGGGCAACCCGTCCAATCGTCTCGATCATGGTGGCGATCTCCGTGAAAGCGGCGTCAGCGCTGACGCATCATACCGGGCGCGGCTTCGACTCGCGGATGCCGCCCCTTGACAAAATTTATACATTTGTACACGTTTTGCGATTCGGCCGCCGATACGGAATAGACTGTCTGCAATGGCTGCCGCATCAGACAAGCCGAACGAAAATCCCTGGGCGCGGATGCCGGGGCCGAGCGTGGTGACGTTTGGCTTCGACGTGCTTGACCGCGTGGAGCAGGCGGTGGCCATGGTGAAGGAGCGTCTCAAACGAGCCGTGGCGGCGCTCGACGCCGCCGGCATCCCGCACGCCGTCGTGGGCGGCCATGCCGTCGCCGCATGGGTCGCCCGAATCGATCCGGCTGCCGTCCGCACGACCGTCGACGTCGATCTCTTGATTGGGCGGGCCGACCTCCCGCGGGCGATCGTCGCCCTCGAATCGGTGGGCTTCGTTCACTCGTTCACATTCGGGATCAACATCTTCGTCGACGGCCCGCAGGGCAAGGCCCGCGAGGCGGTGCATATTCTCTTTGCCGGCGAGCCGGTGAAGCCTGCGGACCTCGCGGCCGCCCCGGACCTCGCGGCCGCCCAGACGCTCGACGGGTATCGGATCGTGGAACTCGACCGTCTGATTACGATGAAGCTCACGGCGTATCGGGACAAAGACCGCACGCATCTTCGCGACATGATCGACGTCGGCCTGATCGACGCCAGCACGCTGGACCGCGTACCCGCGGAACTCCGCCCGCGGCTCGAGCAGCTGCTCGCCAATCCCGAGAGCTGATGCCTACTCTCGGAAGGCCTTCGGGCTTCTGCCCACCCAGCGTTTGAATGCCCTGGAGAACACCGGGGCGTTGTCGAAGCCCACCTGTTCGGCGATCGACTCGACCTTGTCTTGCGTGGACGTGAGCAGATGGCACGCCCGCTCGATGCGCAGCGACGTGAGATGCTGCATCGGGCTGCGGCCGAGATCCCGGAGGCAGACCCGGCGAAACTGCTCCTTGCTCGTCTTATACCGGGCCGCGAGCCGATCGAGCGACCAGTCGGCCGCGAGCTCGCGCGCCACCTCCTCCCACACGGCCCAGAGCCGATCGTCGACGTGCCAAGGCTGCGCGATCCGCCGCGACTCGCCGTGAACCAGCTCGATCCAGTGGTGCATGAGCCGTGGATCGCGGCCGCCTTCCCATTCGGCCCGCAGCCCCGACATGATGCGCCACAGCACGTCGGCGTCGCACCGCACGCGCACGGGCGACGCCGCCGAGACGAGCGGCCGCACGTGCTCAGGCTCGTCGTAGCGAATCCAGGCGAAACGCCAGCGGGAATTCGCCACCGCGTGGAAGGCGTTGAGCACCCGTGGCGGCGCGAGGCAGGCCACACCCTTGCGGCTCGATTGCCAGCGGCCGTCGAGCAGAATTTGCCCGCGGCCCTCGTGGCACACCATCACGAAGCTCCCCGTCGGCATGAGCCGCACCCGCCGATAGGGCACAGCGGCCTCGGTCAGCCCCAGGTGCATGATGCGGTGCGTGGCAAGCTCGGGGCAGTCGCGGTGCGTCACCGACCATTGCCGGCTACCGGCGCCGTCGACAGTGGTTTCTGCAAGGTCGAGGTGGATTTCGGTCATGGACGGGCGTATCGCTGCTACGTAGGCTCAATGATCGTCTGCAACAGATATATACACAGGACAGCACGATGCCGAATCCTTGGACGGGCAAGGGCAATCCTTACACGCGGGCCGAGGTGCTCGACCGGCTGCACGCCACGCTGAAGGCGGGCCGGCCGATCATCGCCGCCGGGGCCGGCACGGGGATCAGCGCCAAGTTTCTCGAGAAGGGCGGCGTCGACCTGATCATCATTTACAACTCCGGCCGCTTCCGGATGGCCGGCCACGGCTCGACGGCGGGCCTCATGGCCTATGGCGACGCCAACGCCGTCGCCATGGAGATCGGCGAGTTCGAAGTGCTGCCGGTCGTCGAAGAAGTGCCGGTGATCTGTGGCGTGCATGCCTCCGACCCGCGGCGGCGGATGTGGCACTGGCTCGGCCGCGTCAAGGAAATGGGCTTCTCGGGCGTCAACAACTTTCCCACCCACTGCATCGTGGATGGCCAGTTTCGCCAGATCCTCGAAGAGACCGGCATGAGCTTCCAGAAGGAAGTGGACATGATCGGCCTCGCCCGACGGATGGATCTGTTCACGATCGTCTACGTGGGCACGCCTGACGAGGCGCGCTCGATGGCGAAGGCCGGGGCCGACGTCGTGATCGCCCATGTGGGCACGACGGTCGGCGGCTCGATCGGCGTGACGAACGCGACCTGCTCGCTCGACGACGCCGCCTCCCGCGTGCAGGCGATCGCCCGCGCGGCCCTCGACGAGCGGGGCGACGTGATCTGCCTCTCGCACGGCGGCCCGATCTGCACGCCTGCGGATGCGGCCTATATCAACGAGCACACCGACGTGGTCGGCTTCGTGGGCGCCTCGAGCCTCGAGCGGCTGGCGTTCGAGCAGTCGCTCCCCGAGCTCACGCGGCAGTTCAAGAACATCCCGCTCGGTAAGCGACCATAGTGCGTCGGAGGTGACCGCATGGCGACGATCGCCGTCCTCGGCACGCTCGACACAAAAGGCCGCGAGCATGCGTTCGTGGCGGACCGGATTCGTGCGCGGGGCCACGCCACGCTGTTGATCGACGTGGGCACGGGGGCTGAGCCGGCAGTGAAGCCCGACATTCCGCGCAGCGACGTGGCAGCGGCCGGGGGCATCGACCTCACGGAGCTCATGGCCCGCGGCGACCGCGGCGAGTGCGTGACGGCGATGGCGGCGGCGGCGCCGCGCCTGCTCGAACAGCTGGCCGCCGAAGGCCGGATCGAGGGCGTGATCTCGCTCGGCGGCGGTGGCGGCACGGCGATCGCGACTGCGGCGATGCGGGCGTTGCCGATCGGCTTTCCGAAGCTGATGGTCTCGACGCTCGCCAGCGGCAACACGGCGCCCTACGTCGGCACGACCGACATCGCGATGATGCCGGCGGTCGTGGACGTGCAGGGGCTCAACAGAATTTCGCGCACGATCCTCACCCGCGCCGCCGGGGCGATCTGCGGCATGGTGGAGGCCGATGTCACCACGAGTGACGACAAACCGCTCGTCGTGGCCAGCATGTTCGGCAACACGACGCAGTGCATCGAGGCGGCGATCCCGCTCTTGGAGCAGGCGGGCTACGAAGTGCTCGTCTTCCACGCCACGGGCACCGGCGGCCGGGCGATGGAAGCGCTGATCGCCAGCGGCATGGTGGCCGGCGTGCTCGACATCACGACCACGGAACTCGCCGATGAGCTCGTGGGCGGCGTGCTCTCCGCCGGCCCTGAGCGGCTCGATGCCGCGGCGAAACACGGCGTGCCAGCCGTCGTGGCCCCTGGCTGCCTCGACATGGTGAATTTCGGCGAGCGGCACACAGTGCCGGAACGCTACGCCGGGCGAACCTTCTACATCCACAACCCCCAGGTGACGCTCATGCGCACCACGGCCGACGAGTGTGCCGCCCTTGGCCGGATGATGGCCGAGAAGGTGAACGCCTCGCGCGGCCCGGTGAGCGTGCTCATCCCCCGCCGGGGAGTCAGCGTGATCAGCGCCGCGGGCGGCCCCTTCCATGATCAGCACGCCGATGCAGCGCTCTTCGGCGCGCTTGAAGGCGGCCTCCGGCCGGGCGTGCCCTGTATCTCGCTCGACTGCGAGATCAACGACCCGGCTTTCGCACGCGCCTGCGTCGAGGCCCTACTCACGAACATCCGCCGGCTCCCCATGGAAGCCCGAGGCGTGAGCCGAGAGGAGAGTTGAGGAATGCCCACCGAATCGATGCCCCAATAATCCCCGAGGAGTTCCCATGCCCCAGGTCAAGCATTACGGCGTCTTTCAGTTCAAGCCCGAGGTCTCGCCCCCGCAGATCGACACCTGCTTCCGCGAGATGGCGGGCATGGTGGGCAAGATCCCCGGCCTGCTCGACTTCCACTACGGCCCCTACGATAGCGATGAGGGCCTGAACGATGGCTTCACGCACGGCTTCATCATGACGTTCGCGAGCCCCAAGGCCCGCGACGAATACCTGCCGCACCCGGAGCATGAGCGGGTGAAAGACATCGTGGTGCCGTGTCTCGCCCGCGTGATCGTGTTCGACTTCAACATGCCGTCCGCCTGAAGAGGAGATTCTTCAATGCGACTGAATACCTCTGAGGTGAGTGCCGGCTCGGGGGACGGCAAAAGTCGCCGCTACGCGGTCTTTCAGATTCTCGCGGGGCCGCAGCGGCCCATGCTCGTCGAGCGTTCGCCGATCCCCCTCGCCTCCCTGTTTGTGGTGGCGTTCGTTGTCGCAATGGGCCTCCCGTCGGCTTCTGCCGCGGACTCGCGCTCGCTCTTCGACGGCACGTCGCTCACCGGCTGGGATGTGCGCGCGGGCGAGGAGCAGTGGTGGAAGGCCGCCGACGGCATGCTCGTCGGCGGATCGCTCACCGAGAACGTTCCGCACAACACTTTCCTGGCCACGAAGGAATCGTTTGCAAACTTCGAACTGACGTTCAAGATCCGCATCCGCGGCGCGGGCGGTTTCGTGAACTCCGGGATCCAGATTCGCAGCGTGCGCGTGCCCGATTCGCACGAGATGCGGGGCTACCAGGTCGACGCCGGCCCCGGCTGGTGGGGCAAGCTCTACGACGAGTCACGTCGCAACAAGGTGATCGGTGAGCCGAAAGACGCGCAAGCACTCGCCGCTGCGATCAAGGAAGACGACTGGAACGACTACCGAATCGTGGCCGAAGGCCCAGCGATCCGGTCGTGGATCAACGGCGTGGCGGCGCTTGACTACGTGGAGCAGGATGCGGCCATTCCGCTCATCGGCCAGATCGGCCTCCAGGTACATGGCGGGGGCAAGGCCCTCGTGGAGGTGAAGGACGTCAAGATCGAGGTTCTGCCGGCCACTGCACCGGCTGCCGCGCCGCCCGCCGGCAAGCCCGCCAGCATGAAGGTGGGCAACGCGGAGGGGGCCCTGCCGCTCTCGGCGGCGCAGGAGGCTGCCCAGTTCACGCTGCCCGAGGGCTTCACGGCCGAACTCGTGCTCGAGGAAGATACCGACCCGGCCAACCGGTTTGGCAAGTTTGTGGCCCTCTCCTTCGACGCCAAAGGCCGGCTGTGGACGACGACGGCATTTGAATATCCCGTCGATGCCAACGAGAGCCCCGAGGCGTCGAAGCGGCTCTTTGCGGCGGGCGGCCGCGACAAGGTGATCGTGGTCGATGACCCGTGGGCGGCGAAGCCGTCAACTCCGCGGGTGTTTGCCGAAGGGCTCGCGATTCCGCTCGGCGTGCTGCCCTATCGCGACGGCGCCTTCGTGCAATATGGCACCGAGATCCGCTTCTATCGCGACACGGATGGCGACGGTCGGGCCGATGGCTTCGAAACCGTGCTGGATGGCTTCGGCGTGCAGGATTCGCACCTCTTCCCGCACCAGTTCACGCGGGTGCCCGGCGATTGGATCCTGCTGGCCCAGGGCCTCTTCAATCGATCGACCGTGAAGCGGCCGGGCGATGTGGCGTTTGCCGATGGCGCCAAAGAAGTTCGATACGACGCGTGCAAGCTCGGCCGGTTCAGACCCGATGGTTCGCTGTTTGAATCGCTCACGGCCGGACCGAACAACATCTGGGGCCTGACGATCTCGCGCGAGGGCAAGATCTGGCTCCAGGAAGCAAACGACATCGGATACCCGATCTTCCCGTACGAGCCGGGCGTGCTCGTGGCAACCGGCTCCCCCGATCGGCTCCGCCCCTATCAGCCCATGATGCCTGCCCCGCTCGGGCCGCCGCAGATGGGAGGCAGCGGCTTGAGCGGCCTCGCCATCGCCGACGATGCCGACGGCTGGCCGGGGCCGTGGGGTGCGGGCGCCGGAGCGACGCCCGGGGAGCGGGTCTTCTACCTCGCCAACCCGATCACCAACCAGATCCAGTCGATCATCGCCACACGCGCGGGCGAGCGCTCCACCTATCGCAAGGGGCCGAATCTTCTCGTCAGTGGCGATAAGGCGTTCCGCCCCGTGGCCGCGCAGTTTGGCCCTGACGGCTGCCTGTATGTGGTCGATTGGTACAACAAGATCATCTCGCACAACGAAGTGCCGCGCAACCATCCCGACCGCGACCGCGAGCGCGGCCGGATCTGGCGGATCAGACATGCCTCGCAGCCACTGCGCGAGCCCGTGGCCGTGGGGAAGCTGCCCACGGAAGAGCTGCCCAAGCATCTCGGCGCTGCCAACGCCCGGATCGCCGACTTCGCTTGGCAGGAGATCGTCGATCGCAAGGCGAAGGCGCTCGTGCCCATGCTCGAAAAGCGGGCCGCCGATCCGGCCGAGCCGGTCGCCGCCCGCGTGGGCTGCCTGTGGGCGCTCGAAGGCCTCGGCGCCGTCCCGCTCTCGCTCCTCGAAACGCTCGTCGCCGATGCGAGCCCCGACCTCCGTCACGAGGCGGTCCGCATCGCCGGCGCCACCTGCTCGGAGGGCGTGTTTCGTCGGCTGGCCGCACCGCTCGTCAACGATCCCGCGCCGCAGGTGCGGGCTGCGCTCGGCGACGCATTCCGCCGGATTCCGGTCACCGAGCCCGACACGGTCGCGCTCATCATGAGGCTCGGCGGCGGCCGCGTGGAGGGCGATGCGTGGACGGTGTACGACCGCGACTTTGAGCGGTATCTCGCCCGCTGGGCGTTGGAATTACATCCGGCCGCGGTGGCGGCGTTTCTCGCGTCTCCGGCGGGCCGGGAGCTGCCGATCGAAAACCGGCTGCTGGCGACACTCGCGCTCGAGCCACAATCTGCGGCTCGGGGGCTGGTGGCGCTCGTCGGCACCCTCGAGCGCCCGCTCGGCGAAGACGAAGTGCGACTGCTGGCCTCACAAGCAGATCTGCCGGAGGTGGCGGCGGCCGTGGAGAAGTCGGTCTGCGATCCGCGAACGCGTGCAGCCACACTCGAAACGCTGCTCAAGTTTCGTACGGGCCTCACGAGCCCCGCCCTCGAACCGATCGTCGCGAAGGCTGCAGCCGAACTCCTCGGCGCCAACGGCTCTGCCGCCGACCGGGCGCTCGCGCTCAAACTCGTCGGGGCGTTCAAAACGAAGGGTGTCGAGTCGGCCGTGACGGCCCTCGTGTGCGACGGCGGCACCGCCGTCGACGTCCGGCAGGCGGCGTTGCGTTGCCTGCGTGAGCTCGGCACCCTCTCCGCAGCCGCCGGCCAGGCCATCCTCTCGGCTACGGCGAACGTCCCGTCGCTGCGGGCCGAGGCCTTGGCAGCGTGGGCGGAATCCCGCGACCGCACGTCGTGCGCTGCGCTCGTGGCCGCGTGGGACGACCTTTCGTTCACCGAACGGCAGGCGGCAGCCGCGGCGCTCGCGCGGCACAAGGAAGGGGCGGCCGCACTCGTGGCGGCAATGACGGCCGACGACATCGACCCGACGAGCCTGCCTCTGTCCGTCGTGGCCGACATGCGCGCGGTGCTGGGCGGTGATCCGACGCTCGAGAAGCTCTGGGGCGACCTCACCGCCGGAGCCCCGTCGGTGCTGCGGCTCTCGGGAGACGACACGGCCACCGGCCCCGTCGTGTCGCTCGATGGCCCCTTCACCGTGGAAGCGTGGGT
Source organism: Planctomicrobium piriforme (assembly GCA_945861585.1). Classification (GTDB taxonomy): domain Bacteria; phylum Planctomycetota; class Planctomycetia; order Pirellulales; family UBA1268; genus RGVT01. The sequence continues at coordinate 27,018 of CAMAVC010000043.1, forward strand.
GAATCTCGAGGCCCCGATCGGCAATGAAGACAGCCTGCTCGCCGGCGACGGCCTCGTCGACATGAATTTTTACGGCGGCCAGTTTCGGGTCTGGACGAAGGCCCACAACGACGTCGTCACGGCGAAGTCGAAGACCACGCCCGACACGTGGACGCACTATGCGGTCACCCGCGACGGCGAAGGCGTGTTCCGGATCTACGTGGATGGTGAACTCGATGGCGAAGGGACGGTTCGTGAGACGACGCCCTTCTCCGGCCTGCGGGTCGGCTACAGCACGCCGCGGGGCAAGGACCTGGGCACCCGCGGCCGGATCGCGGAGTTCCGCGTCTGGAACCAAGCCCGCACGCCCGACGAGATCCGGGCCGACTTCGACCGCAGTTTCGTCGGCGACGATGCCCGGCCGCCGAGCCTCGCGTCGTTCCACGGCGGCACGTCGTGGGGCCAACTCTCCGGCGACGCGCGGGTGGAGCCATCGCTCGACGCGCCGAAGCTCGTCACGGCGGAGGAGCTCAGTAAGCGGATGGAAAAGTTCTCGACGTTCCGCGGGCTGGCCGACGCCGCGGGCGATCCCGGCAAGGGCCAGGCCCTGTTCGCGGCGAAGTGTCTCACATGCCATCAGCAGGGCGGCCAGGGCGGCCGGATCGGCCCCGCGCTCGACGGCCTCGGGATCACCGGCGTGGAGGCGATTCTGCGCAACGTGCTCACGCCCAACGCCGCGATGGAGGGCGGCTA